>JBASNZ010000088.1:0-35844 GCA_049657775.1 Coriobacteriia bacterium | reverse complement strand
ACAGTCGTTGTTTCATAAAGAAGGTCGCGCAGCGACTACTCGCCTCCGAAGAACCCACCGATCGCGCTCGCGACCTTGCGGACGAACGAGTACACCGGGTTGTCCTGCTTGGCGGCTCGCTTACCGTGGATCGCGTACGAGTAGTCCAGATACGTCTCATCCAGGTCTGCCGCATCGTGGCACGCGCTACCCTGGCCACAGGTCTCCGCAAGGTGGACCTTGTTGACCTTGGAACCCTTGTCCTTGGATGGCAGGATGTCGTGCCAGCCATGGCAGTCCCAGCACGCGGGTGCGTCCTTGGCACCGCGCTTATAGGCGGCGCCGTGGTAGTAGTCGTCGTAGCTGTCCCAGTAGTCTTGATGACAGCGGCCGCACACCTGCCAGCCGTCAGCGTGCATCTGGGCCTGGCCCTCGGGCGAATCGGTGATCGTCACGATGTCGTGGCTACCGTGGCAGTCACCGCACAGCGGCTTACTATCCTCGACCGCGACGGCCGTGCCTGTGGCGTCGATCGCCCGCCGGTGAACGCCCTGACCGAACGCCAGGAACTGGGCGCCGTGGCAGTTCTTGCACGCGATCTTGGCCGTGGCCTGCCAGTTCTTATCGCTCTCGTGCGGCGTCTTGTACGCGAAGTCCAGGTGGCAACCCACGCACTGCTGCTCACCGTGCGTCGATGCACTGTACGCATCGCCGTCGATGTAGTAGCTCACGGCCTTACCGGCCTTGAGGCGCGTAAGGTTCTCGTCGCCGTGACACACCATGCAGCCGGCCTTGCTCTGCGTCGGAAGCGTGAAGTCGAGGGCATACGCCGCCGTCGCCGATACCGACGGTGTCGCGGTGGTCGCTTCAGCCGCGCTCGCCGCTACGGGGGGCAACGCCACGATGCCGACGCAGATGATCGCCAGAGCGATGAGTCGGGTGCGACCGTTGTGGCTCACGACAGCCTCAGTCTGCCTCGGCCGAGGCTACAGCGTGTTCGTCGCCGTGTCCGTGTGCACTCTCTACCAGCTTGAGCTTCTGGATGCCGAAGAAGTCCTTCGTGCACGGCCAGTCGATGAATGCCGCCAGGTAGATGTGGACGGTCGTGACGATGATGAAGAGCCAGTTGACGCTGTAATGGATGATCCGCGCCCAGGCGCCTGCCGTGGCAACGCTGCCCGGCAGCCAGAAGAGCAGGATCTCGCGGGGCGACGCGCCGAAGACGAACGGCTGCGTGAGCAACGCAAGGCCCGTGAGGCCCTGGACGATCATCAGGATACCGAACAGGTCGTATGAGCCCTTCTGCATGACGTTGTACTTGGCTACGTGCGGCTTGTTGTTGCTGAGGTACGCGTAGTACATGACGACGCCGAGCAGCGTAGCCACGTCCTTCTTGCCGATGGCGAATTCCTTGTAGTCACGCTCCTTGGAGAAGAACGCGTACCAAAGGCGCCAGAAGAAGTTGAGACCCACGATGACCATCGCCACGTAGTGCACGTACCGCATGGGCGTACGGTCGAAGAGCGGGAATCTGATGAGCATTCCGGAGATACCCAGAAGAAGCATCATCGTGAGGTGCTGGAAGTGAATGAACTTGGGAAGTGGCGGCGGGGCCCAGTCGTGCTCGGGCCACTCTTTGTCGATCCACACCTTGCGGAATCGTCCTGTCGGGATGCTGACACCTAGGTGGCCCACGAAGAACACGAAGATCACCAGGACCTCGAGCACGACAAAGATCACATCGAGCCACACGTTCACGCTAGTGAGTAGAATCTCGGACACCCCCTACCCTCGCGCGGGAGCCGGACGCCCGCAGCGTCCGTACCGGTGCTCCCATGATTTCCGACTGGCCACACATGAAGAAACGCTGACCTCTGCGTTCGCACAGCTGTGCCGGCACCCCTCCCCCAGGCCAACGTCGATACCGGTCGACATGGGCTTTCCAGGAGTCCGTGACCTGGGTCAAACAATAGTCACGCGGTTGAACCGTGTCAACGACACCAAACCGTTTACCGGGCCTAGGCCCCTGCTATCTCTACCAGTTCTATCTCGAACGTCAGAGTCCTGCCAGCAAGCGGATGATTGAAGTCGACCGTCGCGGTCGTGAGGTCCTCCGCGATAGCCGTGACCGTGGCAGCGAGTTCGCTGCCGTCATCAGCGATAACGCTGATCACGGCGCCAACGGGAGGAGCTCCCTCGCCGAACGCCTCAAGCGGAACCTCCTGTACGGCCTCCTCGTACCGGGGGCCATACGCGTTCTCCGGCGTGAGCGTGACCGTGGTCTTCTCGCCGGGCTCGAGACCGAAGACGGCTTCCTCGAAACCCGTGATGACCTCGCCAGCGCCAAGCGTGAACTCGAGCGGAGAGCGACCCTCGCTGGAGTCGAAGACGCTACCGTCGTCGAGCGTACCGCTGTAGTGGACGGATACCTTGTCACCCGATGCTGCAGGCATGGAGCCTCCTGATCACTGTTCTTCATCCACGCTGCTTCTCAGCGTGGTCCGGTCAACCGAACAACCCTAGCGGGACGACGCGGAAGCGTCAACGTCGATCACTTCGCGCCGCTGGCTCGCGGTGAACGCAGCGTTACTTCGCCCGCGGCAACCGGGACGGTGGCGCCCGCGGCATCCTCCACCAGCAGGCGGCCGCCTTCATCCACCCCGCGTGCAACGCCCGATGCCAGGGCCCGCCCGGTCATGTCGCGCACGATCACGTGCTGCCCGGTAAGCGCGTGACGCTCGGCGTATCGCCCTGCCAACGCGGCGAAACCACGCTCCGAGAACTCCCGGTACGCCCCGGCGATCCCGTCGAGCGCCGCGGCTGCGATCTCCGCGGCTCGGCGCCGTCCGACATCGTCGGTGAATGCGGCACCGGGAAGCGAGTCGACCGGTGCATGCACGTTGAGACCGCATCCCACGACGATCCACTCGACCTCGTCGGCCTCGGCCGACATCTCCAGCAGAATCCCGGCGAGCTTGCCGCCGCCGAGCAGCACATCGTTGGGCCACTTGAGCGTAGGAGATATGCCGATAGACTCGAGACCCATTGCCACGCCGAGTGCGGCGACGAGCGCGAGTGGCGCGGCTTCGGCGGGCGCGATCCGCGGCCTGAGGAGTGCCGAGAGGTAGACGCCTCCCTCCGGCGAGGACCACGAGCGACCAAGACGCCCTCGACCGCCGGTCTGGCGTGCCGCCATCACCACGGTCCCCTCGGGCGCGCCGGCGCGTGCCAGCCGCTTGCAGCCATCGTTGGTGGACGTCGTCTCGCGCGTTCCCTCGATGCGCACCCACATCGGATCGCTGACGAGTCGTTCCACCTCAACGGCGACAGGAGCGTCCGGCACGCTTGTAAGGCAGTAGCCCGTGCCCCTGACGGCCTCGATTCCAAAGCCGGCCGTGCGAAGCGCCGCGACGTGTTTGGCCACAGCTACCCGGCTCACACCGAGGGCGGCGGCGAGCACCTCGCCTGATGCGCCCTCGGCCCCTGCTCGCACGAGCAGCGCGATGAGATCGGCCCTACGGCTCGGCATGGTCAAGATCCTCCCCCAGCGCCTCTTCGACGATCTCGGCCGTCTCGGCCAGCCGCTCCACCTTCAACAGCCTGAGTCGCCTTCGGGCCCACAGCACAGCGACGATCGCCGCCACGAGCAGGATCAACCCCACCCAGCTGATTCCGCGAGCGATGGACAGCGCGCGGTCGAAGTTGTCGGCGAACACGCGCCCCAGCACCACCATGAGCGTGGTGTACGTAAGCGCCCCGAGAATGGTGTAGAGCTCGAACATGAGCACCGGCATCTTGGACACGCCCGCGATGACCGGAACGAAGTTCTTGAAGACCGCCGCGAATCGCGCGATGTAGACGGTCTTGGAGCCGTGCTGGAAGAAGTACTCCTCGGCGGCGATGATGCGCTCCGCGTCGAAGATCCGCCCACCCCAGCGTTCCAGCGCCTGTCGACCGCCGCGTCGCCCGAAGTAGTATGAGATGTTGCTGCCGACGGTCGTGCCCAGGATCGACGAGGCGAATACCATCCACGTGCTGAGGCTGCCCTTGACGGTCACGAATCCCGCGGCCATGACGACCGTCTCGCCCGGAGTGAAGGAGCCGATCACGAACAGGTTCTCGAAGACGGTGAAGAGGAAGACGAGCAGGTAGCCCCAGCCGTTGAGCAGCGATAGGAACCAGTCCAGAACGGGGACTCCGGTCTGCGGCGTCATCGCTCGGGAACCGCAGCGGTGAGTGATGCATACCAGCTCTCCCACTGAACGTACCGCGGGAAGAGCGTGATGAGGCCGAGGAGCGTGAGTGCAAGCATGATGTACAGGTCGACGATGGAGCGCGTGATCGGCACCAGCACAAGACCGATGAGGCTTGGCGTGATGGCCGCCAGCATGAGCATCCGGGAGGTGCTACGCACGAGCGCGATCGCCTCTGCCGGCGCGTGACCGGTTCCGCCCTGGGTGGGGCGACGCTTGAGCGCGCGCCCGAAGGCGACCGCGCCGACCGCGATCGCAAGCATCATGCTGTGCAGTCCGAGCGGCGGGGGCGGGTACTCGCTGGCCGAGCTGAGCGCGAGTTGCGCGACCGCCACCGTCACGAGCGGCGTCGCGAGAAGGAGCCCCTCGGTACGCAGCCAGCGCATGTAGGCGTCGCGCACGGTGGAGGTCTCGGGCGTCATCGCGGGGTCCGATCGAATGGGAATCAGCCCTCATCCAAGCCGAAGTCGAGTGGTCGCGCAAGCGCGATCGCGCTTGAAGAGACCATATCAGCTCCAGTGTCGGCGAGCGCCTTGAGCCGATCGAAGGTGACCGTTCCCGAGACCTCGATCGTGCATTCGCGCCCGGATCGGGCCGACTCGGCACGTATCCCGGTAACCGCGCGGCGCACGAGCGTGTCGTCCATGTTGTCGAGCATGATGAAGTCGGCCCCCGCCATCGCGGCTTCGATCGCCTGGCCGTACGTTTCGACCTCGACTTCGACTGCGATCGACGGGTTCGCCTGACGCGCTGCCTCGATCGCGAAGGTGACACCACCGGCTCTGGCCAGGTGGTTGTCCTTGATGAGCGCCATGTCCCACAGCCCCATCCGGTGATTGTGCGCACCGCCGACGAGCACCGCGTACTTGCTGAGCGCGCGCAGGCCCGGAACGGTCTTGCGGGTGTCGTGCACGCGCAGACCCGGTCCGGCCTCGCTCTGCCACCTATCGGCCTCTGACGCGATACCCGAGAGCACCATCACGAAGTCGAGCGCGGTGCGCTCACCAGCAAGAACGATCCGGGCGGGTCCGGTGACCCGCAAGACCGCGTCACCCGAAGTCACCCGTGCGCCTTCCTCGACGAGCAGCGCGCACTGGACGCTTCCGGCCCGGCCGACCGCCCGCGCCAGCGTCTCCCACACACGCACGGCGATCGGCAGGCCGCAAACGACCCCGCCGGTCCGCGCGACGATCTGGCCCGAGAAGCCCTGCGTCTCTTGGATCACGGACCACGACGTGACGTCGCGGGCGAGCAGAGAGGGATCCTCATCGGTGAGGAACCGCGCGGGCTGCACGCCAAAGTCCTCGGCCAGCGCGAGTGAGATGATCCCGTCGACCTCGGGAAGCGCTACCACGCGGATCCCTCCTGTCCGAGGGTGCCCGGTTCCGCCGGTTGCGATACCGGGATCCTGCGCGGTGCGGTCCCGGTTCTAGACCAGGCCAGCCGCACGCGCCAGTTCTCGTCGTCGCGCATGGGGTGATCGAGCCTGAAGTGCGTGCCGCGGCTCTCGGCGCGTGCGAATGCCGCGCACGCGATGAGCGAGGCCACGGTGACCATGTTGCGCGATTCCATCGCGGTCGCGTCCACCGCCGGCCCTCCGAGTGACCCCGCCAGTCCGTCAAGTTCCGAGCAGGCCCCGAGCAGCGCGTCGCCCGTCCGCGTCATGCCGACCGATGCGCTCATCAGGTCCTGGATGGCGGCGCGCGCTAGGCTGGTACCACACGTGGTATCACCTTCAGCGGCGCCGGTGATGACAGACGCGACGGGCGCAAGCGACTCGGTCTCGAGCGCCCGCGCAATGCGCCTGGAGAACACCAGCCCTTCAAGAAGCGAGTTGCTGGCCAGACGGTTCGCACCGTGCAGCCCGCTCGCCATGACCTCGCCGGACGCAAAGAGGCCGGGCAGCGTTGTGCGGCCGTCAATGTCGGTGAGGACGCCCCCGACCATGTAATGGGCCGCCGGCGCAACCGGGATGAGGTCGCGCGAGAGGTCGAAGCCCGCCTCGAGACATGTCTCGCAGATCATCGGGAAGCGCTCGAGAAGCAGCGCCTTGCCAAGGTGCCGCGCGTCGAGCCAGACATTGGGCCTGCCACATCGGGCCATGACCTTCTCGATCTCGCGGCTCACAACATCGCGCGGCGCGAGTTCGGCGAGCGGGTGTACCCCCAGCATGAACCGCTTCTCTTCGCAGTCCAGCAGATAGGCGCCCTCGCCGCGAAGTGCCTCTGTGATGAGGAACTTAGGACTCGACTCGCTGTCGAGCGCGGTCGGGTGGAACTGCACGAACTCCATGTCCGCCACTTCCGCACCGGCTCGCCACGCTGCAGCGATGCCGTCACCTGTGGCAACGAGCGGATTGGTGGTGACGCGGTAGACCTGTCCGCAACCACCGGTGGCCAGCACCGTAGCGCCCGCCCACACCGCTGTCGGCTCCGACCTGCCGCGCTCGAGCACGAGCGCGCCCGTGCAACGCCCCTCATGAACGAGCAGGTCCACGAGAAACGCGTTCTCGATGAGTTCGATCGCGGGAGAGCGTCGGACGACCCCCGAGAGCGTGTCTTGAACCTCGGCACCGGTTGCGTCACCCGAGTGCAGCACGCGCGGAAGTGAGTGCCCTCCTTCGCGTGCGAGCGCAACCCGTCCGTCCGCCGAGCGGTCGAAGTCGACGCCAAGGTCCTGCAACTCCGCGAGCGCGTCGGCCGCCTCGGAGACGACCGCACGAACGACGTCGGACTCACACAGCCCCTGGCCGACAACGAGCGTATCGGCAAGGTGCAACTCGACCGAATCGGCCTCTCCGATCGCGCCGGCGATCCCGCCCTGCGCGTACCAGGTGTTGGTCTCGGACAGTTCCCCCTTGGTGACCAGCAGCACGCGCGCGAATCGCGAGGCCTGGAGCGCGGCCACGAGGCCGGCGATCCCGCTTCCGATGACGAGGACGTCGCAACTGCGCTGCGAGAGCACTGCGGTGTCGAACGGCAGGAGATAGCGGTCGAGAACGGCGGCTGGCAGGTTCCGCGTGGCCGGTTCGCACTTCACCCGAGGGCCACCATACGCTGGACGGCCTCGAGTGCGCGAACGCGCGTCTCCTCGGGTACGATCACCTCGCCGGTGAGGTCGCGCAGGCAGTCGCGCACCTTCACGAGCGTCGTGAGTTTCATGTTGGGACACAGCATCGAAGGGGTCACGCCATAGAACCGCTTGCCCGGCGCAGCCTTCTCCAGACCGTGAAGGAGTCCGCCTTCCGTGACCACCACGAACTCAGCGGAGGGCGAAGAGGCCGCGTACCTGAGCATGCCGCTCGTGGAGAGCACCGCATCGGCAAGCGCGTTGACCTGGGGACGGCATTCGGGGTGCGTAAGGACTTCGGCATCAGGATGCGCGGTCATGGCCTCGAGGACCATCGCGGGGGTCACGCGGTCGTGGGTGGGACAGTAGCCATCCCACGCGATGATCTCGACGTCGGGCAGTTGTGACGCCACCCACGCTCCGAGGTTGCGATCGGGGGCGAACAGCACCCGGGGGACCCCGAGCGAGCGGACCACTTGGACCGCGTTCGCGGAGGTGCAGCATATGTCGGTCTCGGCCTTGACGTCGGCCGATGAGTTCACGTACGTCACGAGCGGGAGCCCGGGGTGGTGCTCCTTGAACGCTCGCGCCTGCGCGGGCGTGATCATGTCGGCCATCGGACAGCCCGCGCCCATCTCGGGCAGGTAGACCGCCTTGTCCGGCGAAAGGATCTTGGCGGTTTCGGCCATGAAGTGGACACCCGCGAAGATGATGGCCGGCGCGTTCGTCGCGGCGGCCTCACGCGAGAGTCCGAGTGAGTCCCCGACAAAGTCGGCGACGTCCTGCACTTCGGCGCGCTGGTAGTTGTGAGCGAGGATGACAGCATCGCGCGCGCGGGCAAGCTCCCGGATCTGGCCGGCGAGGACGGTGATGTCGGCCGCGCCGCTCACGCCTGCTTCCCCAATGCCAGATTGTCGATGAGTCTGGTCACACCCACCCTGGCCGCGACGATCGCGCGCGCGGGTACGCCGAGGGTCTCCAGCGGCTGCAGGGTCGCGGGATCCACGACCGCCGCGTAATCGAGCGACGCGAGTGGCTCATCGGCGATGAGCGTGCGCATGGCCTCGGCAAGCGAGAGCGCGTCGTGCTCTCCTCCCAGGGCGAGCGTCTCGGCCGAGCGAAGCGCGCGGTAGAGCACGGTCGCGGCGGCCCTTTCTTCGGGGGAGAGGTAGACGTTGCGGCTGGAGAGCGCAAGGCCGTCATGCTCGCGGACGATCGGGCATCCGACGACCTTCACGGCCATGTCCAGGTCGCGGATCATCCTGCGGACGATCACGAGTTGCTGGAAGTCCTTCTCGCCAAAGAACGCCAGGTCGGGCTGCACGATGCCCATGAGCTTGGCGACCACCGTGCATACCCCGACGAAATGCCCCGGGCGGATCGACCCTTCCCAGCGCGTGCCAAGGGGACCCGGGTCGATGGTGACCTGTGCGTCGGTGGCGTACATCGCGTCGGTACTGGGCGTGAACACCAGGTCGACGCCCTCCGCGCGCAGGAGTCCCAGATCGTGTTCCACATCGCGCGGATACGCCTCGAAGTCCTCACCCGGACCGAACTGCGTCGGGTTGACGAAGATCGAGACGGCAACGTAGTCAGCGCGCGCACAGGCGGCCTGCACGAGTGAGAGGTGACCCGCGTGCAGCGCGCCCATCGTGGGCACAAGGGCGATGCGCTTGCCCTCGCGACGGGCGGCGAGTACCGCCTGCCGTACCTCTTCCTTCGAGTCCAACCGCTCCATCTAGTCCTCCTCCGGAGTGAGCGGCAACAGCGTCTCGACCTGGGCCAACACGGCCTCGTCGAGATGCGTCAGGTTGTCTTCCCCGGGAAACGCCCCTGCGCGCACGCGGGCAACGTATTCCCCAAGCGCTTGTGTGATGAGTGCTCCGGCATCCGCGAACCGATGCGCATGTCGGGGCGTGAAGGTACCCATCCCCACGAGGTCGTGGAACACCTGCACCTGTCCATCGCAGCCCGCCCCGGCACCGATACCGATGGTGGGTATAGTGAGCTCCTCGGACACGATCGCGGCAAGCTCGGCGGGAACCAGCTCAAGCACCACGGCGAACGCGCCCGCGGCTTCGAGCGCGAGAGCGTCATCCACGAGGCGGAGCGCGGAGTCCGCGTCGCGACCCTGCACCTTGTAGCCGCCGAAGACGTTCACGGACTGCGGCGTCAATCCGAGGTGACCCATGACCGGGATACCCGCCGAGACCAGCCGTTCGACGAGCGGGGCGATCGCCGCGCCACCCTCAAGCTTGACCGCGGCGGCTCCGGCTTCGGCCATGAGGCGAACCGCATTGGCTACCGCGGAATCGGCGGAGGCCTGATACGAGCCGAAGGGCATGTCTGCGACCACGAGCGCGCGCGCGCAGGTGCGGGCCACCGCCGCGGTGTGCCGCACCATGTCGTCCATCGTCACCGGCAGCGTGCTGTCGTAGCCAAGGACGGTCATGCCGAGCGAGTCCCCCACGAGAACCGCATCGACACCTGCCGCCTGGGCAAGACGTGCCGACGGTTCGTCGTACGCCGTGACCATGACGATGGGGTCGCCCTCGAGCTTCATGGAGGCGAACGTGGAGGTGGTGACGCGCTGCTGTGCTGCGCTCATGGGATGCTCCTTCCCGGCAGTCCCGGCCCCGTGTCCGGGGTCCAGGCAGCCCTGATGGGTGGGCGTATCAGTATATCACCGGAGATTCCTGGGCAAAGACCGCAGGAGCACATCGCATTCGGGCCTGAATTCGGGAATACTTATAGATTGGAGCTTCGTGCGTATTCAGGACGCACGACCTATCGAGGAGGCGCGTATGAAAAAGATCCTTCGCGTCAACATGTCCGATCTGAGCGTCACGTCCGAGCCTGTCCCGGAGAAGTGGGCACGCTACGGAGGGCGCGCCCTGACCGACGCGATCGTGTTCGCAGAGGTTCCGCCCACGGCGGACCCGCTGGGGCCGGAGGCGAAGATCGTGTTCGCGCCGGGGCTGCTTGGTGGGACCACCGCCCCCAACGGTGGCCGTCTATCCGTTGGAGCAAAGAGTCCGCTTACGGGTGGGCTCAAAGAAGCGAACGCCGGCGGTCAGGCCGCACACGCGCTCGCCAAGATCGGCATCGCGGCGATCGTGTTGGAGGGCGCGCCGGCGGATCCTGGCGCACGTTACGCGCTCACTGTGAACCCTGACGCCTCCGTGAAGATCGAGCGAGTGGATGCCTGGGCCGGGATGGGCAACTACGCTACGTCGGACGCCATCGGCAACATGATGGGCAACGTCAAGAAGTACGCAACGATCACCATCGGTCCCGCTGGCGAGATGGGCATGCGTTCCGCCGCCATCGCCGTCAGCGACCCCAAAGGTTACCCCAACCGCTTCGCCGGTAGAGGCGGACTGGGCGCGGTCATGGGCGCAAAGGGCGTGAAGGCGATCGTCGTTGTCGACGAGGGTCTCGGCTACCTGGAGCACGCGGATCGCGACGCGTTCAATACCGCGGTCAAGACGCTTGCCGAGGCACTTAGGGAGCACGCGGTCACCGGCACGGCTTTGCCGACCTACGGCACCAACGTGCTGGCGAACATCATCAACGAGGCGGGTGGCTATCCCACCCGCAACTTCTCGGCGGGCCGCTTCGAGGACGTCGACCAAATCTCGGGTGAGACGATGCGCGAGGTCACGCTTGAGCGCGGCGGCAACGTCAAGCACGGGTGCCACACGGGCTGCGTCATCCAGTGCTCGCGGTACTGGGTCGACAAGGAGGGCCACTACAAGACCAAGGGTATGGAATACGAGAACGCCTGGTCCCTCGGCGCAGACTGCGGCATCGCCGATCTTGACGAGATCGGCGAGCTTGACCGGGCCTGCAGCGATATCGGCATCGATGCCATCGAGGCCGGGGTCACGCTGGCCGTGTACATGGACTCGGGCAAGCTGTCGTTCGGCGACGCCAAAGGCGCTCTCAAGCTCATCGAGGAGGAGGTCCGCAAGGGCACCGAACTCGGTCGCATCCTTGGCGACGGCGCCGAGGCAACCGGCAAGGCGTTTGGCGTGAAGAACATCCCGGTGGTCAAGCACCAGGGTCTGCCCGCGTACGATCCACGCCCGATCCAGGGCATCGGGGTCACGTACGCGACGTCAACCCAGGGCGCGGACCACACCGCCGGCTACTCGATCACGTCCAACGTGCTCGCTGTCGGTGGCACGGTCGATCCACTGAAGCCCGAGGGCCAGGCAGCGCTCTCTCAGGGCCTGCAGATCGCGACCGGCATGCTCGACTCGATGGGCCTGTGCATCTTCGTCGCGTTCGCGGTGCTCGACATCCCCGCGGGCTTCAACGCGATCTTCGAAATGGCGGAGGCGCACACAGGGCTCAAGTGGGACGCCGACGCGCTGATGGAACTTGGCAAGGAGACACTCACGTTCGAGCGGCTGTACAACGCCGCCGCCGGATTCGATGCCGACGACGACCGTCTGCCCGCGTTCTTCTACCAGGAGAAGCTGCCGCCGCACGATGTGGTCTTCACCGTTCCCGACGCCGAACTTGACGCGGTCTTCGACTTCGTGCCCGAGACCGCCAAGCTCATGGGCGTCAGCCAGCCGGGCGCGTAGGGGCCAGGACGATGCGGATCCGACTCGCACTGTTCGCGACGCTCACGGGCTACCTGCCCGAGTCGGTCGAGGCGAGCACGGATTCGACGCACGAGCGGACGATCGACCTGCCCGATGGCACCAGCATCGGGCAGGTCATCTCCTCTTTGGGACTTCCGAACGAGCCGCGCGTGGTGTTCGTGAACGGCCGCCACGCCGCGGATGACCACGTTCTTGTCGACGGCGAGCGGCTGGCCGTCTTCCCTCCGGTCGCGGGTGGCTGAGATGCCATTCCCGCCGCATGACCCCACCCCCCTCGAGAGCGAATACACCAGCCTCCGGGAACGCCTCGGCCGCGCACGTGTGGGCATCATCGGACTCGGTGGGCTGGGCTCGAATGTAGCCTGGATGCTGCTGCGCGCCGGCATCGGCACCCTCGTGCTGGCGGAGTTCGATGTGGTCGACCAGTCCAACCTCAACCGGCAGTTCTACTTTGCTGACCAGGTCGGCAGACTCAAGACCGAGGCCTGCGAGGAGAATCTTCGCCGCATCGCCCCGGACGCACGCCTCGAGGTGTTCAACGAACGCGTGACCGAGAAGAACCTCGCGGCACTCTTCGCGGGAGTGGACCTGATGATCGAGGCCGTGGACACCGCGCGTGACAAGGCGATGATCCTCGCGGTGTGCAGCGATAGACTGCCGGGCGTGCCTGTGGTGGCGGCATCGGGGCTGGCCGGGTACGGCTCGGCCAACGAGATCGTCACGCGCCACCTCATCGGCGATCTCTGGATGGTCGGGGACCTGGTGACCGACACGTCAGACCACCCGCTGTTCGCCAGCCGCGTGGCAGCCGCCGCCGCGCACCAGGCGCACATGGCGATCCGGCTACTGCTGGGCTACACGGAGGCATGATCCGAGCCTGTCAGCCAGGCCGCACACTGCGGGTGCGTCGCGATGTCCGTCAGGCAGCCACGTAGACGCCTAGCCTCCGCCGCCACGTCCCCCGCTGCCTTCGATCTCCCTCGCCGGCCTGCCCGCCTCCAGAAGCGTGCGACGTGCCTGCTGCTCGTACTCGAGCGGAACCATGAGCCGGATCGGCAGCATGGCGGCGTAGTGCGGAACGCCGGGCGAGGAGAAGATCGGCGGCGGGTCGAGCACGGCGGGGATACCGGCGCCTTCGAGCACGCCCAGGTGGATCTGGAGTGTCATCGCCCCCCGGTAGCCCATCATCATGCCCTGCACCGACTCCTCGACCGCTACCCATCCCGAGTCGGGGGCCAGCGCGGTCCTCCCGGCGGGCGTGAATTCTGTTACGAACTTCAGCGGCCGGGGTTTCTCGGCGCCGATCTTGGGCGTGAGGCGTTCGTACCCCGGGACGATGCCCAGTTCTCCGGTGATGCGGCCTTCACGGGCCGCGTCCACGTCGATGGACGAACCGTCCGGGAGTGTCACCGAGGGATCAGCTTCCAAGAGCGGGCGCACGACGAACTGGCGCTCGGTCATGCGCGGGTGCGGGATCACGAGATCGGGACGCTGCCACTCTTCGTCGCCGAAGAGCAGGATGTCGATGTCTATGGTCCTGGGGCCGAATCGCTCTGCGCTACGATCGCGTCCGAGTGACTCTTCGATGCTCGCGATCGACATGAGAAGCTGGTCGGCTCGCAGCGCGGTACTCACTACCGCCACCGCGTTGGCGTAAGCCGGCTGCTCGACGGGACCCCAGGGCTCCGACTCGTAGACGTGCGAAACGCCCATGACATCGGTCTCCTCGAGGGCATCGAGCGCGCGGAGCGCCGCGGCGAGGGCTGCGAGCCGGTCCCCCATGTTGGAGCCCAGTCCCAGGTACGCCACGTTGCGGTGCCGGGCGATCTCGGACTGCGGCCATCCCACGAGCGAGCGCCAACCCGGATCCCAGACCGCGGGCTCGCCTGGCCGCTCATGCGTGCGGGCGAACGATGGCGCCGGGGCGTCTCCGCGCACGGCAGCTTCAGCGGCCTCAAGGGCGGCGGGGTCGTCGATCTCGAGTTCGTCATATCTGGGATCGCGCGTGCTGGCCCACTCGATGAGTTCCTCGCGGGACTCCCGGAGCCGGCGGGGTCGGCCTTCCTCGTCCCAGAAGGGGTTCGGCTCTGTGTCCTCCGACTCCACGGCGTCTTCGCCCTCGTAGGCGTCATCGTCGTCGTCGGTCGAGGCGATATCGTCCCTGACCGTCTCGGGCGCCCACACGAAGCGCGCCCCCGCCGGAGCCTCCTCACCCAGGACTTCCCGCGCCCGGGCAAGGTACTGAGACTCGACGAGGATGCTGAAGGTCGGCACCGCACCGAACGGACCGAACACGCTGACGCGCGGGTCGGACGGCTCCCACAGCACGGAGATGCCGTTCGCCTCAAGCTCGGCAGCCACCGCGGTGAGGACCACGTGGTCCCCGGTGTCGTACGCCACGAGTTCCCATCCTGCCGGACCGCTCACACCGCATCTCCTTCGATGGCGCGCCACACCCTGAGCGCGCGAACGGTCTGGACGACATCGTGCACGCGCACGACGTCGGCGCCGTGGGACGCCGCCCACAACGCGATCGCAAGGCTGCCCTCAAGCCGCGTCGCGGGTTCGGGTTGGTCCAACAGCGCCCCGATCATGCTCTTGCGGGATGCGCCGATGAGAACCGGATACCCCGAGGCGACCAGTTGCGGCAGCTCGCGCAGAAGCGTGAGGTTGTGCTCGAGAGTCTTGCCGAAGCCGATGCCCGGGTCGAGACAGATGCGATCGCGGCCGATGCCCGCGGCCTCGAGCATCCGGGCCTGGTCCAGGAGATACTGCGCGACCTCGGCGACGACATCGTCATAGTGTGGCTCGGACTGCATGGTCCGTGGCTCCCCCAGCATGTGCATCACCACGAGCCCCGCATCACACTCCGCGGCTACCTCGACCATCGCGGGGTCCCTGAAGCCGGAGACGTCGTTGATGATGGTAGCGCCTGCCGCAACGGCCGCTCGAGCCACTTCCGCATGGCGAGTGTCGATCGAGACGGGAACGTACAGGTCACGTGCCAGAGCGGCGACCACGGGGACGGTTCGGGTCATCTCCCGGGCGGAGGTCACCTCGGCGGAACCCGGGCGTGTGGACTCACCGCCCACGTCGACGATGGCCGCCCCTTCGCTCACCATCCGCTGCGCGTGAGCGATGGCCGCTGCTGGATCGTCGTACGCTCCTCCGTCCGAGAACGAATCGGGCGTGACGTTGAGGATGCCCATGACGAGCATGCCGTCGAGGAAGAGCCGGTGATCGCCGCACCGCCAGACACCTGACACGTTACACGCCCTTGATAAGCGACATCGCCTCAGCGCGGGTGGCGATGTTGCGCTCGAAGATGCCGCGAACCGCGCTTGTCGTGGTGATCGCGCCTGACTTCTGAACACCCCGCATCGACATGCACAGATGCTCGGCCTCGATCACGACCATCACGCCCTGCGGGTCGAGGTACCTCACGATCGTGTCCGCGATCTGGGAGGTCATCCGCTCTTGCACCTGCGGCCGCTTCGCAAAGACATCGACCACGCGCGCTAGCTTGGAAAGCCCGCAGATCCGCCCGTGCTTGCCAGGGATGTAGGCAACGTGCGCGCGTCCCATGAATGGCACGAGATGATGCTCGCACATCGAGTACAGCGGGATGTCGCGCACAAGAACCATCTCCTGATGGTCCTCGTTGAACGTGACACAGAAGTGCTCGGCGGGGTCCTGTTCGAGCCCTGCGAAGATCTCCTCGTACATCGAGGCCACACGGCGCGGCGTGTCAAGCAGCCCCTCGCGTGTGGGATCCTCGCCTACGCCTTCAAGGATGAGACGGACACCCTGTTCGATCTTCTCTCGGTCCATAAGGTCTCCTGGAGGCCGACGCCGTGTAAGGATTGTACCGCAGGGCGTCAGACGAGCCTGGCGACGATCGCTTCGACAATGCCGCGCACGGCCAGGAGCCCCTCGCTTTCCAGCGGCTGAAGGCCCTCCGCAAACCGGTCGAGTGCGCTCGCGAGCGCGGGATCGAAGGGGATCTCTCCGAGCACCTCAAGCCCCTCATCGGCCGCAAACGCGCGAAGGCGCGCCGCGCCACTCTCAGACAGATCGGCCTTGTTGAGGACCACGACGACCGGCACGTCAAGTCGCCTCGCAAGCGTCACGAGACGGCTGAGGTCGTGCTGGCCAGACATCGTCGGTTCTGTGACCGCGACAAGCAGGTCCGTATTGGTGATCGCCGCGATGACCGGACATCCCACACCCGGCGGCCCGTCGATGAGCAGCACATCCGACCCGTGCTCCTCGGCCATCGCCCTGGCCCGGGAGCGGACCTCCGTCACCAGCTTGCCCGAAAGGTCTTCGCCAGGGCCAAGCTGCCCGAAGGACATCGATCCCACCGCGCACGTAGCGTCGAGAACCTCGCCCGCCTCCCGGCTGTCCATCGATATCGCGCCGTAGGGGCAGATCGGGACGCAGGCGGCGCATCCTTCGCACGCCCAGGCGTCGATCCGATAGACGCGCTCATGGCCCACCGGAGTGACGAACGCACCGAAACGGCAGACCCGCGCGCAGGCGCCACAGCCCCTGCAGAGATCCGGGTCGACGACGGCCACGCCGCCGCCGGAGAACGCCTCGCGGTGAGTGATCGTTGCGTGGAGCGCGATGGGAAGGTTGGAGGCCTCCACGTCGCAGTCGGCTACCGCGACGCCCGGACCGTCCAGGAGATGGGCGACGAGCGCGGTCAGCGTCGTTTTGCCCGTACCCCCTTTGCCCGAGGCGAACACGAGGGACTTCATTCTTCGTCGCCTATCATCGCAACCACCGAATCCCACAGGGTCGAGAACCATGCGCCGCCCTCAGGATGACCGTCGATCACCAGGCCACCGTCGGCATAGACCTCTGCGACACGCCGATCGAACGGGATGCGTGCGAGGACGGGGAGGCCTTCGCGCGCACAGAATGCGTCGACATCGGCACTCCCGGCGCCATCGCGGTTGATGACCACGCCCATCGGAATCTCCAGCCCTCGCCCAAGGCGAACGGCCAACTCAAGGTCGTGCAGACCGAACGCCGTAGGCTCGGTCACCAGTACGAGAGCGTCAGCTCCGCGGGTTGCCGCAACTGCGGAGCATGCCACTCCCGGCGGCGCGTCGAGGATGGTGAGTTGCTTCGAGATGACCTCCGACCGACGGCGGGCCGCACGGATGACGTTTGGCGCCTTCACGTCTCCGATGTCGAGAGTCCCGGAGACGATATCGACCCCGCCCGGTCCCGCCAACGCATGCTCAACGCGGCCCCACGCCACCTCGCCGACGCGTTGTGGGGTCTCGGAGAGTGCGCTGGTGGGACAGACCCCGATGCATGCGCCGCACCCGTGACACAACTCCGCAAACACAACCGCGCTGGCGCCAAGCATCCTGATCGCACCATACGCACATGCGTTTCGACACGCGCCACACACAGTGCATGCATCCGGATCGACCGTAGCGAGCGGGAACGTGACCTCCCGGACTCCATCGGTGAGCGCGGCGAAGAACAGGGCGTCATTTGGCGCTTCCACGTCGCAGTCGACGAGCGCTGCCGGCGTGCCCGCACGTGCGGCTGCGAGTGCCAGATTGGTTGCTATGAGTGTCTTACCTGTCCCGCCCTTGCCCGACGCGATGGCGACGGTGAGGCGCCGGAAGACGGTCATACCGCGGTCGGCATCGACTAGTGGCCGCCGCAGACGGCACCCGGGTCGATGACTTCGACCTCGCCGGCGATGAGCGCTGCGACCGCGTCCCCGACGACCGGCCGTTCGTTGTCGAAGTACACGGTGATGCCGGCATCATTGAATCCGGCGAGCGGGCGTCCGCCGATCCCGGCGACCACAAGCGCGGTCACGCCGTTGGACGCCAGCAGTTCAACCGGACGGAGACAGCCGCCCTCGACATGCGGCGGGTTGTCCACGATCCGCACGGTGCCCACCGCTCCGTCCACGATCTCAACCACGGTGAAGCAATCACACCGCCCAAAGTGCCCCGAACGCTCCGCGTCCATCCCGCCCTCGTCGACCGAGGGTACCGCCAGTACTATCACGTCACTCACAGTTCGCTCCTTTCACGATTCCAGTCACTCGCGCTCGGATCACCCGGCGTGAGCCTCGCCCGCTTCGGTCAGTTCCTTGAGCTCACCAGCCCTGAACGCCGCGAGCGCCTCCGCAGCGGACATCCCGGTGCCCTCGTACCCCTTTATTCCGGCAGCGCCAAGTGCGGAGAATGCCTTGGGGCCCAGATGTCCGGTTATGACCGCAGCCACGCCCTTGCCTGACATGAGCTCGGCCGATGAGATACCCGACCCCTGAAGCGCATTACGGCTTTCGGAGTTGTCGATGAACTCGACGGCGTCCGTGGCAGAATCCACAACGGCGAAGTACATCGCACGCCCGAAACGCTCGTCGACACGCTCCTCGAGTGACGGACCAAGCGTGGAGATGGCTATCGTGCTGGCTGTCATGATTACCGCCCTTCTCTGGCTGACGTGTGCTGATTCCCGGCCGTCGCGCCTCGCCGGACCTCTTCGATCAGCACGTCGAGTACTCTCCGGCGCTCTTCCAGGTGCTCGAGCCAGTGACCGAGAAGCGCGGTGCCCTCCTCTGTCAGGCGGTACGCCCGGCGCTGCGGACCGGCGTCGCCGTCCTCCCATACCGAAGTGACGATGCCTTCCAGCTCGAACCGTCGGAGCATCCGGTACATCCCGCCCGGGTCGGGGGTGACATCGCCTTCGGTCATCTCCTCGATGATTCGAACCAGGTCGTAGCCGTGGGTATCAGAGCGCGACAGCGCCGCAAGGATGGCCGGCTCGAGCAAGCTGCCTCTGCCAACCCCGGCTCCTCGTCCGCGGCCGCCGCGCTCGCAACAGCGTCGCGGTATCTCTGTGGGCCAGGACTCCTCAACCATGGTCGCTCCTTGAATGGTCGTGAACATCTATATGTATACGACATATAGCTGTCACAAGCAAGGGCCCGCCCAAAAGGCGTGCGAAGCCGTGAACGCGACTAGTCGGGCAGACCGAACGCTCGACTCGCAACTCTCGCATCGAGCACGGCCGTGCCATCTGCCATGGTGCGAATCGCCTCGACGAGGGCGGCAGGGCTGACGTCCTCCATGAGGTAGCCCGATGCACCGGCATCGAGGGCACCGAATATCTCGGCGTCGTCGTCATAGCTCGTGAGCACCAGCACCTTGGGCGGAGCGGTTGCGCGGAGACCACTCGATGGCGTGATCTCCTTGATCCAACAGCGAATGGCATCGGGCAGGCCAAGTTCCCGCAACTTCGCCGGCCGCAGGTCGTAGCTGTACCGTCTCAACTCGCTCATGCTCGCCGCAAGTTGCGCCTGACGCTCCTCGAGGCGCCCCCCGACGGCACCCGGATCGCGAACGGCCAGTTTCTTGCACGACTCCAGGCCGAGCGAGACCCCGAACAGGGACTGCGCGATGCCATCGTGCATCTTCGCCGCGATCCGCTCACGTTCGCTCGCGATGAGTGAGTACCTGCCTTCCTCGGCAAGGCGCGCCATTTCGAGTGCTCCCGAGACGGATGAACCGAGGATGCTCAGATACGCGACGTGTTCGTCGCGAAGAGCATGGCTCGTGGAGTTGATGGCCGCCAGGACTCCCATGGGGATGTCGCGAAGGCGCAAGGGCACCGCGAGCATTCAACTACCCATGCGTGAAAGAACCGACATGCGATGCACCGCCAATGCCCCCACGGCAAGTGGCGCCCCCTCATCGACCGCCGCTCGAAGAGTACCTACCCCTTCGACGCTCTGCGCCCAACACAGAACGGACGCCGCTCTCGCGACGTCCGTTCGGGTGATTCGTGTGAGAGCGGCGGCTACGCGTGCGCCACGCCGCTCTGCCCCGACGGGGGGATGTCCACGATCGGGCGAGAGTCGGCCTCGGGTTCGGCCTCGGGTTCCGGCTCCGCGGGAGTGTCATCCGCCTTGGGAGCGTTCTTCTCGGCTTCGCGCTCGCGCTCGAGCTGCTCGGGCCAACGATTCTCCAGCAGCGCGGCGAGTTCTTCTTTGTCCACCGTCTCGCGCTCGACCAGCACTTCGGACATAAGGTCCAGCTGCTCGCGCCGCTCCGATAGGATCTTGTGCGCCTTGTCGAACGCCTCGTCGATGAGACGGCGTACCTCCTTGTCGATCTCGAACGCGATCTCCTGGCTGTAATTGGGGGTGGCGGAAAAGTCGCGTCCGAGGAAGACCTCGTGCTGGTCCTCGCCGAGCGTCATCGGCCCCAGCTTGTCGGACATGCCGTACCGCGTGATCATCTGCCGCGCGAGTTTGGTCGCGCGCTCGATGTCGTTGCTGGCCCCTGTGGTGATGTCACCGATGGCGATCTCCTCGGCGACGCGTCCGCCCAGGAGCATCGCGAGCTCATCGAGCATCTCGCCCTTGGTGTTGAGGAACTTGTCCTCGATCGGGAGCGCAAGGGTGTAGCCGAGCGCACGTCCGCGGGAGATGATGCTGATCTTGTGGATGGGGTCGGTGTTGGGCAGCACGTGTCCCACGAGAGCGTGACCGGACTCGTGATACGCGATGACCCGCTTCTCCTTGTCCGAGATGAGACGGCTCTTCTTCTCGGGACCTGCGACGACCCGCTCGATAGCCTCTTCGAGCTCCTCCATCTCGACCTTCTTCTTGCCGTGGCGAGCGGCCAGCAACGCCGCCTCATTCACCATGTTGGCAAGGTCTGCGCCCGTGAAGCCCGGCGTGCGCCTGGCGAGGACCTCAAGATCGATCTCCTCGCTGACGGGCTTGCCGCGCGTGTGGATCTTGAGGATCTCGGTCCGGCCCTTCAGGTCGGGGCGATCGACAACGATCTGACGATCGAAGCGGCCCGGCCGCAGGAGGGCGGCGTCGAGGACGTCGGGACGGTTGGTCGCCGCCATGATGATGACGTTGTCCTTGAGATCGAAGCCGTCCATCTCCACAAGCAGTTGGTTGAGCGTCTGCTCGCGCTCGTCGTGGCCTCCGCCGAGACCCGCTCCGCGCATGCGGCCCACGGCATCCAGTTCGTCGATGAAGACGATGCACGGCGCAGCCGCCTTGGCCTGCTCGAACAGGTCGCGGACGCGGCTTGCGCCGACACCCACGAACATCTCGACGAAGTCGGAGCCCGAGATCGAGAAGAACGGTACGCCGGCCTCACCGGCGACGGCGCGCGCAAGCAGGGTCTTTCCGGTGCCAGGAGGTCCGACGAGCAGAACGCCCTTGGGGATCTTGGCTCCGAGTGCCTGGAACTTGCCCGGGTTGGCCAGGAACTCCTTGATCTCATCGAGTTCCTCGACCGCCTCGTCCACGCCTGCCACGTCCTTGAACGAGATACGCGGCTGGTCGCGCGTCATGCGCTTGGCCTTGGCCTTGCCAAACGACATGACCTTGGAGTTGCCGCCCTGCATCTGGTTGATGAAGAACAGCATGACGCCGACGATGAGGATGACCGGTACGAGCTGGATGAGCAGCGCGACCCACCACTGCGTGTCCTCGGGGTTGGCGGTGTATTCCTTGGTCGGCGGGTACTGGTTCATGAGGGCCGCGAAGGAGTCCTCGCCCATGTACGTCGTGGTGTACTGCCTCGGCTTATCGGCCTTCTGCGCCGCCGCATCGGGGTAGTACTCACCCGCCACTGTCTTCGTGGTCAGCCGCACCTCCGCGGTGACAACGTGACCGGCCTTGAGTTCTGTGATGAACTTGCTCGAACTCAGTGAATCGACCTTGTCCTGTGTCTGGAAGCTGTTGGCGACGAACAGCAGCGCCACCACGATAAGCAGCAGGTAAAGCAGCGCCGTTCGGAGATTCCTGTTCAACATGCACACCCTTTCGGGAGATCTACGCGGAGTAGACCTCCGGCTTCAGCACCCCGATGTACGGGAGATTGCGGTACTTCTCGGCAAAGTCCAGACCGTAGCCGACGACGAACTCATCGGGCACGCTGAACCCAACGTAGCGACAATCGATGGGCACCCGTTGCTTACCCTCTTTCGAGAGCAGCGTCACGACCTCAAGCGATTTCGGCTTGCGGGACGCGAGGTTGCGGAGCAGGTACTTGAGGGTGAGCCCGGTGTCCAGGATGTCCTCGACAACGAGCACGTCGCGTCCCTCGATGACCTCATCGAGGTCCTTGATGATGCGCACGACGCCGGATGACTTGGTGGACGAGCCGTAGCTGGACACCGCCATGAAATCGATCTCCACGGGGCCGTCGATGGCGCGGGAGAGATCGGCGACGAAGAGCGCAGCGCCGCGCAGCACGGCCACGAGAAGGAGCGAACTCCCTTCGTAGTCCTGCGCGATCTGCGCGCCGAGTTCACGTACGCGACGCTCGATCTGGTCAGTCGAGATGATGATGCTCTCGATGTCAGAATGCATACGGTGCCCTTTCGCTCCCCCGGTAGGCGGCCGTTTCCGGACGCCGCCGCTCACGTACTATTCTGTTCCCTACACCACGTCAGCACCATCACGCGGCGCGTCTGCGACGTTACCTTGTGCTCGTCGCTCATGCGCACACCCGCGACCCACACGATACTGTCGCCGTCGCGCACGACCGGCGTCGACGCTCTACGCCGGCGGGGCACCTTGGCGTCTGTCAGCAGGTCCTGCAGCTTCTTGCTGCCGGTCATGCCGAGCGGCCGCATCCGGTCACCGTCTCGCGGCGCGTCCACCACCAGCTCTGCAGATACCGTGTCCGCGTCGATGAACGCGGTGTACGGATCGTCGGTCATGTCGACTGCGTCCGCGATGCTCGCCGTGATGACGCCAAGCGGACCGAGCCGGCATGTTCCGGGTAACGCGAGCAAACCAGGTGCCACCGGAGGCTCAGAATCGTCCCGCCGGAAGACAGTAAGTTTACCGTACTCGGCCTCGGCGCGCAGTCCGAAGGTGAGATCGCGCGCGAACGCCGGATCCTCGATGCCGCCGAGGAGTGCCTCGATGTGCGCGGCCTCGATCCTGGACGCCTCGGGAAACGCACGCACGAGCGCATCACGCAGCGTTCTGCGGGCCATCGGGCGGGTGAGTGTGGCCATCATCCCGCGATCGAACTCGAGGCGCCCGTCTCGGATGTCGGCAAAGTCGCGGGCGAATGCACCCGACATCTCCGCGAGAAGCGAGTCCTCCTCGGCGATGATGCGGACGGTCCGCGTGAGCGTTGCGTCGAAGGACGGGTTCATCCGTTCGATCACCGGTAGCAGGTCGTGACGAACCCAGGACCGCAGCCGCGTGGTATCGGCGTTCGTCGCATCCTCGCGCCAGTCCTGCCCGATAGCCAAAAGGTAGTCGGTGACGTCTAAGCGGCGGGCGTCCAGCAGCGGGCGCACGATGCGGCCGCGTACCGCCGCCATCGCGCGAAGCCCGCCCGGACCCGAGCCGGCGACCAGGCGCATCAGGAACGTTTCCAGCTGGTCGTCGAGGGTGTGCGCAGTCACGATGCGGCCCCGCGCCCGAGAGGCGCCTGACTGCTCGCATCTGGCGTCCAGTTCGCTCTCGGCGAGCGAGTAGCGCACGCGCCTGCCGGCGTCCTCCAGGTTGAGACCCTCGGCGGCAGCGTAGTCGGCCACGTTGTAGCGGACCACGCGACAGGGAATCGCCAGCGCCGAACAGAGACCGCTCACGAACGCGGCGTCCTCATCGGCGTCGGCCCCGCGAAGCAGGTGGTTCACATGCAGCACGAAGAGGCGCCCGCCGCGGTCGCCGAGCTCACCCGCGGCCAGCAACCGCAAGAGTGCCGTAGAGTCCGCGCCACCCGAAACGAGAGCGAGCACGACGCTGTCATCGGGCAACATGTCATGTTCCGCGGAGGTGGCGCGTGCGATATCGGGAAGTCGAGACATGAGCCGAGGGTAGAACCCCCGTGCGCGACGCGCAACGCCCGCGGCTACAGCCAATCGCGATCCTCGGCGATCTCGAGCACCCAACGAGCCGTGGCGCCGCACAGGATCGCGCAGTGCGCCCACCGCTCGGGAAGATGCATCCCGCCGATCCGCCCAACGATCTCGTCGCACGTGACGGCTTCCTGATCCTCAACGAACCGGCGCCGGATCTCACCCGCGCCGTCGTACGATGGCTCCCACGCGTCCGTCGGCGCCTCCCTGCCAGCAAGCATGCCAACGGCCATGACCGCTCCAGCAAGCGCTCCGCACGTACATCTCGAGCCGCCGAAGCCCTCGCAGAAGCCCGACGCGAGACGCGTGATCCCTGTGGGCATGGGGTTGCCTGCCACATCGTTCACGGCCTTGAGTACGGACTCGCCGCACCAGTAGCCGTTCTCGTAGAGCCTCGCGGCTGTCTCCTCGGCCTGCTCGGCGCGAGTCAGGGCGCCCCGAACACCCAGGGGCCGACCAACGCGGAACTGTGGCTGTGCGGTCATTGTGGCCTCGATCGCTGATGTGATAATGCAACGGTATTCATGGTATCACTGTTCGTGATGCCTTGAAATCCCCACACCTGCCCCGCGAGGACGGCATGGCACTGTGTGCGTCCAGCGACCTCATCGGCGTAGCACAGCTGGCAGACCACGCCCGACGCCGGATCAACGGCGGCCGCTGCCCGTATGCCGCCGGTCCGGGTACCGCTCCCGCTCAGCTGCCCCTCTTGGCTGTCACGCTGTCGATATCCAGAGCGAGTGCGGTGAAACGGCGGTAGTGCTTCTCGTCGTCGAGCCCGCGGGATGCCCAGTACTCCTCCGGCTCGTCCTCCTGCTGTCCCACAAGGACGCGAAGCGCATGACGCTGCTCCTCGCTGTCATCGATGATCCGCATCGCACCCCGCACGATCGCGCTCTCGTATTCGTGCGCGCATTCCCCCTGCACGTAGCCATGGTCGATCACAATGGATACGCAGGCCTTCGGATTGCATAGAATGAGGTCGAGCTTGTGTCCCTCACGGGCCGCATGGAAGTACAGCCGCCGCGCCGCGTCGTCGTAGCCGTAGCTCAGGACCACGACGTACGGCTCTCCGCCGTCGGTAAGTGCTACGGAGCAGTACCGGCCTGACCGGAGGATGCTGTCCACGTCCAGGGGATCGGTGATCTCTCGGTCAGTACGGCGCATGTGGTACGGCACTGTCGTCCTCCTCGCTCAGCGAATGTGGATCAGCGTACACTACAGGGCCGACACCGGCGAAGTGGGGTACGAACCATGGTGCCGGCACGAGAGGAGTTCGATTGAGCGACACACCGAGTAGTCAATGCCCAACCCCGGGAGCCAAGCGGCGGATCGTGATCGCTGGCGGAGGCTACGGCGGTACCACGGTCGCGGTCCGGCTCGCCAAGCGGATTCGGCCGAGTGACAACGCCGAGATCATGCTCATCGAGCCGAATCCGTGTCAGCAGGCACTCTCCGAACTGGATCTCGTGGCGGTAGGACCGCCACGACCCGAGTTCTGCGAGCTCTGGTTGCCGACACTGTTCAAGAACCTGCCGGTTACCGTGTGCTACAACCGCGTGCACGAGGTGCTGCCGGACCGGCACGTGCTCACCGTCGGCCCTCGCTCCGGCCCGCACGAGGAGGTCGGATACTGGCGCCTGGTACTGGCGACCGGTGCGATCGCGTTCGTGCCGCCGGTTCCCGGTCTCAAGGAACACGCGGTGACCATGTGGTCGGTCTCGGACGCGCAGAAGTTGCAGCGGCGGGGTGACGCGCAGTTCAAGCTTGCGGCCACGATCGCGGACCGCGAGCAGCGAATGAAAGCCCTCTCGTTCGCGGTCATCGGCGCCGGTGCGACCGGCACGGAGATCGTGGGAACGCTTGGCCAGATGCTGCCGAAGCGCATGAGAGAGGCCGGCCTGGATCCCGCGGACCTTCGCATCACGCTCATCGAAGGCCGCCCCGATATCTTGTACGACCTGCCTGAGCCGCTCCGCAACACGGCCCGTGGACGCCTGGAGAAATTGGGCGTCTCGCTCGCCGTGGGGTCGATGGTAGAGCGTGTGGAGCCCGGAGCCGTCCACCTGTCGGATGGTCGCACGATCGACGCCGCGGTGCTCGTATTCTGTGGCGGAGCGAAGGCCGACCCCGACGCGATCTCGTGGGGTATGCAGGCCGATCCGTCCGGCCGGCTCGTTGTCGACGGCACATGCAAGGCGCAGGGTCACGACGACATCTACGCCGTCGGTGATGTTGCGGCGTTCCGAGATCCCAAGGACAGCCGTACCCTGCCGATGCTGGCGCAGTTCGCCATCCACGAGGCCGAGCACACCGCGGACAACCTCCTTCGCGAGATCCGCGGTCAAGCCACAACGCCCTTCGAGCCGAATATGCACGGCGAGTTCGTGAGCGTGGGACCGAGCTGGGGAGTCGGATGGGCCTTCGGGGCGCACCTCAAGGGCCTGCCAGCGATCGTGATGAAGCGACTCACGTACGTGTTGTACTGGTTCTCGGTCGGCGGAGTGCGCCTGGCCTGGAAGCGAACGCGCGAGATGCTGGCGATGCAGCGCTAGGACTCGCTCCCGAGCGAGGCCTCGAGCGTGCAGAGTGCCGTGCGGATCGCAGCCGCTGCGTCTTCGTCGGTCTCCTCGGAGATCGCATCGAGGAGGTACGCCTGCGCGTCCGGACACCCGGTCGCCGCGAGAAGCCGGGACAGCGTCACTCGCTCATCGCTCGACTGACACGACTCGAGCATTCGCCCGATCTCGTGAGCGTATTCCCTGCCAGCCATCACCGCACCTCCGTGATAACGAGTATATCCGAGTCCGGGCGCGTCGCGGCCAAGCGGGATTCGGGTAACCTTGTGAAGGGGAGGAGGTTCTCATGGCGCAGACGTTGGTCCCTCGCGCCGATTTCGGCGTGGGCAACCTGCATCACCGCCTCGATCCGCGCGACGTGGTTCTGCCGAATGACTTCGTGGAGAGCGTTGCCGAGGTGGACTACCTAAAGCGTCTTGGCGGCGACATCATCGGTCAGTCGCTGGCGCCCGAGGTCCCCCTGGCGCGCGGCCTCGGCGCCGCGTGCGGCTGTATGGAGTTCCGCAAGCCTAGCCTCCTCGGCAGGGCCGAGGAAGTGAGCGTCCCGTGATCATCACCGCAGACTGGGTCATCCCGGTCTCCGACGCCCCGATACGCAGGGGCGCCGTCCGGGTTCACGGTGCTCAGATCGCCGATGTCGGAAAAGCGGACGTCATGTGCCGTTGTTACCCGGACCTCCCTGTTCACGAGTACCCCGGATGCGTGATCGCCCCGGGCCTCGTGAACGCCCACACGCACCTTTCGCTCACATCGCTCGCGGGGCTCATGCCGTCCGACGAGTTCTCGAACTGGCTGGCCGCGCTCAGGCCCGCATTGCTCGAGCTCGATCAGGACGACTATGCGATCTCGGCTGCATACGGTGCCATCGAGTGCCTGCGCTCCGGCGTCACGGTTGTGGGCGACATCGCATACGGCCCGGAGGCACCCGCGGCCGCGGCGGACGCAGGGCTTGGCGGCGTGTTCTTCTGGGAGGTGCTGGGGCACACCGCGGGGGAACTCCCCGAAGTGCTGGCGTCCGAAGACTTCCCTCTTGCGGGCGTGACAAGCCACGGACGGACCAGCTGGGGAATCAGTCCACACTCGGTCTATACATCGGGTCCGGGCCTGATAAGGGCGGTACATGACCTGGCCCAGCGTCGCGGACTGAGAACGGCGATCCACGTGGCGGAGTCACCGGCCGAGCTCAGACTGCTCACATCGGGCACCGGTCCGCTCTCCGATGTCGCAGGGCGCCTTGCCTCCGACTTCAAGCCCCCCGGAGTTGGTGTCGTACGCTATCTGGATCGACTCGGCGCGCTCAAGGACGCGATCGCCATACACTGCGTTCAGCTCATGCCCGGCGAAGCCCAACTCCTCGCCGCCAAGGCCGCAGGCGTCGTCCTGTGCCCTCGTTCGAACAGCTACCTTCACAACGGTCGACCCCCGGTGAAAGCGCTTCGGGAGTCAGGAGCGTGGATCGCTGTTGGGACGGACTCACACGCAAGCAACTCGGACCTCGACCTGTTCGCCGAAGCGCGAGCCTTGCGAGCCCTCGATCCCGAGATGCCCGCTGAGCGACTCCTGGCGATGATGACACTCGAGGCGGCAGTGGTTCTCGGCGTCGAGGACCTGTACGGCGCGCTCGCCGCGGGCCATCAGGCGGATCTGATCGTCGTCCAGGTCGGACCCACCGAGGATCCGATCTCGGCACTCATCGATCGCGGAGCGCCCGAGCGTGTTCGCACGGTGATGGCGGGTGGCGTGCTGCGAATCCTGGATGGGCGGCCCATCGACACCACCACCGAACTCGAAAAGCAGAACGCCCGGGTCGCGGAAAAGGCGGCCCGGGCGATCGAACGGTCACAGATACGGTAGCGCGGTTACACCTCACCCAGGTAGGTCTTGCGGACCTGCTCGTTGTGCAGCAGCTCCTTGCCCGGACCCTCAAGCGCGATCTTGCCGACCTCGAGGACGTAGCCTCGGTGTGCCACCTGCAGCGCCATCGCCGCGTTCTGCTCTACCAGAAGGATGGTGGTCCCCTCCTTGTTGAGCTTCTCGATGGTCTCGAAGATGATCTCGACGACGACCGGGGCCAGGCCCATCGACGGCTCGTCGAGCATGAGCAGTTTGGGGTTGGCCATCATGCCGCGACCGGTCGCGAGCATCTGCTGTTCGCCGCCGGACAGCGTACCGCCCCTCTGGGTGCGACGCTCCTCCAAACGCGGGAAGAGCTTGAACACCGTGTCCATCGACTTCTTCACGCCTTCGGGATCCTTGTTGCGCAGGAAGGCGCCCATGCCGAGGTTCTCTTCAACGGTCATCCGCGGGAAGATGCGGCGACCCTCGGGAACATGGATGACGCCCCTCTGCGTGACACGGTGCACGGGAAGCCCGGAGATGGACTCACCGAGGAAGGTGATGCTTCCCTCCTTTGGTGCGAGCAGACCCGAGATCGTCTTGAGTGTGGTGGACTTGCCGGCACCGTTGGCGCCGATGAGGGTGACGATCTCGCCCTCGTCCACGTGCAGGCTGATACCCTTCAGCGCCTCGATCTGGCCGTAGAAGGTATGGATATCGTCGACTGCAAGAACGGTGTTCGCCATTACGCCTCCACTCCAGCCGATGCCAGCATCGCTTCGGCGCCCTTGCCGAGATACGCCTCGATGACCTTGGGATTGCGCTGGATCTCGGCTGGCTTACCCTCGGCGATCATCTCGCCAAAGTCGAGGACGTAGATGCGGTCCGCGATGTCCATGACGACCTTCATGTCGTGCTCGATGAGCAGCACCGTGATACCCACGTCGCGTATCCGGCCGACGAGCTTGGTGAGCAGACGGCTCTCTTCGGGGTTCATGCCGGCGGCCGGCTCATCAAGCAGCAGCAGTTTGGGCTCCGTAGCAAGGGCCCGGGCGATCTCGAGTCGGCGCTGGTCGCCATAGGGCAGGTTCTTCGCAAGTTCATTCGCCTTGTCCGCAAGGTTCACGAACTTGAGCCACTTCACGGCCTCATCGACCGTGTGCTGCTCCTCGCGCTTGAACTTGGGCGTGCGCAGGATGGCCTGCAGCGGCCCCGCAGCAGTGCGCGAGTGACGACCGACCATGACGTTTTCGAGCGTCGTCATGTTCGCGAAGAGTCGGATGTTCTGGAAGGTGCGCGCGATGCCGATCGTGCACACCTGGTGCGGCTTCTTGCCGCCTAGTTCGTGGCCGTCGAAGACGACCGTACCTTCGGTCGGCTTGTAGATGCCGGTCATGAGGTTGAAGAAGGTGGTCTTTCCGGCGCCGTTCGGCCCGATAAGTGCCACGATCTCCCCGGCCTCGATGTTGAGCGCGATGTCCGAGAGGGCCTTGAGGCCTCCGAACTGCATCGTGACGTTGTTAGCTTCTATGAGTGCCATGGGCGTACGTGCTCCTCCGCCGGTGCCTTAGGGGTGGTCTACAGGGCCGGGATCGCGGTGCTCAAGGTCCCAGATCTGCTGGTCCTCTTCCTCACGGATCGAATCGTCGTCCGGGCGCAACTCTCGGGCGCGCCGAACGCTTGGGATCATCCCTTGTGGTCGCACGGCCATCATCACGACCATAAGCAGGCCGAAGACCAGGAAGCGGTAGCCGGTGATGACTGATGTGACGTCACCGGAGACCTTGAGGACACCTGCGACCGCGAGGCCCTGGATGAGGTCGGGAACGCCCTTGATGAGCAGCGCGCCGGCGATAACGCCCGGAATCGACCCCATACCGCCAAGGACGACGATGCAGACCACGAACACCGACTCCATGAAGGTGAAGGACTCGGGGCTGATGAACTGCTGGACGTAGGCGAACGTCACGCCCGCGACTCCTCCGGACAGCGCGCCGAGCGAGAACGCCCAGAGCTTCTGCGTGGTGATGTTGATGCCACACGCCGCCGCCGCAACCTCGTTCTCACGCATGGCGACCCACGCGCGACCAAGCCGCGAGTCGTCCAGGCGGTTGATCACGATGATCGCGAGGATGCACAGACCGATGACCACGAAGTACCAGAACACGTTCGAGGTGAAGACGAACTCCCCGCCGAACGGCGTCATGAAATGAACGTTGTCCTGCAGCCACTGGACCCCGAACGGCTGCACCATGACCTCGCTGCCACGCGGCAGTCCGGTCGCGCCGTTGGAGAGTCCCAGGAAGTTGTTGTTGAGCATGATGCGGACGATCTCGCCGAAGCCGAGCGTGACGATGGCGAGATAGTCGCCGCGCAGACGCAGCACGGGGAAGCCCAACGCGACACCGGTGACCGCACCGGCGATCGCTGCGGGTACGAGCATGACCCAGTACGTAGCGCCGCCGAGTACGTTCGACGTCGCCTGACCGATCAGCACACCCGCATAGGCCCCCATCGCATAGAACGCGATGTACCCCAAGTCGAGCAGGCCGGCATAGCCGACCACGATGTTCAGTCCAAGAGCGAGCAGGACCCATATGCCGACGATCACGAAGATGCGGACAAGGAACCCGAGCCCGGGGGCGGCCTGGAAGTAGACCGGTATGAGCACGAGCAGCACCGCGATCGCCGCGTAGAGCGCTACCTTGCTCTTGGAGCCATTGCGACCGACCTTCGTGCGTGTTTCTAGCTTAGCTGGAGTCATTGGCTACACCTTCTCCGCGACGGCTTCGCCGAGCAGACCGCCCGGACGGAAGATGAGCACGAGGACGAGGACTATGAAGGCGATGACATCACGGTACGCATTGCTGATGAAGCCGGCCGCCAGCGACTCCACGATGCCGAGCATGAAGCCTCCAAGCATCGCACCACGCAGGTTGCCGATGCCGCCGATGACGGCGGCAGTGAAGGACTTGATGCCGGGGATGAAGCCCATATTGAACTTCACCGATCCGTAGTACATGCCGTTGAAGACGCCTGCGACTGCGCCAAGCGCCGGGCCGATGAAGAAGGCCAGCGCGATGACGCTGTTGATGTTCACGCCCATGAGTCCGGCCGCCTCGCGGTCCTGCGAAGTCGCGCGCATCGCGCGACCGATACGCGTCTTTGACACGAACGTATCGAGCAGGGCCAGAAGCACGAGCGATGTCACGATGATGAATACCTGCATCGTGGAGACGTTCACACCCGCGACGCTGAACGCCGTGCGTGCGGTGACGAACTGGGTGCCGTCAACCCGCGAATACGGCAGCTGCTTGCTGCTGATCCACAGCAGTACCGCATTCTGGAGGAAGATCGACACGCCGATGGCCGAGATCAGCGGCGCAAGTCGCGGTGCATGCCGAAGCGGCCGGTACGCGAAGCGCTCGATGATCACACCGAGCAGCCCGACGACGATCGCGGATATCAGGAACGTCATGATCAGGAGCGCCACGAAACCGACGCCCCCCGAGTTGAAGAATCCCTGCACCGGAGCCAGGAAGCTCAGGCCCGCCTTCTCGGCAACAGCGGGATCCGCGAGCACCTTGAGGACGCCCAGCCCGACGTAGCCACCCATCATGAACAGCTCGCTGTGCGCGAAGTTGATCATGAGAAGGATGCCGTAGACGAGCGTGTAACCCAGCGCCACCAGCGCGTACAGACCCCCGAGCGTGATGCCGTTGATTGTCTGTTCAACAAAGTAGCTGAAGCTCAAGTGGTGCTCCCAGAGTGAGTGTGAAGCAGGCGCAAAGGCCCGGGCGAGCTACCTCGCTTTGTCGCTCACAACCCGGGTGGGCGCTGGTGCACCCACCCGGGTCGCGCTTCACGAACGTTACGAGAGGACGTGCTGATGAAGTGCGTTACTCGGCAGGCACCCAGACGCCGTCCTTGACGACGTAGATGCTGACGACCTTGTTCGTCGTGTCGCCGTTGGCATCGAAGGACACGTTACCCGTGACACCCTCGAAGTTGGACTCTGCGGCGGCGGCGACGATGGCCTTCTTGCCGTCGACCGTCGTGAGCTTGTCGGCACCCATGTCTTTGGCGACCTTGACGATCGCGTTGATGATGACCTGGGCAGCGTCAAAGGAGTACGCGTCGTAGGCCGCGATGGCCTCTCCGGGGTACTCAGCCTCGAAGGCGGTCTTGAAGTCCTGGGCCTTCGGGAGCTTGTCGACCGGGTAGCCGATCGAGCTGCAGAAGTCGCCCTCGGCATTTGCCGCACCGGCGAGCTTGATGTACTCGGCGTCGTAGCAACCGTCGCCGCTCATCATCGGGACGGCCACACCGCCCTCCTTGAGCTGCTTGGAGAGCAGCGCGCCAGAGTTGTAGATACCGCCGTAGTAGACGATGTCCACATTGGCGGCCTTGATCTTGGAAACAAGCGCCTTGAAGTCGGTGTCCTTGTCGCCCGTCTTCTCGGTGCCGGCAACCGTGCCGCCGTTGGCCGCGAACTGCTTGGCCCACTCGGCTGCGAGACCCTCACCGTATACGGTGGAGTCGTCGACGACGTACGCGACCTTCTTGCCGGCCACCTTGTAGGCGTAGTCGGCAGCGGCCGGACCCTGGACCGAGTCGACCGTGCAGACACGGAAGTAGTTCTTCATGCCCATCTGGGTGAGGTCAACGGCGGTGTTCGCCGGGCTGACCTGCACAACGTTCGCCTGGTTGTAGATCTTGACGGCGACGCGGGTGACACCAGAGTTGAGGTGGCCCATAACGCCGAGCAAGCTGGAGTTCGAGGTGAACTGGGTCGCAACGTTACCACCGGTGGTGGGGTCGCCCTTGTCGTCACCTTCAACGACCTCGATCGTCAGACCAAGATCCTTGAGCTCCTGCGACTCATTCGCCTGCTTCACAGCCAGGCTGGCGCCACGCACCATGCCCTGACCGAGCGCGACTGCACCGTCGGTCAGAGGGGCACCGACACCGAGTGATACGGTGACGGCCTTGGTGCCACCGTCTGTGGTAGCGGTCTCGTCAGTCTTCGACGCGCAGCCCGTGACCACCATTGCGAGCATGGCGACCACCGCGACCAGGGCGAAGAACCGCCTACGGTTGTTGGTCATACCTTCCTCCTTTGCGCACACGATCCTTCGCGCACGACCGACGTCCCCGCCGACGCACGCTCCGCCTGAGATTTTCGGAATGTACCACATCGATGACATATGCAACAGGTGTTACAAGCACCGAAGAGGCCGCCTGACCACGATGCGCCAGACGGCCCGAGCTATTCACTTTACAGTGGTAACGCGGTGGAAACGCGGCGTTCATCCACCCTTCATGTCGAGGGTCACGATGACTTCGTCGTCAACCACCTTGACCGGATACGTTCGGACGTCCGCATCGGGATGGTCCGTGGTGCCATCGCGAACGTCATACCGCCAACCATGCCATGGACACATGACCGAATACCCGTCCATGTAACCTTCCGACAGCGGCGCGAACGCGTGGCGGCAGACGTTCGCGAGCACGAAGAACTCATCGGCCACACGCGCGACCGCAAGATCCTTCTTGCCGACTTTGACATGGCGGATCTGACCGGGGGGCAGGTCCTCGACCCTGAATACCGGCACGTCCACCGATCCGACCGGTTCCTCGACCACGCCGAGAAGGTCGCCGCCGTCCTCCACGCTCTTGAGGATGAACAGACCGCACCAGCACTTGGACATGCCCGCGAACTGGTCCCTGAAGAACGGGATACAGGGACAGACGATCTTGAGGTCTTCCTTGGGATCGCCCGTTCGAACGCGGCATGGACAGTACACGTCGCCGTCGCGCTCCAGGATCTCGATCTCGGATGAAAGGACCTCGTCCACGAAGTCCGTCTCGGTGTTGAACTTGTACCCGAGACGATCGGCGAAGGGGCCCATGTACTCCTTGAGGTCGTTGATAGTCGTGCCGGGACCGAATCGCCGCCGCACGCCGCGCTCCGCGCTCACAGCCCCAGCAGCTCCTTGATCCTCTTCTTGTTGAATCCCACGATCACCTCGTCATCGATGACGATGACCGGGAATGACGTCCCACCGGAGAGCTCCTTCACGGTCTCGATCGTGTCGGTTCGCTCCTGGCCTTCCATCAGATCGACCTCGGCGACATCGAACTCGACGTCGTTCTCCTCCAGGTACTTCCGGGCCTGCCGGCAGTACGGACAGGTCGAAAGTGCGTATACCATCACCGACATGCTTTCTTCCTCCTCGTTTCGTCGTTTCGGAATCACGAACTCGCGGTGGGCGCGGTCACAACGACCGGCTCTGATTTCTCGGTCTCGATCTTGCGCCAGTGGTAGACGTAAAGCGGGCCCGCGATGACGACCAAAGCGACATTGCCGGCCAGGTTGAGGACGGCTTGCCGGGCGGTCTGCGCCTGCTGAAGGTCCTGCTGACGCTGCCACTCGGCGTCGCTCACAGGGCTGCCCTTGGCATCCAGGGGCTTCTCACTGTAGTAGCCGGGGTCGGGGTAGAGCATCTCAACACCGCTCCGAATCACGCCGACCGTGCCGACGATGACCATGATGAGGGTGATGAGACACACCAGATATAGGTAGATGTTCCTGAGGGACCACTTGCTGTTTGACATTGCAGCTCCTCCGCTCTCTAGGTCCTGCTTCCATTATCCCCCACAGACGGTGTCAGCAGCGGGTGATACGATGCGCGGATGGAATCCCACGACCCCACTCCAACCGACGGCATCGCGTTCCTCGCATCTGGTTCGCGCGGCAACGCCACGCTCGTGCATGCGGACGGCCGAGGCGTGCTGGTGGACTGCGGCATCTCCGCCCGAGAGTGCCGTCGACGCATCGCCGAGGCGGGTCTGGCGGGCGTTGTGATCGAGGCGGTCCTGCTCACGCACGAGCATAGCGACCACCTGCGTGGCGTACGTGTGCTGTCCCGCTCGCTTGGCGTCCCGGTATATGGCACTCGCGGAACGCTCGTCGCGGTCAACACCGAACTCGACGACGTCCCCGACCTGATCGCCTTGCGCGCAGGCGACTCCATGACCGTCGCAGGTCTGCGCATCCAGGTCCTTCGCACGTCGCACGACGCGGCGGAACCGGTGGGCTTTCGCGTCCAGACTCCCCGGGGCGGAGTCGTGGGACTTGCAACCGATACCGGCGTGCTCACCCCCGAGTGTGCCGAGGCGCTTGTGGACTGCGACATCCTGGGCATCGAGTCGAACCACGACCTCGAGATGCTCGAAGTGGGGCCCTACCCCTACTTCCTCAAGCAGCGGATCCTCTCGGACCGGGGGCACCTGTCCAACAAACACGCCGCCGGAGCGCTTGAGCGCCTGGCTTCCGACCGCCTGCATACGGTGGTCGGACTCCACTTATCCGAGCAGAACAACCTGCCGGGGATCGCCAGGGGCACGCTCGCGGCAACCGCAAGTTCCCTGGGCCTGTCGATCGAGGTCCGCACCGCGTGTCAGACGCGCGCTGTGGTCTGCGCGCTCTAGCCTCGATCTTTCACGAAGGTCTTGCAGCCCGTCCCAAAGTCCCGAAACCGGCGCCCTCTCACCATATCGCATGAGCCCGGGGACCGCTGACGCCGTGCAGGAGCACCCGCGAACGTCCGAGGG
>JBASNZ010000087.1:0-80588 GCA_049657775.1 Coriobacteriia bacterium | reverse complement strand
GCCATTATCATGGCTCTCCTTGGCGCGCCCATGGCCGGTGCCGCCACGCAGTCCGAACTCGACGCTCACGAGAAGGCCGCCGCCGACGCCCGCAAGGCCGCGGCGGAAGCAGAGGCCCGCGCGAAAGACCTCGCATCCGAGATCGAATCCCTCGAAGAGCGCATGACTGCCATCGAGAAGGACATCGCGGCGCTTGCCGGCGACATCGAACAGGCAACGGCGCGCACGGACCGTCTGCAGACCGAGGTCAACGGCCTGCGCGGCGAGATCGCGGTCAAGGAATCGCAGATCGCATCCACCCAGGCCGAGTACGACCGTCAGTCGGATCTGCTCGCCGCCCGAATGCAGGAGTCCTACAAGCAGGGAGACTTCTTCTACATCGAACTGCTTCTGGGCAGCAAGGACATCGAGGACTTCGTCGCGCGTACATCGCTCGCGCAGCGCGTGATGCGGCAGAACCAGGAAACCGCGTTCGGCCTCAAGGAGAGCCGCCTTGCGCTGGAAAGCGCTCGAGCCGACCTGGACCGCACCCTCGAGGCCGTCGACATCAAGCGGGCAGAAGCGGCGGCCGAGGAAAAGAAACTCAGGGACCTGCGGGCCAAGCACAATGCCAGCCTGGCCGCGCAGAAGGCCGCCGAGGACGAGAAGTCCCAGCTCTTCGCCGCCAACAAGGAAGAAGCCAAGCGCCTGCGCGCGCTCGCTGAGGCAGAAGAGGCCGAGTCCGACAAGATCGCGCAGGAGCTGTACGGGAAGGGTTCCGGCTACTACTCGGGCGTGATGGCGTGGCCGGTGCCCGGCTTCTACCGCATCTCCTCGGCATTCGGCCCGCGCATCTGCCCGTTCCACGGCCAGGAGAACCATAGCGGCATCGACATCGGCCGCAATCTCGATCCGCCGAAGGCGATCGACGGCGCGTCCATCGTTGCGGCCGGCTCGGGCACAGTCATCTGCGCGGGACCGCGCGGTGGGTACGGCAACACCGTGATGATCGACCATGGCAACGGGGTCGTGACGCTGTACGCCCACCAGAAGACCGGTGGCATCAAGGTGTCGGTCGGCCAGCGGGTGGACAAGGGACAGCGCATCGGGACCGTTGGATCCACCGGCTATTCCACCGGCGCACACCTGCACTTCGAAGTGCGCATCAACGGTACGCCGGTCAACCCGATGAAGTACCTCGACTAGAAGCGCTGATCGCCGGACTTCGGGAGGGGCGCGCGACTCTAGCTCCCGTTGAACTCGCGCATCGCGCTCTCGACTCCGTGCTCGATGACGTGCAGCACGGCGCTCGCCGCGTGCGTTACCTCGGCCTCGAGCGTCTCGGCCACGTCGCGCTTCATCGGCTGCAGCACGTAGTCCGCCGGATCCATGCGGCCCGGAGGACGCCCGATGCCCAGGCGAACGCGCACGTAGTCGCTGCTGCCAAGTTCGTCGGATAGCGACCGGAGTCCGTTGTGGCCGCCGTGACCGCCTCCGCGCTTGACGCGCACGGTCTCCTCGGGAAGGTCAAGGTCGTCGTGGACGACGATGACATCGGCAACGTCGACGCCGTAGGTCCCGGCGAGCTTGCCCACAGCCTTGCCTGAAATGTTCATGAACGTCTGGGGCTTGGCGAGGACGAGTTCCTCATCACCGAAACGGACGAGGCCGACCTTTGCGCCGGCCTCGTCCTTCCAGTAACTCACGCGCAGGTTCTCGGCCAGCAGATCGACCACCATGAACCCCGCGTTATGTCGCGTGTTCGCGTACTCGGGACCCGGATTGCCCAGACCCACGATCAATCGTGCCACAGGCTCGTTCTACTCTCCTTCGGGCTTCTCGCCGATGACCTCAGGCTCGGCGACTTCCTCAACAGCCTCTTCCTCGATCGCCTTGGTCGGGGCAGTCACAGCGCAGATGATGGTGTCCGGGTCGTCCATGAAGGTGACGCCCTCGAGGGCAGCGAGGTCGCGAATATGAAGCGACATTCCAACTTCAAGGTCGCTCACATCGACGTCGATGTGCTCGGGCAGGTGCGTCGGGAGCGACTCGATGTGCACTTCGCGCAGCTCGTGGAGGAGTACACCGCCAGCCTTCTCGCCAACGGAGTCACCCACGTAGTTGATCGGAATGACGGTGGTGATCGTCTGGGTCATCTTGATGGCCCAGAAATCCACGTGCTGGATGGTGCCCTTGGTCGGATCGTGTGAGACATCCTTGACCATGACGTTCAGCGGCTTGTGGCCGTCGATCGAAAGTTTGAACAGTGTGGCACCGATGCCCGTATGCAGCGCGATCTGCTCGAACTTGTGCCGGTCGATGGTGATGGCCTTGGAATCCACGCCTACTCCGTACACGACGGCCGGCAGCTTGCCCTGCGCGCCGAGTGTGCGGCTGGACTTGCCTACCAGCGTACGCACTTCCGCGTTGATCTCGATGGTTTCGGTCATAGTACTCGTCCTTCCTTATCGCTTACGGGTTCGCCCGCAGTAGCTACAGTTGGAAATCCGGATCGAACAACTCTGAGACAGACTCGTCGTTATACACGTTCTGGATGGCGTGCGCAAAGAGCGGCGCAACACTGAGCACCCTGATCTTGCCATGTCGGCGATCCTCGGGCACCGGAAGCGTGTTGGTGATCACGACCTCCTCGATCGGTGCCGCCTCGATCCGGTCGAAGGCCGGCGGCGAGAACAGGCCATGCGTGGCTGTCACCCATACCTTCGCGGCACCCTTGTTGATGAGCGCCTTCGCGCCCTCGGTGACCGAGCCGGCCGTGTCGATCATGTCGTCGGCGACGATGCAGTTCTTCCCGGCCACCTCACCGATCACATGCGTGATCTCCGCGACGTTATGCTCGGGCCGCCCCTTGTGCAGGATGGCGAGTCCTGCGCCGAGCATGTCCGCCATCTTCTTGGCAGCCTTCACGCGACCCACGTCCGGTGACACGACCACGAGGTCGTCCAGGTTGAGGCCCTCGAAGTAGTCGGCGAGGATCGGCAGCGCGGTGAGATGGTTCACGGGCTGGTTGAAGAAGCCCTGTATCTGGCCCTGGTGCAGGTCCATCGCGATCACGCGCTCGGCACCTGCCACGGTGAGGAGGTCCGCAACGAGCTTGGCGGTGATCGGCTCGCGCGCCGCGGACTTCTTGTCCTGGCGCGCGTAGGCGTAGTGCGGGATGACCGCGGTGATCGTGCGGGCGCTCGCGCGCTTGGCCGCGTCGATCATGATGAGCAGTTCCATCAACGCGGCATTGACCGGCTGGCACATCGACTGCACGAGGAAGATGTCGGCGCCGCGGACACTCTCCAGGTAGCGGATGTAGATCTCGCCATTGGCGAACGTGGAGATCTTGATGTTGCCGAGCTCGATCCCCAGATGCTTGGCTATGCCTTCGGAGAGTTCGCGGTTGTGCGTTCCCGCAAAGACCATCAGCCGCTTGCTACCGCTCATCTGCCCGCCCGCTTTCTGTGTCGCTTCCGTTCGACCCGGCACCGCGACGCCGAGCCGCCCAACCCTCCACGGTCCGTTGCTCGGACCGCTCGATACCCAGTGCACCGTCAGGAACGTCCCTGGCGATCGCGCTTCCCGCACCAGTCACGGCACCGGAACCGATGTTCACCGGCGCCACGAGCATGGTGTCGGAGCCGATGAACGCCCCATCACCGATGATCGTCTTGTGCTTCCGGCTTCCGTCGTAGTTACAGGTTATCGTACCTGCGCCCACGTTTACGTCTTTCCCTATCTCAGCGTCGCCGATGTAGGAAAGATGCGGGACCTTGGAGCCCTCGCCCACGGTGGAGTTCTTGATCTCGACGCTGGTGCCCACCTTGCCGCCCGTCTTGATGACGGTGCCCGGACGCAGATACGCGCGCGGACCGACGGTGACGCCTGATGACAGCGTCGACCCGAGCACGATGGAGCTGTCGATGCGACAGCCCTCGCCCACGGTCGAGTCGGTCACGCGGGTGTCGGGTCCGATCACGCAGCCGCTACCCACCTCCACGCCACCAAGCAGGAACGTCATCGGTTCGAGCACCACGTCGCGGCCGAGATGTACGCCCGGGGCTATCCAGACCAATTCGGGATCGGTCATTGTGACGCCGGCCAGCATGTGCTCGCGGTTGATGCGCCGCTGCAGCACCTTGCCCGCCTCGGCAAGCTGCACTCTGCTGTTAACGCCCAATGTCTCCATGGGCTCGTCGGTGCGGATGCTCGTCACCGGAAGGCCCTCCTGGCTCAACAGGTGGATCATGTCGGTAAGGTAGTACTCGCCCTGCGCGTTCTCGTTCTGCAGGCGGTGGAGATGCTCGAAGAGCACTCGCGCGTCAAAGCAGTAGGTACCTGTGTTCACCTCGTCGAGACCAAGGTCGTGCGGTGCGAGGTCCTTGTGCTCGACGATCGCCTTGAGCTGCCCCTCGCCATCGCGCATGATGCGGCCGTACCCTGTCGGGTCGTCGAGAACCGTGGTGAGCACAACAGCGGCAGCGCGGGACGTGATCTGAGCTTCGATGAGGCGCGATATCGTTTCGGGCCGCAGAAGCGGCGAATCGCCCGAGAGCACTACGAGCGATCCGGTGACCTCGCCGAGTGCCTCCCCGGCGCACATGACCGCGTGACCCGTACCGAGTTGCTGCTCCTGGCGCACGCACGTCTCGCCGGGGATGAGAGCCTCGACGGCCTGTGCACCGTGACCGGTGACGACGATCACCCTGTCGCAACCGGCCGACCGCGCAGCGTCAACGACGTAGCGGACCATCGGAATGCCGAGGATCTCGTGCGCGACCTTGGGGAGTGCTGACTTCATACGGGTGCCCTCGCCAGCTGCGAGGATGAGTGCTGCCGCGCCCATCGGCACCTCTCTTGTCATGTCGGAGCCCAATCTCCAGACGGACAGTGGCTGGGGCGGTAGGATTCGAACCTACGAATGGAGGCTCCAAAGGCCCCTGCCTTGCCGCTTGGCTACGCCCCAGCGAGGAAAACGTCCGCACGCCAAAGGCCGTCGAAACGCCTCGGCGGGCGCAGGGAGTATACCACAGTGAGCAGCGGGAACGGTCCCGGTCAGGCCTCTTCGGTCAGACCTCTTCGAGCGCCGCGGCCGCGGCCGCGAACGCCTCGAGCCCACCGTCGGCCTGGAACTGTTCGAGAACGGCGTCCTGGATCATCGAGCGCGCATCTGTGTTGATCGGATGGCAGATGTCTCTGAACTCCCCGTTGGGAAGCTTGCGCGACGGCATGGCAACGAACAGGCCTTTGTCGCCATTGACCACGCGTAAGTCGTGGATGACGAACTCGTCGTCGATGACGATGCTTGCGATCGCGCACACCTTGTTCATCGCCACGGGGCGCAGTGTCACTTTCGTGATCTCCATGTAGCAGTCTCCCTCGGCACAGCCCTCGTCTGCTAGTTTCGACCCTCATGGCTCAATCCCTGCGAATCCGAATGCCCAAACGGCACCGGACCCGTCTGCGGCTCCCATCGGGTGATTCCATACTCCCCCGTAGCCGTCGCGAGCGTCCACCACCCTGCATCACCCGCCTGTGCTGCGACACTGTCCGCCGTGACGTCATCGGCACACACCGCGAACACCGTGGAGCCGCTACCCGAGACGAGCGCCCCCGACACGCCCGGGATCGCCCGCACGAACCGCAACGCATCGGCTGTACCCGGAGCAACGGCGCACGCCGCATCCGTGAGGTCATTGTGCAGCGACCCGACGATGGATGGTACGTCACCGGCGCGCAGCGCGGAGACCATGCGCTCGACCGGCGGTGCAGCCTGCGGAAGAAGGCGGTCGAACGCCGCATAGGCGGCCGGGGTGGAAACGGGCTCGCCCGGGTTGATCAGCACAACGGGCAGCCGCACGAAGGGAAGACGCTTCATGAGGACATCGCCGCGACCTCCGTAGAGCGCGGTCCCGCCAACCAAGAAGAAGGGGACGTCCGCACCGAGCGATCGCGCGAGATCGAGGATCTCGGGAGTAGCGACATCAAGCCCCCACAGCGTGCATGCCCCCACCAGCGCCGCGGCGGCGTCGGCACTCGCTCCACCGAGCCCTCCCGCCGGCGGGATCCGCTTCTCGATGCACACGTCGATCGCCGGAGTGCGTCCGACGACCCCGGCGAGTGCCCGGATCGCCCTCGACGCCAGATTCTCCCCGGATGGCACGCCGATATCGGGCTCACACACCACATTGAGTTCGTTGGCGAGCGAGACGGTGACGACATCTGCCGCCCGTTCGTCAAGCGACTGGAAGACCGTGACCAGATCGTGGTATCCGTCGCTGCGTCGTGCGCCAACGGCCAGATAGAGGTTGACCTTGGCCGGAGCCAGGAGTGTCACCCGATCGGTCACGTTACGTCCCCCTAAACGCGTCGCGCGGGGCCAGATGTTCTGCCCCGCGCGCTTGTGATCATCGATAGGTCCTGCTAGTTGAGCCAGGGAAAGACGCACTCCCCGGTCTCACAGTGAGTCAGTTCGACCGTGCCGGTGAGGATGTCCACGTAGCTGTACGAAACCCGTGCGGTACGGCCGCGCTTCTCCTCGATCTTGAGGACGAACAGGCTGGGGTGCGTCTGCTCCAGCGTGCCTTCGCGCTCGAGGATCTTTGATCGGCCCATGTTGGCCTTGAGCTTCATGCGGCTACCCATCAGGCCCTCAAGGTCGCTGCGGATACGGCCTACGACCTCGACCTGCTTCATCATCGATTCCATTCGGCTCCTCCTAGACAGGCAGCTAGTATACCCCCTGAGGCCGAAAAACTCAAGGTAGAAGGCCAGATTCATGCAGTGCGCGACCGAGGATCACGAACGACTCGGGCCGCAGTGATTCAGCGCGGGCCGCCGGATCCAGCCCGGCCGCGGAGAGCGAGTCTTCCACCGACGCGGCACTCACTCCGAGTGCACTCGAGATCGAATTCCGCATGGTCTTGCGACGTTGTGCGAAAGCCGCGTTCGCCGCGCGGATCGCGCGCCCGATCTCCTCCGGAGAGTCATCGCGAACGATTCGCTCGAGACGGATCACGGTGGAATCCACACGCGGTGGCGGCAGGAAGCAACCGCGGCCTACCGAGAACCGCCCGGTCGTTCGTGCGAACATCGCGAGTTTGACCGTATACGCGCCGTAGTCCTTGGTCCCGGGAACCGCCGACATCCGGTCGGCGACCTCCGCCTGCACCATCACCGTGGCGGACTGGATCGTGGGAAGCATCTCGAAGAAGCGGAGTACGACCGTAGCTGCCACCGCGTACGGAAGGTTGGCCACCAACGCGACCGGCGCCTGACCGGCGGGTCCCCCAAGATCGTCGGGTGTCACGTCAAGCGCATCGGCATGCACAACCCGAACGTTATCGTACCGCTCCGTCAGCTCCGCGAGGACGCCCAGAAGTCGGTCGTCGCTCTCGACGGTCACGACCGACCCCGCGGCCCGTGCAAGCGCCAGCGTGAGCGTTCCGATCCCCGGCCCGACTTCGACGATGTGCTCGTCGCCAGCAAGCGATGCGAGGTCGATGATGCGCCCGACGGCGTTGTCGTCGACCAGGAAGTGCTGCCCGAGTGCCTTGCGGGTGTGGAGGCCGTGCTGCTTGAGCACGGCAAGCGTCGCCGACGGGGACGCCAGCTCCGAGTGGGCCATGTGGCCTTCTCTACTTGACGATGGTGATGGTGACGGTGCGACGACCCCAGTTGAGCGCCGCCGTGCGCGATGCGGATTCGCCACCGGACCAGAAGCAGACATCGATGCGGTTACCCTTGATCGCGCCGCCGGTGTCCGCTGCGATCGCATACCCGTAGCCGGGCACGTACACCTTGCTGCCCAGGGGAACGACCTTGGGGTCGACCGCGACGATGCCCCATCCGGTCGGCACGTTGTACGCGGCGAGCTTGCGCTCGACGACGGAAAGACCGCCGCAGCCCGCGTCCCACGGTGTGTAGGCAGTGGAGGTCATCTTGATGGTCGAGCCGCTCTTGGGCGCTGCGACAGAGGACTTCACCGGAGCCGGCGACTTGCTCGCCACGACGATCGCTCGCTTCGACTTCTTGGTGCCGACCGCCACGACCTCGGGCACCGGGGCGAGCAGGACCTTCTCGGCCTTGACGTACCGCATGCCCTCGACGCCGCCGGTGACGACGACTTCGAACACGCGGATCGCGCGACCCGCGACACCCTTGGTGAGTACCTTACGCTGTCCCACGACCATCGACGGGTCCTGCTTCTCGATGGTGTCAAACGGAACCGCGACCTCCTGCTCCTCGATGCGCAGGAAGACGTCCTCGGCGACGATCGTCATCCCATCCCGCAGTGGCGCCTCGACCGCAGGCGTCACATGCAGCCCGAGCGAGGGGTCGAGTCCGGCGGCAACGAGGGCATCGGCAACGGTAGTGCCGACGACTTGCAGCTCGAGTAGATCGCCATCGCAGTCGATGGTGACCGGAGTGGCATAACGGACGACGATGGTGGACCCGTCCACGACGGGCTCGTCGACAGTGGGAGACACCACGTCATGCTCGCCGAGCTCGATGCGCGCTTCATCGAGAACGTCGGCGACGGTGTCTGCCCCGGTCTTGTAGTAGGCGGTCTCCCCGTCGACGACGACGGTGACGCCTTTCTTGGCCCAGACGAATCCGGATGCGGTCAGTGGTACGACGATGGCTGCGATGAGAGTGAGTGCGATGTACGGAGTCTTCAGGTGGTGGGCCGGTGTGGCCGGCTTGCCCATAAAGCCCTTCCGTGTCGGTTTCATGACAGGCCGGCAACGCGCCGGCAACTCGACCGATTATAGCCGAGCCCCCCGGGGCCAACAACGCAATCGGCGCGTTCATGTCGCTTCACCTGACGAACGGTATCGCGCCTGCTGCTTCTACGTCCGCTCGTCAGATTCCCGGGGCCTCGAGCGGACCGGAGGCAACCCCGTTGATCACGGCCGCGGCGATCGCCGCGCCATGAGCACGCGCCTCGTCAAGGGCCTGCGGGTGGCGCATCATCTCGCCTGGCGCGTCAACACCGGTCACGTGCTCCTCGGCGATCACGCGGATTCCCAGCACCGCGAAAACGCTCCTGATGGAGTTCTCGGCTCCGGTAAAGCCGTACGGATCTCCGCCCCCTCGTACGAGCAGGAAGCCGCCGGGGCGCTTCTCGGGGACAGGCATGCCAAGCACATGCCGGCGCGCCCAGTAGGGCTGCATGCGGTCGATGAGGGACTTGAGCGTGGCCGGAACCGACGCGAAGTAGACGGGACTTGCGACCACGATCGCCGCGGCGGAGTCGATGAGCGAGTAGACCTCACCCATGTCGTCGCGTTGGGTGCACTCCCCTGTTCGCGAACAGGCGTTGCAGCCAAGGCACGGCCGGATGTCCATCTCCGCGGGCACCAGTCGCCGTGCGCGCGCGCCGGCTTCGGTCACGCCGGCGAGGCACGCGTCCAGCAGCTGTTCGCTGTTGCCGCCGCGTCGCGGGCTGCCGGCGATACCCAGCACGAGACGACCTCTCACCGGAGCTCGCCCCGTGCGAAGAGACGGCGGGCGTTGTCCAGCCCGGCCGAGGCCACCTCGCGCGGATGCAGCCCCATAGCAGCCGCGACAGCGGCCGCGGTAAGCGTGACGTACGCGGGTTCGTTCTGCCGCCCGCGATACGGCTCGGGAGCCAGATACGGGGAGTCCGTCTCCACGAGCAGCCTGTCAAGCGGCGTGAGCGCCGCCGCTTCCCTGATCGGCTGCGCCTTCCTAAACGTCACCGGACCGGCGAACGATATCCAACAGCCCAGACCCAGGAATCGCTCAACGGTGACAGCGTCCTCGGTGAAGCAGTGGATGACGCACCCAGCCCGAGGTACGCCGACATCGCGAATCAACTCGTATCCCTCGTTGTGCGCGTTGCGCAGGTGCACGACGACCGGGAAATCCATCTCGTGCGCAAGAGCGAGGTGCTCCTCGAACGTAGCTCGCTGCACATCGCGGGGTGAGTAGTCGTAGTGGAAGTCGAGTCCCAGTTCGCCAAAGGCGGCCACTCTGGGGAGGTACGCGGCCTCGCGCATACGCGCGGCGACATCGGGGGTGAATGCCTTCGCGTTGTGAGGATGGGCGCCGACCACGATGCGCACGTCGGGTGCCGGTAGCTGCTCGTGACCCGCCGCCCGTATGCGTGACTGTGCGTCTTCGAGCCACCCGTCGAGCTCATCGAACGTGCGTGTGTCCTCGGTTAGGTCCACAACGGTGGCCACCAGCGACACGCCCGCGATGGCGGCGTTCGCGAGTGCCTGGGCGGGATCCTCGAGCATGTCCAGGTGCGCATGCGAGTCCGCCGTTGGAGCGCCAAGGCCCGGAAGGTCTGGCAGCGCCGCGCTCATCGATCCTACGCTTCCTCGTAGATGCGCGGGAAGAGCGGATCTCCCTTGGTGACCGCACGCCCTGACGTAAGCTGGCCCCACACGGCTGCGGTGGAGATGTCCGTGATCGCGGAGATGTCGCCGAGACCCATGCGCGTCCAGACCTCCGCGGAGGTGTTCGGCATCACTGGCGCGGTGAAGAGCGCCGCGATGCGTACGGCCTCGAGGGCGTTGTACAGCACGGCAGAGAGACGTTCGCCATTCCCCTCCTTGGAGAGGCTCCAGGGCGCCTCGTTCTCGATGTACCGGTTCGCAGCCTTGATGAGGTCCCAGGCCGCCTCGAGCGCAGCCTGATAGTCGAGCTTGCGCATCGCTGCCTCGTACTTCTCGGGCAGGAAGCCTGCGATGGAGCGCAGCGTGCAGTCGGCGTCTGTCTCCGCCTCGCGCAGTGGCGCGGCAGGCGTGACGCCATCCAGGTACTTCTCGGTCATGTTGAACAGGCGGGAGCACAGGTTGCCCCAGTCGTTCGCAAGGTCGCCGTTGTAGCGCTGCACCATCGACTCCATCGAGATGGAGCCGTCGTGGCCGAAGGTGACGTCGCGCAAGAAGTAATAGCGGTACGCATCCACCCCAAAGCGCTCAACGAGTGAGGCCGGGGTCTGGGCGTTGCCTTTTGACTTGCTCATCTTCTCGCCCTTGGTGAGCAAGAAGCCGTGCGCGAAGACCGCCTTGGGCGGTTCGATGCCGGCGGCCATGAGCATTGCCGGCCAGATCACGCAGTGAAAGCGGATGATGTCCTTGCCCACGAAATGGTAGTCCGCGGGCCAGTATCGATCGAACGCCGCGTGGTCGTCGCTCCCGTAGCCCAGCGCGGTGATGTAGTTGAGGAGCGCGTCGATCCACACATACGTCACGTGGTCGGGCGCAAAGGGGAGCGGCACGCCCCAGGTGAACGTGGTGCGTGAGATCGAGAGGTCCTTGAGACCACCCTTCACGAAGGAGATGACCTCGTTTCGGCGCGTCTCGGGCTGAACGAAGGGAACGCCCGCCGCCTCACGCGCGTCGTAGAACTCGAGCAGACGATCCTGGTACTCGGACAGGCGGAAGAACCAGTTGTCCTCGCGCACATACTGGACCTCACGCCCGCACTGGGGGCACATGCCCTCAACGAGGTCCTCCTCGGTCCAGAATGTCTCGTCGGGTACGCAGTACCAGCCCTCGTAGTGGCCCTGGTAGATCTCGCCGCGATCGTAGAGCTCCTGCCAGAACGCCTGCACGCCCCGCTTGTGGCGCTGCTCGGTGGTGCGGATGAAGTCGTCGTTGCTGATGCCGAGCATCTCCCACGCATGAGTGAACTTGGGCGCGATAGAGTCCACCCAGTCCTGCGGGTCCATGCCGCCGGCCTCGGCGGCCTGTGCGATCTTCTGACCGTGCTCGTCGAGGCCCGTCAGGAACATCACGTCGTGGCCGGTCATGCGGCGGTACCGCGCGAGCGCGTCCGCGGCGATGGTGGTGTACGCGGTGCCCAGGTGCGGCTCGGCGTTCACGTAGTAGATCGGCGTCGTAAGGTAGAAGGCGGGCTTGGTCATCGGTTCTTGCACTCCATCGAATCGAACGGCGCGGTCCGGGCGTTTGCAGTAGCATCGTCTTGGGCATTTATGGAAGTATTACAGCGGCTCCGGGGCACCAATGATAGCGCAGGACCGCGCAGGGTGGGGCGTTGGGCGAGAGAGGCGAGGGTCATGAGCGACACCGGCATCGTACGCAGAGTGGATGATCTGGGACGGATAGTCATTCCGATGGAACTGCGCCGGACACTCGGCATAAACGTGAAGGATCCCATCTCCATCTCGGTCGAGGGCGACAGGGTCATTCTCGAGAAGTACCGGGACGCATGTGTGATCTGTGGCAACCAGGAGAACATCTCGGAGATCAAGGGGCGCAACGTCTGCGCCGATTGCGTCACCGCCATCAAGAAGCGCTAGCCCTTTCGGTGCGCCGCCGCATACACCGCCTGCCGGGAGACGCCACGCTCTCCGGCAATGCGTTTCACCGCATCCTTTCGTGAGAGTCCCGTCTTCACAAGCGCTTCCACCGCCATGTAGAGAGCGTCTTCATCGGGCATCTCACGTTCCGAGGCAACCGGCGGCCCCACCAGCAGCACGACCTCACCCTTGAGTTCACGCTGCGCGACGTCCGCAGCAAGTTCTTGGGTGCTCGCGCGAATGACCTCTTCGTGCAGCTTGGTGAGCTCCCGCGCCATCGCCGCGCGCCGAGCCGGAAAGACCTCCGCAAGAGCACGTGCGCTCGCAGCCGTACGCTTGGGCGACTCGTAGAACACGAGCGTCGCGTGGAGTTGCGCAAGCGACTCGAGGACGCGCTTTCGCTCCCCCGCCTTGCGCGGCAGGAACCCCCCGAAGTAGAACGCGTGCGTGGGCAGCCCGCTCGCGACGAGTGCGGTGAGCACAGCTGAGGCGCCGGGAAGCACGTCAACGGCTACGCCCGCATCGAGACAGGCGTCCACCAGCCGCGCCCCCGGGTCCGACACGCCGGGGGTCCCGGCGTCGCTCACGATCGCGACAGTGTCGCCGGAGCGGATGCGCGCGATGACCGCGGGGGTTCGCTCCGCAGCCGTCGCCTCATCGTAGCGTTCGAGCGGCGTGTGGATGTCGTAGCGCGCGAGCAACCTGCGCGTGACGCGCGTGTCCTCGGCCTCTATGATCGCGACGTCACGCAGCGCATCCAAGACGCGCAGTGTCACATCGCCGAGGTTGCCGATCGGCGTCGCACAAACCAGGAGTCGTCCCGCGTCAGGCATCGGCCGACGGTTCGGGTGCGATGACAACGGGAGGTACGGCCGGCGCGAAGCCCGATTCGGGCGCCGGCGGCGCCGGTGCGTACGTAGCGGGAGCGGGACCGGTCGCGACCACGATCTCCTTGCCGGTCATCCGGCGGAAGAAGATCGTCCACGCAGACGATACGAACGTGCCGTAGACCGCGCCCGGAAGCATGAGCACCAACGCCACCAGAACGACCAGGGCAACCGCCGTGAGGAACTTGCCCGCGATGACCAGGAAGATCGCCGGCACGATGAAGACCAGTGAGACGACTGCGACGATCACGCCGTAGGCGATACCGGGAAGCAGCATGACGAGCCACATCACCCAGGCACCGCGCTTGGCCCACAGGTCACTCCAGGCACGGGCGATCGACTGCCCGAACGTGACATCATCAAGCACCGCGTAGCGCATCGCCAGCTCGGTGATGATGCTCACGAACAGTGCCGCCACGAAGATGACGACCATCATCAGCGGCACACCGCAGCACACCGATGTGAAGCCGCCGGCCGCTGCCATATCCGAGGATGAGCCAGCCGCACCGATCAGTGGCAATGCGATCATGACGGTCATCGCGAGCACGATGAGCAGGAGCGGCAGGCCGAGCAGGAACCCGATCATGAAGTTCCGGCCCCAGAATCGGAAGCCGACGCTCCAACCCTTGCCCAGATGGACGTCGCGGTTCTCCTCGGCCTCGTTTACGAGATGGATGAGGCCGCCCCGCGCCGCGATGCCGAGCGCCCACATGACGAGCCCGAAGACCAACAGCAGCGCCGCGACAACGGCGACGAGCGCGATGTGCTCCGCGACCCAACTCTCCATCTTGAACCAGGCGTCTGACAGCGCCTCACCGGCGGCGCTGGTATCGCCGCCGCCGGTGCTGAAGTTGGAGCCGCCGCTGCTGTAGCCGCCGCCTCCACCTCCGGCGCCGACGAAGAAGCCCAGTATCCACAGCGCCTTGTACTTCCAGGTGACCTTCCACGCGCGCTTGAGTATCTCGAAGTAATCCATGTCGTCCCCTCGCCGATGTCCGCTCACGCGGACTCTCTAGTCCACCCTCACGAGCTCGTACTCGCGTGTGCCAAGCCCCATTTCCTCGGCATACGCGATAGCGCGCGTCCCATCGACGCCGGTGATCGTGGTGAACTTGTCCATGCCGGCGTCCATACCCTCGCCGCGAGAGCCCGGCAGGCCGGTCGCGCCGGTCACCAGGTCGTACGCGGCCTGGTCGATCGCCACGATGTCTGTGGAGGCGAGGACGCCGATATCGGGCACGATCGGCGCGTCCGAGAAGCTCCAACAGTCGCAGTCGGGCGACACCGCAGTCACAAACGACAGGTAGACGACCTTGCCCTCCTTGCCCGCGACGGCACCGGCGACGTGTTCGACGATCTTCTCCTGGATAGCCTCGGGCGTGGTCTTCCACTGCGTCGCGACCGCGCCGTACGGGCACGCCGCGACGCACTCGCCGCAGCCGTAGCAGGTCTGGTAGTCGACGGTGGCAACCCGGTCGGGACCGATGCTGATAGCGCCTACGGGGCACCACTGAACGCACCTTTTGCAGGCGGTGCACTTCTCGGGAGCGACCTCGGGACGGAAGTCCGAGTGCATCCGCTGCTTTGAGGAGCGACAGCCCAGCCCCATGCCGACGTTCTTGAGGGCGCCGCCGAACCCGGTCGCCTCGTGTCCCTTGACATGCGTGACCACGACCATCGCATCGGCGTAGACCGCCGCCGAGCCGATACGCACGGTCGTGAAGTGCTTGCCCTTGATCTCCACATCCGCGGCATCGCGCCCGTCGAGCCCGTCGGCGATGATGATAGGCGCCTCAACGGTGGCGTACCCGAAGCCGTTGTGGATCGCGCACGCGAGGTGATCGACCGCGTTCGCGCGTTCGCCGCGGTACAGCGTGTTGGCGTCTGTCAGGAACGGCCTGCCGCCCGCCGCCTTGATGCGCTTCACGACCTCCCTGATGAACACGGGGTGTACGAACCCCGTATTGCCCTTCTCACCAAAGTGCAGCTTGACGGCTACCAGGTCCTGATCGAGCACGGCCGATGAGAGACCCGCCCGATCGAGCAGCCCGCCGGCGCGGTCGATCATGCTACGCTTCATCTTGGAACGCACGGGCGCGAAGTAGACCTTTGCGGAACTCATCGGTGCAGACCCTCCCTGCTGTCGTGTTCGTCGAATGCGAGTGCGGCGGCGCCGAGAACACCTGCGTCGTTTCCGAGCTGCGCTTGCACCACCTGGACGTCACGGCGCCCAGCCAGCGCTTTGTCCGCGATGACCTTAGCTGCTCGTTCCACGAGGAAGCCAGCGGACTCGCCGATGCCCCCGCCCACCACTATGAGTCTGGGGTTGAGCAGGTTCACGATCCCAACGAGCGCCTCGCCGAGGACGTCACCGGCTTCGAGCAGTATCTCGCGTGCGCCCTCGTCGCCCGCGAGTGCCGCCGTGACCACGTGCTCCGCGGTGACCGCATCGGGGTTGCCGCCGGCGAGATCGCGGATCGCCTGGCCGCTGAAGGCCCTGGCGGCTTCGCGCCCACGAGCGGCGATCGGGGGCCGCCCCACGTACGACTCGATATGGCCGAAACCGCCGCAGGGACACGGTGGGCCGTCGAGACGCACCACCATGTGGCCGATCTCGCCGCCCAGACCGCGTGACCCGCGGTATGGCTCGCCATTGAGAATGAGCGCTCCACCAACACCGGTGCCGAGCGTGATCATCACGAAATCCCGCACGTTCTTGGCCGCGCCAAAGCGCGACTCGCCGATCCCGGCACAGTGGCCGTCGTTGTCGAGCACCACATCGTGCTTGATGCGCGACATGATCAGCGAGCGGACGTCCACGCCCGCGAGGGGAAGGTTGGTGCAGAACTCGATGGACTGCTTGAGGAAGTCGATCTGCGCAGGCAGACCCACGCCGACCCCGGCGATCTCGGAGGGATGTACGCCTACGGTGGCCTCGTCGATCAGGTCGATGATGGCGTCAACGACCGCAAAGGGCCCGTTCTTCGGGGTAGGCGTCCGGGCCTCTTTGACGGTGCGACCTTTGCGCTCAACGAGACCGACTGCGATGCGGGTCCCGCCGACATCCACGCCCACGGCATACGTTGTTCGCATGACCCCTCCCGGCATCTGACGGCCGATGGGTCGCCTGCGAGGCGACCCTGTCTTGATGATACCAGCAGAGCGGTCGGGTGGCGCGGAACCGCGGGATGACCGGAGCGCCGCTAGTAGTCCCACATGATGCCGCGAGACTTGATGAGTCCCATCGACTGCATCTTGTCGAGCATGCGCTTCTCGGACACGGCGAAGAGTCTGGCCAGGTAACGGTAGTCGTTGAACCACTTGGAAGCCTGATCGGCGACCATGAAGCCCGGCACCTCGAGCTCGGCGGAGATGGTGTCGGCGTCGCGGTGGGCGTCGAGGTGATCGCGCGGATAGCCTGCGGCCGGATCGTCCAGCAGCACGAGGATGTGGCCCAGCATGTGGCCGATACCCGCGTCTTGCGTGTGCTTCTCCTTGGTGGAGTTGAGCAAGATGGCGGGCATGCCATCCTCGTAGACGAGCGCGCCGGTGAACCACGGCGGGAACTCGACCCTCACGATGGGCACACCAAGGTGCTCGGCGATCGCTGCGATCGGGACCGGCGGCTCTGAGATGCCCGCCTGCTGGACCGCCTTCTCGGCGAGTTCCTCGTAGTACTTGTCGCTCCGGAGGGCCACATCTCTCCTCGGATACGAACACACATAACACAGGTACTATGTCAGTATCGGTGCTACGCGACCCTGAGGCGAGCCTTTGATTGTGACGATGCTCGCACTACCATCGACAGGGTACGCCGATAGACGACAGTAAGACTCATTCCCCCGGAAGGAGTCGTGTTGGATCGCCCTGGCGGTAAGAGCCCTGTCGCTCGTGCAGAAGACCTTCTGCGGCTCCTTGCCGTGGCGGCCAATGCTGTCCGCCTGTATCCCGAGTCATCGCCCATCCGCGACGAGGCCATCGCCCGCTTCGCGGATGCCGGTAGCGCGCTTGCCGCGTACGGTCCGATCCAGCTGCGCGTCGATCGCGAGCGCTTCTTGCTGGGAAACGCGGGCATCGGCTCGCCCGGAACCGCCATCGCCTCGCTCGCCGAGTCCTTGCACGCCCTCCAGGTCGGGCAGCTCGTCGTGGCCCCCGGCATCTCCACCCATGAGGCCGCGGCGTTCCTGCAGATACTCGGAGCCGAGTCCAAAGCCGTCAGAGCCTCGGGTGGCATGCGGAAGGCGCTTCTGGAGGTCGGCGTCAGCAACATCGCGGTCATCGAGGTCACGCTGCGCGCCTCTACCGAGGAGGGACTTGCCGGCCTTGACCTTACCGCAGCGCCGCTTGACGAGATCGGTCGCGAGGTCGCGGCCGCGGCGGAACGCTGGGCGGAGTCTGCGGCGCAGGGTGTCGCCGGTGTTGATGAGATGGCAGCTGCGATCGAGAAGCTGGAGACCGCGACACGGGACGTAGCCGCGCAGCGGGTCGCTCAGGCGCTACTGCACCTGGACGAGGCGACGCGCGTTCGTGTCCTTGAATCGGCGCTCGCCACGGATGGCACCGGTGCGCACATGGACGGCATGCTCGACGCGATCGCAAAGATGCCGCCGGCTGCTCTGGCGCGACTGCTTCGCATCGTTGCCGAGCACTCCGGGTCCGCTCCCGATTCGCTTCTGGGCACCCTTGAGATACCGCCGGAGATCGCGCGTGAACTCGCGGCATTGCTGCGCCCCGCAGCTCAGACCGAGTCGGATCGTGGCGTCCCGGCAACTCCCGACGTTCCCGGCATCGCGGCGGAGGTGGCGGAGCCCGACGAGGGTGATCAGCTGCACATCGAGGCGCTGGTGCGGGAATCCACGCCTGCGCTTGCGGCGTCCCGCGCGCTGGTCGCCACCATCCAGGTCGCCCGGACGCGACCGGCCGAGGATGCCGTGCGGGCACTTGGCGAGTCGGTGCGGGCGGCGCTTGGCGCGGGTGCGTATGGCGGACTGGGAGCGGCGTTCGCGTTGCTCGACGAGCTCGCCTTACGGCCTGAGCTACTCAACGCTGTGGCGAGTGTCCGCACGCCACTGGCCGAACAGATCCTCAACGCCTACACCGTTGCCCCTGAAGAAGCGCGGGCGGCTCTGGTCACGCAGATGTCACGCATGGCGGAAGTCATCGGCCCGGCAGCCGGGCGCATCCTGCGCGATGGCGATCCAGCGAAGGCGGCGTCGGTCGTTCGCTTCATCGCATCAGCAGGGGACAAACGCCTGCTCCCGTTCGTCGCTCAGGCGCTCGATCACATCGACATCGCAGTCCGGGCGGCGGCACTGTCCGCGCTGGCCGACGCGCCGGGTGTGCAGAGCACCGCACTGCTGCAGAAGTCGCTGTCGCACTGGGACCCCGAGACGCGCCGTGTCGCCGCCCGCGAGATCGGTCGAGCGGAAGTGCTCGACGCGGTTCCCGCGCTGCTTAAGATCCTTGAAGATGTGAACCTGTTCGAGAGGAACTACGAGCTCAAGAAAGAAGTATTTAGCAGCATAGAGAACCTTCGTCCGGCACAGGCTATCCCGGTGCTCTCGCGGATAGCGGGTCGCCGACTCGTTATCGGTAAGAAGAACCGTGAACTGCGGTATCGTGCAAAGCGGACACTCGAACTGCTGGAGACAGCATCGAGCCACCGAGGGGAGCATCCCAAGTGACAGACGAGACGACGGGACCGGGCGATCGCCTGGAGTCCAACGAAGAGATCGCGGCGATGGCGCAGCCCGCCAGCCGGACGCCGTTCGCAACCGCCAAACGTCTTGAGCGTGCTCGCGAACTCACCCGGACGCTGGCAGTCGCGGCGACGAATGCCTCCTTGTACCCCGAGACGCACCCGCTCGTCGTACAGTCCATCGATGAACTGGTGGCGGCGGTCAACGGCGTCATGGACATGGGCTTCGAAGAGGTCACCATCAACGTCTACAAAGGCACGCTCTTCGTCGAGAACCATGTCCTGCCCGAGGAGAGCGTCACGTATCGCAAGCTCATCGAGGACCTGCTGGCCAGGGGTGTCTCGGCGGTCACTCTCGGCCTCACGTTCAGCGACGCTGACGCGACCGCGCTGATCGCGCTGCTAGGCGACACGAGCGTGAGCGACATCGACGCCGCGACCGCTTTTCTCGACGCGCACGGCGCGTCCGCGGTGACCGTGGCCGAGACCACCGAACTTGATGACGCGGTGCGCGAGGCGGAGCAGCGCCAGAACAAGGCCGAGGCCCGCCATAGCTACGACCAGGGTGTCGAGCTGATGCACGACGTCGAAACGCAGGCGAAGCTCGGCAAGGTCTTCGAGGTCGAGCCGCTTCAGGCGATGGTGAGCAACCTTCTGGACTCGCTGTTCAAAGACCCGGCTGCAGTTCTTGGGCTGACGGCCATCAAGAGCCACGACAACTACACGCTCAACCATTCGATCAACGTCTGCATCCTCTCGCTCTCACTGGGCGCTGCGCTCGGCCTTGACTCCGAATCGCTCAAGTCACTCGGCCTCTCGGCGCTGCTCTACGACCTGGGTAAGGTTCGCATCCCCGAGGACATCCTCAACAAAGAGGGTCCACTGACAGCAGACGAATGGCAGATCGTGAAGAGCCACGCGACCGAGGGCGCGGACTTGCTGAAGCGGATCCAGATGGTCGATCAGATGCCTATGGTAGTTGCCTACGAGCATCACCAGCGCCACGACATGCAGGGCTACCCGGACACCGGCGGTCCGCACGAGCAGCACCTGTTCTCAAAGGTCGTGGCCCTGTGCGACGCGTACGACGCTATGACCACTCGTCGCCCGTTCCGTCGCGAGATCCGCCCGGATAAGGCGCTCGCGGTGCTCATGCAGGGCCGGAACAAAGCGTACGATCCGTCTCTGACAAAGGCACTCGTTGCGATGCTGGGCATCTATCCGATGGGTGCTGTCGTCACCCTGTCCGACAGCAGCACGGGCGTGGTCTTCCGCGTCAATCGCGATGACCTGTTGCGCCCCCGCGTGAAGCGCCTGATCGACGCTCAGGGCGCGTGGCTCGAGTTCCCTGAGGTGGTCGACCTGCGGCTCGTGTCGTCCGAGGCGGGCGGGTTCGCCGTCTCGATCGAGGGGTGCGTGCCAGCGGCCGAGGCGGGTATCGAGGATGTGTGGCAGTACCTGTAGGGGTGGCCCGCGAGACTGACAAGGGCGGCCCCTGGGGGCCGCCCTTCTTCATTCACGTCCGTTGTGTCAGTTGATGTCGCCCTCCAAGGTGCTGAAGTCGCTATCGCTCGGCATCGTCATGCTGCCAAGCTCCTCCTCGATGGCGCTGAGCTCAGCTTCTATGGCGGCGGTGTCGGCGCTTACCTCGCCAGTCGACACATCGCCACTTCCATCGCCCGCAGGGGTCACAGACGTCGATTCGACTACGTCGGTCGACACGGGCGCCTGGCTCGAATCGACGGCGCCCCCGTCGCGGTTGCCACAGCCCACCACACCTGACACGATCAGGAGCGCCGCGAGCGCCGCAAGAACGATTCGCTTCGTCACTCTCCGTCGCCCTCCTCCCCGAGCGCCACGGCGACCCGGCGGAGTTCACGTGCGGCCTCGCGCAGCTTCACGCGCGCCTGGTTCATCAGCTCGACAGCCTCGCGGCCTTCGGCACGCGCCCCCCGGAAGGCCGCCCGGCGATCGGTTGCTTCCGGAACACCCTGGAACGCCTGGATGCAGACCTGCTCCTGCTCACGCGCCTGCGCGAGCAGCCGACTGGACTCTTCGAGCATGGCGCGAACCTGCGAAACGTCCGCACCCAGCGACTCGACCTTCGACGCAAGTGCCCCCACCCGGGACTGGTTCTTGGTCAGCACCGCTGCTGCCGCATCAAAACGCGCCTTGCGTGCGCGAAGCACGTTCTCGATGCGGTTGCGGAGGTTGGCGGCTGCGATCGTCGCATTCGCGGCGCTCGCGTTCAATGTGCCGGCGGCGGCGGTGATCGCGGGCCTCGTGGGACCCGGCAGCGCAAGCGCCATAGCCGGCAGTGCGAGCGCCAGCACGAGTGCCGCGGCGACGATCGCGGTCGTCCGCGTGGTTCTTGACGTCATCAAGCTCACCTCTTTCTTATCGTGGCGCGACGGCTCTTCTTCTTTGTTCCGTCGTCACTACGTTTATCGCTTGTGCGCGTTGTCTCCCTGTGGAGCGGGTGTTGCGTTCGTGTTGAGTTGCCCTGACCCGAGTGGCAGCGTCACGGCAAGACGAGCGCCCCCGAGGGGGCTGTCTTCCACCTCGATCGACCCGCCCATCAACACTACCAGCCGCTTGCATATCGAGAGACCCAGTCCCGATCCGCCCTGCGCGGCGGAGCGTGCGGGGTCGAGCCTCACGAACCGTTCGAACACGCGCTCACGCGACTCGTGCGGTATCCCCGGCCCCGAATCGTCCACCAGCAGACGCCACCCGTCGGCGTTCGTCTCGGCGCTCACTCGCACCGTGCCACCTGTAGGAGTGTAGCGGATCGCGTTGCTCACCAACGCCGAGGCGACCTGCAGAAGACGCGCGTCATCGCCAGCCGGCGCCGCACTTCCCGGACCGAGATCACCGACTTCGACCGTAACGTCGGAATCACCGTGTCGCGCTCGTAGCGTCTCTGCAAGCGCGCGTACGTCCACGAGATCGTGCGCGACCTGCACCCTGCCCGCGTCCAGGTCGGCGAGCGCCAAGAGAGTCGTTGTCAGATCCCCCAGACGCTGCGCCTCCTGGCGGATCACCGCGAGGTAGCGGGCGGACGTCTCTGGATCGGTCACGATGCCGTCTACGAGCGCACCCGCAAATCCCTGTATCGATGTGATGGGCGTTCTCAGTTCATGCGAGACATCGCCCACGAAGTCCTTCTGTGCCGAGTACGCGTCCGCTACCCGACCGGACATCCGGTTGAAGGACTCCGCCAAAGACGCGATCTCCGCATCTCCTTCAACGGGCACCTGATGACCCCACTCACCTGACGCGATCGCCTCGGCGCCACCCCTCAACCGCACGAGCGGGGCGGTCAGCCTGCGCGCGACGTAGGCGCCCACACTCCACGCAACCAGCAGCGCAACGCCCATGCTGCCGAGCAGGAGCAGCGCCACACCGATCCGTGCCGCGGCGATCTCGCGCACCGCCTGCATGGCCACGAGCCATCCGCCCCCGTCGAGGGGAGCCGCGACAACAAGCAGCCGCCCACTTCCGGGAACCGTACGGACCGCGCGATGCACGCCGCTGCCGTCGGTCTCGCCGAGTGAACCGATACCTATCCGATCCGGGCCCTCCCCCGTTGCGGCAGTAGTGAACGTCACTACCCCGTCTGCATCAGTCACCGCCAACCGGGCGCCTATGAGTCCTGCCTGGACGCGGAAGAGCTGCGCGCGGAGATCGCCACCGGATGCAGGCGCGAGCGGTCCGCCTGCCGAAACGCCCTTGGCCAGCGCGGACACCTGGCGTGATAGCTCATCGCCGCGAACGTCCACCGTGTATGCAAGCCAGGCCACGTAGAAGACGACGAAGACCACCATTGCCGAGAGGGTCGCGACCGCGACCATTGCCATCCTCGTGCGACGCACGACTGAGGGTCGTCGGAAACGCTCGCTCACGTCGCGTCCTTGCGAATACGGTACCCGACGCCGCGAACGGTCTCGAGAAACCGCGGCTCGGCGGCGGCGTCGCCAAGCTTCTCGCGGATGTGCCGCACATGCACGTCGATACCGCGCGCGTCCACAAAGTCACTGAAGCCCCAGGCCGCCCGGAGCAGCGCCTCGCGGCTGAACACCACACCCGCATCGCGCATCATCGCCTCCAGGAGCGAGAACTCCTTGGCGGTGAGTTCCACCGAACTACCATCGACTGTCACCTCATGCGTGGCCGGATCGAGCACCAGTCCGCCGACACACAGCTGCCCCTCGAGGCAAAGGCCCGAACCCGCACGCCTCAGCAGCGCGCGAACGCGCGCGACGAGTTCGGGCGGCGAGAAGGGCTTGGTGAGGTAGTCATCGGCGCCCCCCTCGAGCAGCGCCACCTTGTCGAGGTCGGTGTCGCGCGCGGAGAGCATGATGATGGGGACGTCCGAAGTCTCCCTGATGCGATGGCACACCTCTTCGCCGTCGATGCCCGGAATCATGATGTCGAGCACGACGACGTCGAAGCCGCCGCCCTGGACCATCCGAAGACCCTCGTCTCCGTCAGCGGCCCGCTCGACCGAGAACCCGGCCGCGGTGAGGTACAGGCTTACGAGTTCGCGGATGTTCGGTTCATCATCAACGACCAGTGCTCGCGGCATGACACCTCCTCGGAGTGCTCAAAGTTTACAGCGCCATCGGTGGCGCCGCGAGGGCGGGCGCTATGAAAGCGGATCTCCGAAGTAGCGCCAGTAGAGCATCCAGAACGACGTCGTTCCACGCAGGTGTGGCGTGTACTTGAACAACGAGTACGTGGATGCGTTCGACGGGTACACGATGCTGCCGTCGATCGTCATCTGTACGCCCGGCTTCCAGGGCTGCGAGTTCTTGTCGAGTTTCTGGGCTCCCCACCATATCTGGTTGCCGAAGCCCTGGTACTCGTAGTACGTCCTGCTGTCGGCCTTCCCACATCCCATGGCCCAATCGTACGTGGTCTGTAAGGGACTGCTTCGCGTGAGCAGCGACTGCTCCTTTTGGAGCGTGACGAGGATGACCATCGGCGAGATACGCCACTGCACGGCGGCCTCGTAGATCATCTGCGCGGTCGTCTTGATCACACCCGAGTGGTCGGGTGCTGAATAGCTGGCGAGCGTCCCGGGCTGCTCTTCGAGGAACGCCTGGATGTCTTCGAGTGACATGGATTCGACGTCCCGGAAGTTAACGTCCGAGATGACAGTGTCCGGCGAGAACCGGCCTTGCGGTTCGCCGGCCGCACGCTCGCGCATGAGGCGGGCGATGTCCTCGCCGAGCGCGGTGGCCTTTGTCTGCTGCAGGTCGAGCGCGGCCTCGATCTCGAGGCGCCTCTCGTCGGCCTCGGTCTGCATGTCCGTGAGGCGGCCCAGGCGCTCATCCAGCTCCTGCTGCTCAAAGGCCAGCTGCCGTCGAGCGATCCGGGTGTCTTCGATCAGCTGACCGTCACGGCGTCCTATCATGACCAGGAAATCGACTCGATCGAGCAGATCGGGCACTGACTGCGCCGAGAACAGTATCTCGAGAAAGTCCACGTCCCCTCCGCGGTAGATCTGCACCATGCGCTCGTTGAAAACGTCCTGGGCGCGGATCAGATCCTGGTCCGCTTCCGCGGCCCGAGCGGCCGCCGCATCGACTTCGAGCCTCGTGAACTCTATGCGCTTGGCCAGTTCAACGTACTCGTCGAGCTGCCGTTCGAGCTTGGCTTCGAGTGCAACGATCTCGGCCAGAGCGGCCGTTCGCTCGGCCTCTTTGGTCTCGATCTCGGAGACCGAGGGCGCCGCGACCGCTCCCGCGGGTACCCACGCGAGCGTGAGCGCGAGGGTGAGAGCGACGATCGTGTGCCTGCGCGATGCGGAACGGAGCAACTCAAGCCTCCGGATGACACGGTGCACTGTCTAAGAGGAGGATAGCAGGCCAGCGGCTCGCCTGCTTCGCCGCACGAGAGGACCATGAGGCCACTGTCCGGGTCGCTCTCCACGCGACGGCCGGCTCTGTCGTGTCCAGATCTCAAGGTTGCGGCATCCGCCGGACAGTCGAGGGTCCGTTACGCACCCGATGAACGCCTCGGTGCAACAGAGGCAGAGCCACCAGGGAATCGGGAACCGATCGGGATCGGGAACCGGGCGATTCGCTACCCCGCCCCCTCGAGGGTGAAAGGGAATAAACTGACAGATGCTGCACAGTCAGAACCGGCGTGCTCAGTGAGTGGAGCCCAGATGAACGCGATCGAGACCGTGAAGCTGACCAAGTACTACGGGAAATCGAGGGGCATCGTCGACCTCGACATGACCGTCCAAGAGGGCGAGATCTACGGCTTCATCGGACCCAACGGCGCGGGGAAGTCCACAACCATCCGGACGCTTCTGGGGTTGATCCACGCCACGAGCGGTTCCGCGACGGTCTTTGGCATGGACATTCGCACATCGGGTCCCCAGATCCGCCAGGAGATCGGCTACCTGCCGTCGGAGGTCTTCTACTATGACGATATGCGGGCGATCGATCTGCTCAGGTACTCGGCAAGCTTCTACGACAAGGACGTGAAGGCCATCGAGGCGCGGGTCAGACAACTCGCGGAGCGCTTCGACCTCGACCTCAAGAAGAAGATCGACGACCTCTCCTACGGTAACAAGAAGAAAGTCGGCATCATCCAGGGCCTCGCGCACAAACCGAAGCTGATCATCTTAGACGAGCCCACCGGCGGCCTCGACCCGCTCATCCAGCAGGAGTTCTTCCACCTGCTCAAAGAGGAGAACGCCGAGGGCGCAACCGTTCTCTTCTCGTCGCACATCCTTTCCGAGGTGCAGAAACTCTGCGACCGGGTCGCCATCATAAAAGAAGGCTCCATCATCCGGGTCGATCAGATCCGGACGCTCCTTGAAAACGCCACAAAGCGCCTGACGCTCGAGTTGGCGGCGGAGACCGATGCGTCCGTCTTCGGCATCGACGGGGTGAGCGACCTGGCGTTCGCCAACCACACGGTCAGCCTCCTGTATCGCGGCCACGTGAACGACCTGACCGGGCTGCTTGCTCAGCTCGACCTGTTGGACCTCCAGGTCGTGGAACCCGACCTGGAGGAGATCTTCATGCACTACTACCAGAAGGAGGACGGGCAGTGAACGTCTTCCTGCACGAGCTTCGGACCTACAGGAAGTCGACCATCATCTGGATCGTGGCGCTGTCCGGCCTCATCCTGATGTTCATGTCGCTCTACCCGGCGTTTACCAAGGACGTGGCCGCGACACGAGAGATCTTCAACGGATTCCCGGCGGCGCTGAGAGCCGCGCTCAACATCTCACTCGCCAACTTCTTCACCATCTACGGCTTCTACGGATACCTGCTCGGCTTCGCCATCCTAACGGGCGCCGTCCAGGCCATGAACCTCGGCACCGGCATCATCTCGAAGGAGGTTGCGGGTAAGACCGCGGACTTCCTGCTCTCCAAGCCGATAACCCGCGCGCGCGTTGTTACGGCGAAGCTCACCGCGGCCCTCGCCGCACTCGTGATCACGAACATCGTGTTCATCGCGGTGTCGTACTTCGTGGCGCTCGGTGTGGCCGAGGACTCGTTCGACACGCAGACGTTCCTCGTGATGGCATCAACGCTGTTCCTGGTGCAACTGATGTTCCTCGCACTCGGCGCGCTGGTCTCGGTCATCATCCCGAAGATCAAGTCGGTCATCGCGGTGTCACTGCCGACGGTGTTCGGTTTCTACATCATCGGGATGATCGGAGAGGCGCTGGAGAACGAATCGTTCCGCTACATCACCCCGTTCAAGTTCTACGACATCACCTACATGATCGAACACGCGGGACTCGAGGGTCGATACCTGGCCATCGAGGCTGCGTTCGTCGTGGTGGCGACCGCGCTGTGCTATGTGATCTACCTCAAGAAGGACGTCCGCGCCTCGGCATAGGTGGCCTCTATGAACATCTTTCTACGCGAACTCAAAGCACATCGCTGGGGGCTTCTCTTCTGGTCCATCGGCATCGTGTTCATCGTGAGCGCCGGTATGGCCAAGTACGCGGCCTTCGAGACGGCGGGGCAGTCGGTCACCCAAATGCTGAGTCAGATACCGCAGGGTGTGCAGGCGGTCTTTGGCATGACCGGGTTCGACCTGAGCACAGCGAGCGGGTTCTACGGGATGCTCTATCTCTACGTGGTAGTGATGGGCACGATCCACGCCGCGTTGCTGGGAGCGCACCTGATCTCCAAGGAGGAGCGAGACCGGACCTCCGAGTTCCTGTACACGAAGCCGGTCTCACGAAGCCAGGCCGTTACGTCCAAACTGCTGGCCGGACTCGTCAACATCATCGCGCTCAACCTCGTGACACTTGTCTCGTCGCTCTACTTCGTCGACTACTTCAGCAAGGAGCAGTCGATCACCAATGACGTCCTGCTTCTCATGGCCGGCATGTTCTTCCTGCAGCTGATCTTCTTCTCGATCGGCGTGGCGGTGGCCGGTATCCTACGCAAACCGAAGGCCGCTGCCTCGATGGCCTCGATGGTGATGTTCGTCGCCTTCTTAGTCTCGTACCTGGTGAATATGAACGTGAAACTCGAGTTCCTGAAGTACGTCACCCCGTTCAAGTACTTCGACGCCGCGGCGATCATGTCTAACGGAGGGCTGGACCTGGGCTTCATCGCTCTCTCGGTGGCTATCATCGCCCTGGCGATCGCCGGGACGTATCGCTTCTACTCCGCACGGGACCTGAGCGTTTAGGTCGTATGGGAGACGGCGGCGCGGAGGAATTCCGAGCCGTTCGTCACCTTAAGACGGCCATTCGGGGTGGCGTGAGTGCTACCATCAAAGACACATGCCCCACGGACACGGCCGACAGGAGACACAACCGGCATGAGCAGAATCCTCTTCATCACGCCTCCCTATAAGTGCTGGGGCCAGCAGATGATCGGCAACTGGCCTCCCCTGCACCTCGTCTACCTCGCGGGTGCCGCGCTCGGCGCAGGGCATGAGGCCAAGATCTACGACGCGATGTACAAGGACACGTCGTACGACGAGATCCGGCATCAGGTTGAGACGTTCAAACCCGATGTGGTCATGTCGCTTGACTACCTGCCGGTAACCGGCGCCATCAGCACCTGCACCGTGCCCGCGGCCGTCGGGGCACTGCGCGTCGCCAAGCAGGTCGACGCGAACATCGTCACCCTGATCGGCGGGCCACACCCGACGTTCATGTACGAGGAGATGTTCGCCGAGGAAGACACGCCGGTCGACATCATCTTGCGGGGCGAGATGGAGGAGACCCTCACCGAGCTCCTCGCGACGATCATCGACGGCTCTCCCCTCGATGCCGTCCGTGGCATCGCCTTCAAGCGCGATGGCGAAGTGGTCGCCACCCCCCAGCGCCCGCACATCGCCGACCTGGACACCCTCACCCCGGCATGGCATCTGCTCGACTGGGAGGACTACCACTACAACATCGACCCGTGGGGACGCATGGCGTCGATCCTCACATCCCGCGGGTGCATGATGGGCTGCTCGTTCTGCAGCCAGCGCGTCTTCTGGCGCGGCGAGTGGCGCGCGCGCGACCCGTACAAAGTGTTGGACGAGATCCGTCACCTTGTTGACGAGTACAAGGTGGAGTTCATCACAATGATCGACGCCTATCCCACGCGAGACCGTGTACGCTGGGAGAAGCTCCTCGACCTGCTCATCGAGGCGGATCTTGGCGTGAAGCTTCTGATCGAGACCCGCGTGGAGGACATCATCCGCGACGAAGACATCCTGTCGAAGTACCGCGATGCCGGCATCATGCACATCTACCTCGGCCTTGAGACCTCCACCGATGAGTTGCTTGCAAGCCTCAACAAGGGCACCACGATCGACCAGAACCAGCAGGCGGTCGAGCTGCTCAAGAAGCACGACATCATGATCGAAGCATCGTTCATGATCGGCTTCCCTGAGGAGACGTGGGACTCCATCAAGAAGACCGCCGAGATGGCCGCACGCCTCAACCCCGACATCGCCGTCTTTCCCGTCCTCACCCCGATGCCGTACACGGCGCTATGGGATGAGGTGCACGATCGCATCCGCGTGTGGGACTACTCGATGTACAACATCTCCACGCCGATCATCGAGCCGTACGCCATGTCGCTCAACGACGTGATGATTGCGCTCGGTCGGTGCTACATGACGTTCTACGCGAACAAGATGGGCGAGATCCTCGCGCTCCCGGAAGGCTTCAAGCGCAGCTACATGCTAAGCGCGATGAAGGTGATGATGCGCGACTACGGTGAGCACTTCGACTTCCTCGGCATCGGCATGGCCAAAGCCGGCGAGATGCCAAAGAAGATGGCCGACGCCATGAAGGGCATGACGCACCGCGAGGGCCAAGGGCAGTAGGCGCGCGACCCGGCCCATGCTCCGGAACGATACGCCGAGGCACCCCGAGGGGCGCCTCGTTCCGTTACAGGTCCTTGCCGAGTCCGCCGATGCCGGCGTGCGGCGTGTTGAAGGCCGCGGGTATGCCGACCAGCGCGAACAGGGCGAGCGGCATTGCCACGATCGCAAACCAGGCGAGTCGCTCACCGCGCCACTTCAGTGTGAACCGCGCGTGAAGATAGACCGCGTAGATGATCCAGACGATAAGGCTCCAGGTCTCGATCGGATCCCAGCCCCAGTAGCGGCCCCAGGCCTCGTTCGCCCAGATCGCGCCGGTGATGATCATGATGGCCCAGAAGAAGAAGCCTAGAAGGACGAACCGCACGGTCATGTTCTCAAGCACGCCCTGCGCCGGCAGCTTCTCGAACCGCTTGAGCCATACGCCGCTCTTGGAGCGCTCTCGCACCACGTACACGATGGCGCATCCAAACGACAGCGCGAACGCCCCAAAGGCGAGGTTGGCGAACGCAACATGGACGAAGAGCCACCAGCTGCTGAGCTTCGCGGTCATGGGCACGTCGGACCCTTGCGCCAGCATCGCGCCACCAAGCAGAAGCAGCGCGACTGGCATGATCCCGATCCCGGCGCCCGCGAGCCGGGGGTTCCGCCACGATGTGATCACAAACGCCGCCACGGTAAAGAGCACCAGAGCGGATGCCACCTCGTAGAAGCCGAGATACGGTCCGTGTCCCACACGAACCCATCGCGTGGCGAGCGAGACCGTCTGCAAGACAAGGCCGACCGCCGCCATCGGAACCGCCCGGCCGAGCAGTCTGTCTTTGGTGAAGACCACACCGATCGCCGACATCGCGGTTGAAGCCGCATAGAGCGAGAGCGCGATCCATGTCGCAAGCACTTCGATGGTCACTCCGGAGTTCCTTCCTCGGCCACGCCAAGCGCACGCCGTAGCTCTGTCTCGATCTCGTCTCGGCTCGTGGTCACGTTGCGCCAAAGGCGTAGTCGCAGCGCGAGCCGGGCACCCTCAGGCGTGTCCTCGACCCAGGCCAGCACGATCATCTGCCGCGCGAGCGTTGCCACGCCAAGCCCGAGTATCGATACGACCGCGGCGGCATACAGGAACGGAATCGACGGGTCGTCCACCAGCTGGAGCCGCGAGTAGTAGCCCACGTCCACAAGGCGGAGCGACGATCCGTTGGGCAGTGCCAGATCCTGACCGGGGGTCAGAGTCTGGTCAAGGAGCGCTTCGCCCGCGGGTGAGGCAACGATGATACGGGCCCTGAGCACCTCGGGTAGCCGTCCGAGGTAGCCGCCCTCGACACGGTCCAGCGGAACCGAGACATACACCTTGAGCTGCTCAGCGCCGCCGGCGTCCGCTATCACGAGCGGAGCGACCGGAGCCGTTCCACCCTCGGCCTTACCCGAGAAGTCCAACAGCTGCGTAGAGGTTCGCTCGCCTGCACCGCCTGTCTCGACGATCGAGACCGTTGCCGAGAGGCCATAGTCCAGCGGGTAGATGGTGAGCGCGTTCAGCTTGAGTGTGCGGTTCGGGTAGACGCGCTGAGACTTCACGACCTCGCCCTTTGCGTTCAGGATCGAGACGGTCGGCGTTGCACCACGGTTGACGCCGCCGCTCTTGTAGTTGACCTCGAATGCATCGAGCCTGATCGTGCGCCTGACGCCGTCCCAATTGCGCAGCGGTCCCGCTGTTAGCAGGGCATACGAGCCCGGCCGATCCTCCGCCGACTGCCCCACGGCCAGACCGATCTGCCCCGAGGACCGCACCAGCGTGCCGAGCGGCATGATCAGGATCAGAGCGAGCAGCGCCCAGTGGAACACCGGACTGCCCCACGCCGACCAGGGAGCCGAGACAGCGGCGATCCGGCCTCCACGACGTTTGACCCTGATGCCGAGTGCTGCGAGCGTCCGAGACGCGACATCGAGTATCGATGAGGCGTCGAGCGCAGGATCGCACGCCACCGAGATATCTGGGTCCGGGATCATCTGCTGGTCGGGCAACGCAGCTTGCCGCAGTAGGCTCGCCCTCTTGATGGCGACTCGTGTTCGTTGCCACGCGCACAGCGCGGTCGACACGGCCAGGACCGCGATACACGCAACGAACAGCGGCGCCGTGAATGCATGATGCAGTCCCAGGAACCGGACGACGGGCTCGAGCGATGCGTTCGTCAGGCTCCACTCCGCCACCGCCGCAGCCGATGCATCACCCTGCGGCACAAAGGACGCAAGAACCGCCCAGACGCCCAGGAATGCAAGAAGCAACGTCGCGAGACGCCCCGACGCGAGGATCCGCCCAGCCTTCTGAAGGGCCTTGGCCCTCACTCGACCTTGCCTAGGGCCGTGGACTCAACGTTGTCGACCTTCCAGCCGGACTCCGAGTTCACCACGGTGTACGTTGCCTCATAGCTGATCTCGTAGGGGCCGCCGATGACCTTCCCGGGCTCCTTGATCGACACGTAGCTGTACGTCCATGTCTCCCTCACGGGCACGACGGCCCGGGAGCCCTCGACGCTCGCTCGGCCGAACGTGATGGACTGCAGCCGCTGGTCGAGCAGGCGGAACTTCTGGATGTTGTACTGGATGTACGAATCGACCCGTACCTCTTCGTAGGTGGTCATCACCGGCAGTGCCGCCCGAGACTGGGCGGTCCGGTACGCGTACGACGTCCAATCAAGGAAGGACCGAACGGCTGATTCGGGGCTGGTCAGCACGGGAGGTGTCGGCGTGCTTTCCATCGCCTCTTGGGTGACCTGAACGTCCACGACGGGACCGGCCATGGCCGCCCCGACCGTTGCGGTCTCCTCGGCGGCGTCCGTGTTCTGGGACTTGGGCGTACAGCCCGCCGACACGACGACCAGCAACGCCAGAACGCCAACGCACACCGCGATCGCGGTTCGCCTGGACCTGGGCGTGGTCGAATGGATCCTATCGAGGTCTTGGAGGGATTCCGTTGCACTCACCGTCCCTGCGAAGAAGCGTCAGTGGGTCTTAGTATAGGACATGGTCGGCGTCCTCGGGCTGTGCCAGGGCGCCCCACGACGGACCGCTAGCCATCGGTCTGCTGCTCGTCGGCTGCGGTTCCGAGAAGACTCGAAATGCCGTCGACCGCAACGATCCGCCAGCGCTCGTCGACCTTGTTCATCGTGAGGATGACCGTCTCGTCCTTACCGCCGACACCCGGTATCACGACCGTAACGGTGGCCCGCGACTCACCTGCATCCACACTCTCGGCCTCTCCGACGAGCATCAGACTCTGAAGCCCGCCGGCGTTCGCATCCAGATCGCCCCGTTCTACGAGGGTTCTCAGCGACTGCACGGTCCGGGCCACGAACACCTTCTTCATCGCCGCGGGTCCCGTTTGCGGACGGCTGCCGCCCATACCGCTGCTCCTGGGCATGGTCGCGTCCACACTCGCGGTTGCGGACCCAGTGGCCTGCGCAAAGGCCGTGTCGGCGTAGTGTCCCGCGACGGCTTCGACGTCGAGGTACGCGTTGACGGCGTTCCAGTCCCCACTCTGCGCTGCCTGCGCCACGAGCGTGAGCGAGTTTCGGGGGCCATCATCAGTCGCTGGCCGCGCCAGGAGCAGTCCACCGACCACTCCCGCAACGATCACCACAGCCGCTGCCGCCAACCAGGGCCACCAGGCGCGCGACTTCTTGGGCGTAGCCCCGCCAGTGCCCGGATCCGCGTTGCTTCGGCCGATCGCCGCCGCTGGTACCTCGTCGACCGGGACGGTGCTCATCTGGCTCATCGTGCCCCTTTCTCGCTCAGACAGCGCAGGGGGCGGACATCGCTGCCCACCCCCCTTTGCGCTTCACTCCATCATGTGGAGCGTAACCGCGGTACTTGCATCGGTGGTCCCGCTCGCGCGAGTCTGATGCTCGATCAACCTACTTGTGGCAGGAGTCGGTGCACTTCATCTTGCCGGCAACCTCAACCTCCGCGTCAGGAGCGGTGTGGCAGCCTGCAGCCATGCATCCGGTGGCCGTTGCGCTGGGATCAAGAGTCCCCGCGGGCAGTGTGCCTGCCTGCCATGCGTTGATCAGTTCGCACAGCTTGAACACGCAGTCGTAGACAAGCTTGGAGCAACGATCCGCGCCCGCGAGAGCGGTGCTGCTGAAGGTCCTCACCCAGTAGCCATCCTCGCCACCGGCAGCCTTGAGCCAGCGGCCGTGCGACGCATGGCACAGCAACGACTCCGGCTTGGCCACCGGCGCGTTGTCGCGCGGGGCGATCAGCTGGTTTGAGGCGCTGCCCCATCCACCGGTGGCCGTGCCGCCCGGCGTCCAGGTCCCGCTTGCGTAATCCACATAGGCTGCGTTGCTCGGGAAGGCATTCTTCTCGTACCAGGCGTTGTACTCATCCTTGACAGCGGTCGGAGCACCGAGCTGGGCCAGAAGTGCCGACCCACCGTTCGGTCCACCGCAGATGCTGCGCCAGGCGTTGACGCCACCTGCACCGTAGTTGAAGCATCCCTTCGGGACGGCGTCCCAGGTGCTGCCAGGGAAGTTGGCTGCGAGCTGGCCGATCACGGGCCAGTAGGCACCCTCGCATCAACCACTCTGGAACTGATGCTTGCCACGGTAGATCTCGTAGCCCTGACGTGCGGCCGCCTTGGCATCCAGCGGAACCCACGGAGTCATCGTTCCGGGGAAGCCGGTAGCCGGCGTAGCGGCAGCGGGGGCCATGTTCGTGATAGCAGGGAGCACTGCGGCGCCAACGACGGCGGCGGTACCACCCAGAAACTCCCTACGAGAGATCTTGCCACGTTCCATATCTCGTCATCCTCCCCTTATCCTTCGCGGTCGAAATGCGGCCCTCACGAGCCACTGTCGGAGGGGCGAGCCGCAGCCCGCCCCTCCGGGGTGTAGTTACTCGCTGTCGATGATTCTGATTCCATCCTCACCCGCGTGATCGTTACACGCCTGACAGCTGGGCTCGGACCAGTAGGCCGCTCCGGTGTTGTACGGCGAGGCGACACCCGCGCCAGCCCACAGGTTGTGGTTGTCCACAGCGCTGAGAGTCAGCATGCCCATGTCGTTGTAGCCGGTGACAGGGTTCATCGGGATCGAGCCGTTGTTGCGGGTCGTTCCGAGCAGGTCCGGGCTCCGATACGGAGCGCTCGCGCCGGCGATGACACCGGCACCGATGCTGTTGGGAGCACCGTTCCAGCCGGAGTTGACAAGCAGACGCGGGCTCTTCCAGCCGTGTGGCACACCGATGTGGCAGCCGACGCACTGCGCCGAACCGTCATTGGTGTCCTGGTGATGGCTGCTGTGCGCCGTGTTGCTGGAGCCGATGGTGCCCGCTGTCTTGGTACCCGCGGCACCCTGCGTCCAGCCCTGTGCCTCAGGATTGGAGGATGTCCACGTCTGGCTGCCAACGGCGCCGCTGATAACGATATCGCTCAGCGGGACCATGTCGCCGGCGTTGTCCGTCCAGACGAAGTATCCATCGTTCCTGGTGCCGGACTGGTCCAGGTATACCGGGTCGTAGGTCTCGCCGTTGTGATCGAACGTTGCATCACCGGTGGACGTACGAGGTAGCGGGTTGTTGACCGTGGTGCCGGACTGGTAGTTCTGCAGGTCGTGGCACTTGGAGCAGATCATGCCCATGCCACTCGTGTACGACTGCGTGACGGTCGTCAGAGTCGAACGCATCCTGATACCGGACGGGTACGACTCGACGTCCTTGGTCAGCTCGGCGTAGGAGTACTTGGCCGGATAGTCCGGGTCAAGACCCCAGTTGTCGTCCGCGCCGTGAGGACCGGCAGCGCTCAGACCCGCATGGCAGTCTTCGCACGTGATGACCGAGTCCTTGTTGAGGAACATCGCGTCGGACGGAGCGGCGGTGTCGCCGGCCTGCCAGAACACGTTGGCCGTTGGGAAGTCCCAATCGGTGGACACAACGCCTTCCTGGCCGATGGTGACCGACGTGATGCCCGCAGGCCGCGTCGCAGGCTGGAATCCAGCCTCGACAAGCCACGTGGCGTTGAGTGAAGCACTCTCGATCTCGGACTCCCACATGAGCGTGACGCCCTGGGAGCCGTCGAACTTGGTCTTCGCTCCGATAACGCCGTAGGTCGTGGTGTTGTGACCGCTGGCAGGCACCCAGCCTTCACCGGTGTGGGTGTGGCCGTTGACGAAGCCGTGCGGCGCGTACGCGCCCTCGTGGCAGTTGGCGCACTCGGTCTTGTCAGGCGTCGCTTCGCCGTACGCGTGGCACGAGCAGCCGGCGTGCGCACCGGAAACGTGGAGGCTGACAGAGCCGACATCCGGAATCGATGAGCCGTGGCACGAAACGCATGCCGGACTCGTGGTTCCTGCAATACCGGCCTCGAGCGTGTCATGCACGTCAACATGGTACGGATACGGAGCAGCCGGATCCATGGGCTGAACGTGGCAGTCTTCGCAGGCTGTCTGGCCCTCGGCTTCACCGGACTGATGGCACGTGCAGCCATTGTGCTCGCTCACGCCCGTGATGGGATTCCCGGCGGGCAGAACGGCCATGAGGTTGCTGCCGTGGCACGAAACACAACCGGCGCTGTTGGTCTCCATCATGGTCTGTGTCGCATCATGCACGCCCACGTGGTACGGGTTCTCAGCGTTGGGATCGATCGGATCCGTGTGGCACGACTGGCACTCGGTCTTGCCGCGGGCCTCGGCGTGCGCGTGGCAGGTGCAGCCAACGTGCTCGCCCTCAGCGACATCCATGAGATCGCTGCCGTGGCACGTGACACAGCCGCCGCTGATGTCGCCTGAGATACCGGCTTCCAGCGTTGCGTGGGCGGTGTCCTCGTCATGCTTTGCCGCCAGGTTGATGTGGCATTCGGTGCAGGTGAGCGAAGGTGTGACGCCCTCGCCGTGGCACGCGGCGCAGCCCGGAGGCATGTCGCCGGTACCCCTGAAGTCGATCGTGTGCATGCGCGCCACATCGGTGCCGTGGCAGGTGGACGTGAAGCAGTCACCTGAGACAGCGTGCGCTGCATCGCCCTGCACGTGAACCGTGGCGAACGTGTGACAGCTCTCGCACGTAGCATCACCGTTGCTGATCGCGTCTTCCACTGCCTCACGCGACGAAGCATGGCACTCGGCGCAGCCACCGGTGTGGAGCGCCATCGCGCCCGCATCACCGTGGCACGCGGCCTGCGTGCAGCTCTCGGCGGGAGTCGCGGGGTCGCTTGTGATGTCTGCGTGGATGGCAACCGCGTCGTGCACGGTCTCGCCGTGGCACGCGATGCAGTCATTCGACGGCGTCGCGCCCATGCCGTGGCACATGTAGCAGCCCTTGGCGATATGGATCGTCGCCAGCTCGGTATCGTGGCATCCGGATGCGGTGCACGAAACCTCGGGAAGGGCGTGGCCGTTCCAAACCGGCGCGCCCTCAAGAACCGTGGCGATCTGGCTGCGTACTGCGGCCGACAGCGAGCCCACACCGCCAAAGAGGTAGTACTGGGCGATCTCGGCCTTGTGCGCCCCGAGGGCGCTGCTGGCGTTGCTCGACAGCGTCGCCGAGGTCGTCAGCAGGAGTACCGCGTTCTTCGAGCCAACAAGCGGGCCGGCGCACAGGGCGTCCGGGAAGTTCTCGCCGGTTGCGACACCGACGTTGTTCCAGGACATCCCAAGAGAAACGCCGTACTGCGCAACCGCGGCGGCCGTCGCGTACCGGTTAGAGCCTGCGATGCGGGTCTCGAACGTGGCGCCCAGGGCGGTCTGGACGGAGGCGGGAACCGCACCCGTTCCACCAAGGATCACAACGTCAGTCGCCTCTGCTGGTAGGGTGTAGGCGCCTGCTGCGTTGACGATCACGAGGGGCATGCCCTGTGCGTACATGACCGGGGAGGCTCCCAGTGCGTCGGGGAAATCCTGCCCCGTCGCCAGGAAGGCACCGCCATCGTAGGAATCGCCGAGGACGCTGATGGTCTCGTCGGCTATGAGCTGCGCCGTCTGGTACCGCGTTGTTCCGCCAAGGCGGACAACCGTGCCAACCGCCGCATCAAGCTGTGAGAACGCCGCGGCAGACACGGCGCTCGTGCCGCCAAGGACGTACACCTTGGTGGCGCCGAGGCGTGAGATCTCGGCAAGAACGTCTGCCGGGACAGCCGAGGCTGGCGTGAGAAGCAGTGGGCCGTCAACTGCACCGGCCAACGCCGCTCCGCCGAGTGCATCGGGGAAAGCCTCACCGGACGCGACAACGACCGTCGCCGCCGAGGAGAACTTCTTGGATGCTTCCACCGCTGTGAGATACCTGTTGGCTCCCTGAACCGGGATCGCAACGGGGTCGTTCGCAAGGAACGACACTGCCAGCGGTGTCATCGCTGTGGGCAACTTGAGTGAGTCGCCGGCAAGCGCGATTCCTGGCGCACTAAGCGCCAAAACCACCCCCGCAACTAGTGCACCCATTAACAAGGTGCGTCGAAACGGTCTACGCCCGTTTCTCATGCTGTACCCCCTTATACGCAGCCACTACCTCCTGCGGGCGCGCTGAAGCCCGTCCGCTAATCTCCCTAAATATACCCCTCATGTCCTGCAAGCGCACGACACGATATCCTGACTGCCGATGAACGGTGTATTGGGGCCTGATCGGTGATGTCAATCACAAAGGAGGCCATCGACGCAAGAAAGCCCCGCCACGGGGCGAGGCTTCCGTAGTTCCTAATGGTGGCCAGAGACGGACTTGAACCGCCGACACGGGGATTTTCAGTCCCCTGCTCTACCAACTGAGCTACCTGGCCGTGGAGTGCTCACACATGGTACCCAGCGTACCCGAGGGGGTCAAGCACGACCCCCTCGGCACGACCCCCTCGGCGAACAACCAGACCGCGCGCGTTCGTAAACCTACGGGATAAGCGCATCGATGGCGCTGGCAACGCCGCTCGACACAGCTCCGGTCCCGCCAAAGATCGCCACACGTTCGATCGACGCCACGTTGGCGGTAAGCGCGTTCTTGCAGTCAGGCGAGAACGTCTTGGGGTCGGTGAGCAACAGCACGCCGCCCATACGGCCGCAGCCGATACCGCCGGCGAGAGCGTCGGGGAAGTTGGCGCCCGTGGCAACTCCGACGAAGCCCCACGAGTTCCAGCCCTGCGCGACGCCGTACTCGGCGACCAACCGTGCCGTTGCGTAGCGCGTAGTGCCCGCCTGCCGAGTGACGACCGTTGTCGCCCCGTTGAGCGCGGTGATCGAGTTCTCAACCGGCGTGCTCACGGCACTCGTCCCGCCCGCGACAACGACCTGTGTGACATCGTTGCTCTCGAGGAACGCCGACGTCGGCGCACTCAGCTGCGTGGGAGCCGTCAGCAGGACCGGCATTCCCTGCGTGTACGCCAGCGGCGATACCGCAAGGGCGTCCGCGAACGCGTCGCCGCGCACCACGAATGCTCCGGGGATCGTCCCCTGCACGGAGAGCACGCGGTCGGCGCACGCCTTGGACGTCGCATACCTGTCCGCGCCCGAGATCCGCTCGACCGTGAAGCCCGAGAGTCGCAGCGCCTCGACAACGTCGGCGTCGATCACCGATGTGCCACCGACAAGCTTGATGTCCGTGACGCCCATGGCGACGAGGTGCACCAGCACCGAGTCTGGCACGTAGTAGCGGTCCGTCAGCATCAGCGGCGCATCATACGCTCCTGCAAGTCCGGACGCCGCCAGCGCGTCGGCATACCCGAAGCCGTTAGCAAGTATGGCGATCGAGGATTCCAGTGCGGTGCTGCGCACGATGGCCTGGCTGGTGTCAAAGCGCGTGGCCCCGAACAGTCGGATCACCGATGCCTGATCCACGCTCCACGTGAGCGTGTAGTCACCCACGCCCTCCCACGCTTCAACGTCCACATGGTAGGTGCCGGCGCCACCCGGCGGAACCACGAACGTCAGGGACTCGGGCATGGTGGCCGTGAACAGATCGGTCGAGGCCCACCACGCGTCCGTCTGGTAGACGATGCCGTCCGTGTCGACGTTGGTTGCGGCTGGTGGGTACACGAACAACTCCACTGCCACCGAGGATCCGCTCGGCCTGGCAGCCGAGAGGGTCAGCCTGTCACCCTCGGCAAGGTCGAGTTCGAACACGTCGTACATATCGATGGGCGCCGCTTCAAGACCGTCCGCCGAGAAGACCGTGCCCGAGGAGTTCCATCGGGTGAACGGCGAGGCGGGCATCGGTACTCCGGGGATGTCGTCATCGGCGTCGTCCGGGACGATACGCCACGTGATGGTGTAGCTGCCGCTGCCCACGCCCGCGAACGCGTCCAGGTAGTACGTGCCCGCCGCGTAGCCAAGCGATGTGTCCACCTTGAACTGCAGTGTGTACGGGTAGAAGAAGTCACGCTCCAGGGCGTCGCTCGTCACGAGGAAGTTGTCGCCGATCTGCGTCTCGCCGGGCCCGTACAGGAACAGATCGAAGAACATGTACGAGGGTCCCGTGATGCTGGCGACCAAGGTGTCGCCGGCTCCCAGCGTGACCGCGTAGACGTCATCTACATCAGTCGTAGCGTTGAGTGTGCCCGCGACGGGCGACGCTGGAAGCGCCACACCCGGGATGTTGTCGTCGGCGGCGAGAGGCACCAAGGCGAGTGGGCGCACTTTGGCGGGGCGGGTAGCCCGTGGCGAGACCCCGGGCCGGGCAACGGTCACAGACGGCCCCGCGAATGCGAACGACGGTACCAGCGACATGGCGAGCGCGAGCACGACGATCGGCGCGACGCTCCGGGACAGACGAATGCGCATGAGATCAGCTCCTCGGGAAAACTCGGATCCTTACGTGGGAGACTCTACCCAGCCTTCCTGTCAGAGATGCGTCGGCGGCGCGTCTTGGCTGCCCAGACTGTGGAGCATAAGCGCCTCGGCCAAGGCCGCGGCCTCCAGCTCGCCGGCATCCACGCTCTCGTTGGGCGCGTGTATCGCGCACGCGCCATCCTCGGCCCCCCACAGGACGATCTCGGCGTCCGGCATGGCCGCCGCAAACGCGCTCACCAGCGGAATCGACCCGCCGGAGCCCATCGCGACCGCCGGCTTGCCGTATGCCGATGACAGAGCTTCGCGCGCGAAGCCGTACACGGGACCGCTGTCGTCGGCGGCAAAGCCCGGACCCGCCGCTCCCGGTGTCACCGTCACGCGTGCGCCCCACGGAACCGACTTCTCCAGGTGACGCACCAGCAGGTCGCGAGCGCGGCGTGGGTCCTCGCCCGGCGGGACACGTAGGCTCACGCGGGCGCGGGCCTGGTGCACGAGCGCATTGCGGGAGCCGTCGACCACAGGAGCGTCGATTCCGATGACGTTGACCGAGGGTTTCGCCCACAATCGCTCACCGAGTCCGCCCGCGCCAACGAACTCGACACCGTCAAGCACGCCCGCCTCGCGGCGGATGTCCTCCTCGGCAGGCTCGTAGCCGGTCCACGGGGTGCCGACGAGACCGTCGATGGTGACGTTCGCTTCGTCGTCGGTGAGCGTGCCGAGCACTCGGATGAGCGTCATCAGCGCGTCGGGGATGGGACCGCCGTACGCGCCGCTGTGCACCGGGGACTTGAGCGTGCGGACCTCGATGACCGCGTCGGTGACGCCGCGAAGCGACGTCGTGAGCGTGGGTTCCCCCACGCGCCAGTTGCCCATGTCCGCGACCACCACCACATCGGCCGCAAACAGATCGGAGTGCGCGACAACGTACTCCTCCAGATCGCTGCGGCCGGTCTCCTCCTCGCCTTCGATCAGCACTTTGATGCCGACCGGTGGCTTCCCGCCGAACGCGCGGAGCGCCGCCAGATGCATAACGATACCAGCCTTGTTGTCGGCCGATCCGCGACCGTACAAGCGTCCGTCGCGCTCGGTCAGGTTGTACGGATCGGAGAGCCACGCCGACTCATCACCTGGCGGCTGGATGTCGTAGTGGGCATACAGCAGCACCGTCGGTTTGCCGTGAGGCGCGGGGATCTCGCCGAAGACGGCGGGAGGTCCCTCGGGCAGCTCGAGCATGCGAACGTGGCAGCCGGCCTCGCGCACGAGGTCCGCGGTCGCCTCGGCGGCTTCGAGCACGGGCCCGCGTTCGCAGCCGGGGAAGTCGATCGACGGGATCGCCACGAGTGCGCGCAGATCCTCGATCAGGCGAGGCATACCCGCGCTCACGGACGCGCGGATGTTCTCGGAAGAATCCATGTGGAGCGCCTCCTATGCGTCGATGCCGAGAACGCCGCCGTCGCCGTAGTCGTGTCTCGCCATGTCCGAGATGACGATGTGAACCGACTCGGGCTTGGCGTCAACGGTCTCAACGAGAGCCTCGGTCACGCGCTTCACCATCTCGCGCTTCTGCTCCACGGTGCGACCTTCATACATGTGGACGTGAACGATAGGCACACGTGCCTCCTTTTCCGGGTGCATACGAGTGTAGCAGCGCAACCGTGAGGTCGCGCTGCTACATGAAGGTCGAGGCGACGGACGGTTACTGCCGTGCCGCCGCATACGCCCGGATCGCGTCGCGCCAGTACACCGCAAGCCCTTGGCGAATGTCCTCGTAGTGCTTGGCGAATCGAGGTTCGAGCACGTACATCTCGCCGAGACCGCTCAGGATCTCGAGCGACATCGTGTAGAAGTTCTTGTCGATCTGGTCCCACCACGCCTGGACGGCCTCCTGGGCGAGGTCCGAATCGGCCGGCAGGCCCTCGTCGAACGCCTGCGTAAGCTTCTCGTACACCACGGCGCCTTCTGCGTTGATGCGCTTCCAATCCTCCTTGGTGTAGCTCTTGGTGCGACGAGCCGACTGTTTGTATGCGTCGGTCTCACCCCAGCGCTCCTTCACTTCCGCTTCGTACTGGGCGGGGTCGAAGTCGCCCCACACCTCGAACATCTCTTCCTTGGTCATCTGTATCCCTTCCTGGATCGCGGCCAGCGCCTTGTCGACCGAGGCGATCATGCCGTCGAGATGGTCGCGTTTCTCGGCAAGCCACTCCCGTTGCGCGGCAAGCGTCTCGCCGCGCTCGTATCCTGGACTGTTGATGAGGTCGCGGATGCCGCCCAACTCGAACCCGAGCTCCTTGAAGAACAGCACCTGCTGCAGCAGTTCCAGGTCAGCGTCCGTGTACAGCCGGTAGCCGGCGTCGCTACGCCCCGACGGGTGAAGCAGCCCGATCTCGTCGTAGTGGTGCAGCGTACGCACGCTGACATTCGCGGTGCGGGCTACGTCGCTGACGGTATATGGCACATCCACCACCTCCTTCCTCTGCCGAGGATAAACCCTCACGTTACGTTAGGGTCAAATGCCACACGCGCGAACTTGGTGGTGCGGATGGGCATGAAGCCGAGAGGGACGGGGCCCGACTTCAAGGGGGAGTTGGTGATGATGAGCACTTCCGGCGCATCGGCGTCATCGTGCTCGACCGTCGCGCTCGTGCCGTCGCACGCTGGATGTACGACGCTATCCACTAGCCGAACCCTCAAACCGTATGGAGACTCCGAGTTGCACACGGTGAGCCCCGACGGGAACTACGATCAGTCCGGCGGATTCTGGGTCGATGGACGCATGTTCCGCTACGACCTCTACGAGGGCGATACGCTCATCCGCTCGATAGCCTCACCCGACGGTGTAACGGCGTACTTCGTGGAGCACGATGGCGAGTACTGCGAGCCCGCAGTAGCCAGCGTGGACTTCTACCTGCGTGAGTTCAACAAGCCGCCAGTCGATTCCGTCGAAGACGGGACCGACGAGGAGTCGGGCGCCACCCGTGTGAAGTACGTTGTCCAAGAGACCGAGAACCTGGAGGGTTCGGCAAACCCCTGGTACCAGGAGGACATAACGTACCTCGCCAAGAAGGGTGCCGTGATCGGAGTCATCACCCGTGGTGCGGTGCCCGAGGATGACGGCTCAATCGGTGAACTCGATGTGTCGAGGCGGATGTTCTCCAACGTGCGCATCAACGTGGAGGTCCCGGCCGACACGTTCGTGCTGCCATACCCGATACGGGAAGCCGAGTAGACGTGGACTACTTCAAGTGGGATCCCGCACTCGAGACCGGCGTGCCCATGATCGATGACCAGCATCGGGCACTGTTCGCGCTCGCAAACGCGCCACAAGCGGCGATCGATGACGAGACCGGCGATGACGACGCCGTCGCCGATGCGCTCTACGGCCTCACCGACTACGTGACCGAGCACTTCGGGGACGAGGAAGACCTCATGGAGGACCTCGGGTATCCCATACTGGGACCCCATCGCAGCCTGCATGAGCACCTTACCGGCGACGTCATGCGGAACATGGCGGCGTACTTCAACGGCGAAGCGGTCGCTGCCGCGCAGGTCACCCCGCTCGTCGCCGAGTGGTTGCGCACGCACATCGCCAAAGAGGACATGGCGTTCGTGACATGGAGCAAGAGTCTGTAGGAGAGCGGCTCAGCGTGGCAGCCATCTCACCCGGAGTCCCGGCTCGAGCGTGGCAAACTCAGGGTCACCGGTGAGCAGGGGCGCGTCGAGCGCGAGCGCGAGCGCCGCCGCGTATGCATCGCCAAGCGAGATCGAGTGATCGTACTTGATGAGTGCGGCCCGAGCGCTGAGTTCCTCGGTGGCATCGACCACCACGATCGGTAGCGCGCGGAGCAGTTCGGCCACGTCCTCCGGAACAACGCCCCGCACCTTGCGGGGCACGCCGTAGAGCACTTCGCACCAGTTTACCGCGCACATAGGTAAGAGCCTGCGCTGCCGACTCGCCTCGTAGCACGTGTCCCGAACGGTCTCCCAGCAGGGCTCGCGGCCGAGCATGGCGATGATCGCCCATGAGTCGAGGACTAGCCTCTCCCCGTCCACTCCTCGTATCGCTTCCACTTGGCTTCCTCCAACTCAAGGTCCTCGCGCCTGAGGTCCTCGAAGTCGTTCATCGTCATGCCGCGACCGGCGAACGCCCCACACGCGGCTGCGATCGGATCGTCAGGCAGCCGGAAAAGGTAGAGCCGGCCCGCGAACTCCATGAGCTCGAGTTTGTCACCCGCCTTGAAGCCGAACTGCTTGCGGATCTCGGCGGGAATCACGATCTGGCCCTTCGACGACATCGTCACCTGCATCGGGGCCACCTCCTTGGGAGCGAGCGTCTTACTTATTGATGCAATAGTAAGACGCTGCACGCCCGCACACAAGTCAGGGCGGCCGGCGCAAGTGTCGCCGGCCGCCCTGAACGGGACCTCACTAGAACCTGAACCTGCTACTCCCCTGCGTTCCTCGTCAGATAGCCTACCCAGCGCGCGTCGACCCACGCCTGTACCTCGGCGACGGTCTCGGCGCTCATCCCGCGGAAGCGGCCCCGGGTGGCGATGTACTCAGCCACGGGCGTGAGCGGCGTGCCGGCCCTCGCGAGCGATGCGCTGCGTCCCGTTCAACCGAAACACCCCGTCCTCGACCTCGTACAGAACGACCAGGCCACAGTCCACCGCACGGTTGCCGGGAAGCACGTATTCGCTGGTGGGAAACTCGGTGATCTTGGTCATCGGGCATCTCCCTCGGGCCGCAGGTTGATCCAGTCGGGTTCGCGGTCACGAACCCCCGAATCCAGGCCGTCGATCGCGCGGCGTGTCGCGGCGACGAGGTCCTCGGGTGACACGTCGCGGCCGCCGAGGCCGCAGATGCAGCCGAAGACTGCCGGACTCTCCTCGGCCACCTGAAGCGCGGCCTTGAGATCAGCCGCGATGGGGCCCTCATAGCCGTAGCTGAGCGCCTTATCGAAGACGACGGCGAGCCGCTTGCCCTCGAGGAGCGCGCCGTGGTGCAGCGCGCGGAACTCCATGTAGCCGGGGCGGACGACGCCGTCGGCATCGGCGCGCGGGTCGGCGAGGGTTACCGGCCCGATGTTGCGAGGGTCGTTCACGTCCACAAGCTGCAGCGGGTCGGTCCGCGGCGGCAAGAAGCCGGCGATCTCCCCGGCGGAGGGAACGTCCACCGGCATGACGGTGTGCGAGAGAAAGAAACCGTCGTAGCACACCATCACTGGCACGTTGAGCCGCTCGGCGATGCGGTACGCCTGGAGCGTGGTGTCCAGGATCTCCTGGTTGTCACGGCAGTACAGCTGCACCCAGCCGGCGTCGCGGACGCTCATGGAGTCCTGCTGGTCGTTGAGAACGTTCCACGGCGCGGCCATAGCGCGATTGGCAATGCACAGTGGCCGAGGAGGGACACACCTACCACCGGGTATTCGTTACGCCAGTCGCCCGTCGCACCGGCCTCACCGATGTTCGGGCGGGACTGCGATATCTCGTGTCCGCTGACGCACCGTGTTGACGATGATGACGCCGCCGTCTTTGAGGCCGGCAGCCGGGTTGGCCACACGCAGCAGCGAGTCGTCTAAGACGACGACCACATCCGGCGTGGTGACTCCCGAGAGGACACGGATCGGCTCGCGATCCATGCGCGTGGAGGCGGTGATCGGCGCGTCACGGCGCTCGGCACCGAACGACGGCGCAGCGGTCACGCCGACCCAGCCGCTACGGAACGCCGCCTCCGCAAGGAATCTTCGAAGACGCGACGGCGCCCTGGCCGCCCCGGCCGTGCCAGCGGGCCTCGTGCATGCCACCCCCAGTCTTGAAAACGATGCGCCACATGGTACCGCATCGGACGGCCCGGGGGCAGGGCCCGCTACGCAGGTATCACCACGCCGTCGAACAGCCTGATCGTGCGGTCGGCGCGCGCTGCGACGTGCTCGTCATGGGTGACCACGACGATCGTGCGACCCTGGTCGTGCAGCTCATCGAGCAGATCCAGGACTTCCGCGCCGGTATGCGAGTCGAGGTTGCCCGTGGGTTCATCCGCCAGGATGAGCGCGGGATCGTTGACGAGCGCCCGGGCGATCGCGACGCGTTGACGCTGACCGCCGGAGAGCTGCGACGGGCGGTGATCGAGGCGGTCGGACATCCCCACACGCTCCAGAAGCTCCCCCGCGCGCTGTCGGGCATCGCGCACGCCGGCGTACCTGAGCGGGAGCGCCACGTTGGCCAGTGCGTCCATGTTGGGCAGCAGGTTGAAGGTCTGGAAGATGAAGCCGATCGCCTCGTTCCGCAGGCGCGCTCGCGCTGGATCGCCCAACTCCGAGGCGTCGATGTCGTTGAGCAGATAGCGCCCGGACGTCGGCTCATCAAGCAGGCCGATAAGGTTCATCAGCGTGGACTTGCCCGACCCGGACGGGCCCATAAGCGCGACGTGTTCGCCGCGACGAACCTCGAGGTCGATCCCGCGAAGCACGGGGATCTCCATGTCCGCGAGCGTGTAGTCCTTGGTGATATCCGTGAGGGTGATCACTGCCTCACTCATGGCGACACCGACGCTGCCGTGGGCAGGGCTACCTTGTCCCCTTCGGTCAGTCCGCCCTTTGCCTCGACCATCGTGCCGTCCGTCTCGCCAAGCTCGATCGTGGTCGCAACAAGGGCACCGTCGTCAGAAAGCACGTCGACCACGGATGCGCCATCGACCCTACGGACCGCCGACGTCGGGATCACCAGCACGTCGGAGACACGTTCGGTGACGACTTGCAGCCGCACCGACATCCCAACGCCCAGCCCCGCGGCATCGGGCAGTTCCACCCGGATCGGGAACGTCGCCAGACCGTTGCCGTCGACTTCGGCGACGCTCGACACGGCGACGACCGTGCCCTCGATGATCTGACCGTCGAGAGCGTCCACGAGAACCTCGACCGGCATGCCAACGGACACGTCACCCAGGTCCGCCTCGTCGAGCGCGCCCTCCACGTACACGCCGTCCAGGTCGGCGATGAGCAGCGCGGGTGCGGATCCCGTCCCTGTCGGAAGCGTCACACCCGGCTGAACGTTCACGGCCAATACCACGCCATTCGCGGGTGCCGTCAGCTTCAGATCGTCCAGTCCGGCCGAGGCCGCCGCGAGACCGCCCTCAGCCTGCTCGACGGCAGCCTGGGCAGCGTCGATCTCGGCTCTCGCCGCAGGGACCTTGGCTACCGACAGGTTCGCCTGGGCCACGGACAGCTGAGACGCGGCCGAGGAGACGGCGGCCTTCTTGGCCTGCAATTCCAGCGCCGAGACCGTGGAGTCGAGCGACTCCGCAACGAGCAGACTGTAGGCCTCTTGTGCACTCGCCAGTCCTGACTCAGCCGCATCAACGAGCGTCTGTTTCGCCGCCACGTCCTGCGCCCGGGGCTGTGCATACAGCCCTGCGAGTCGGGCGCGAGCCGCGTCGAGGGCGCCTTGAGCCTGTGCCACCTGAGCGAGTGCCTTGGTGTCATCGAGCGTGGCAAGCAGGTCGCCGGCCGTCACGGTCGCTCCCACACTCACCAGCACGGTCTCGACCGCGCCACTGGTGCCAAACGCCAACTCCCACTCCTCGGCGGCGACCCGGCCATCAGCCGGTACGGAGGACTGGATCGTCCCCAGCGCGACCGTGGCGGTCGGGGTCGCCGCTTCGTCGGGTGCGGCCGCGGCGCGAAGGTATCCGACGGTCGAACCGCCGATGATGGCAACGAGCGCCACCGCCACGATCACCGCCGCCCGCGTCTTGTTTGCTTTCTGCTTCATCTCCACCACTTCCACCGCGTCGCTTGAACGCTTGGGATCGCCGGAACCCTAGTTGCCGGACTGGATCTTCACGTACTCGGCGGTGCCGCCGTCGGTCGGACCATCGGTCCAGATCGTCACGTTCGCACCCGCCTTGAGGTCGCCGAGCGAGGCTGCCTGGGCTACAGAGGTATCGCCCTCGAGGATCATCTTCACGATTCGAACGCCCACGGGGACCTCTACAGACACACGCTCCACAGGGACATCGGCCTGTTCGGCGGCTTTGAGCGCCTGGCGCTCCTCCATCGACATGCTCGCGCGCTCGGCCTTCTTGGCGGCCTTCTCTTCGTCGCTGAGCTCCTCGCTCGGGTCGACGATCAGCCTGTCGATCACGACGACCGTGCCGTCGACCGAGACCACGGTCCCCTTGACCTCGGCAGTGCGGTCCGGCTGGTTCGGATCGGCGGTAGCGCCCGTCCCGTTGCCCGCTGCGCCAGCGACTGCCGAGTCGCCCGGCGAGACCAGGTAGCCCACTCCAAAGTAGGCCGCAACCCCAAGGGCGATGACTGCCGCAATCAGTACCAACGTGCCTTTCTTCATAACGTCACCTTTTCGTTTGTCCGGAACGGCGCGAGCGCCGGTCCCCTGTCCTACTCATGGCGAAGTGCGTCGATCGGATCGAGACGTGCGGCTTGCCGCGCCGGCGCAAAACCGAACACGACGCCGGTAAGGAGCGAGAACCCAAAGGCGATAACGACGCCTGTTGCAGAGGGGGTCGCCGCGATGCCCGCGGCCTCGAGGGCCGGCAGAGCGGCAAAGCCGAACACCACGCCCACCAGTCCGCCGGCGACGCTGAGCACGACAGCTTCGAGAAGGAACTGCGTGAGCACGCTCGATCGGGTCGCGCCGATCGCCCGTCGCACACCGATCTCACGGGTACGCTCGGTTACCGAGACGTACATGATGTTCATGATGCCGATGCCACCGACGATCAGTACGATCACCGCGACCGCGGACAGCAGAAGGGTCATCGTCCGGTTGGAATCCTGTGCGCTCACGAGCTTGGACCCCATGTCCTTCACGGTGAAGTCGTCGGGCTGGTCGGAGCGCAGACCGTGCTCGTCCCGAAGCGTCGCGGCCACCTGCTCCATCGTGGTCCCGACCGAGTCGATGGAGTCCGCCTGCACGTTAAGGCTGACTTTGCCCTCGGCGCCCAGCAGGGCCCTCTCGGCAGTGGTGGTCGGCACGAACACGCTGTCATCAAGCGTGATCGGCCCGATGGCGCCGCCCTTGACCTCGGTCACTCCCACGACGGTGAGCGTGCGCCCGGCGATCCGAACGCTCTCACCCACAGGGTCGGCGCCCTTGCCGAACAGCTCCTCGGCGGCGGTGGGGCCCAGCACGACCACGCGTTCCCGACGTTCGACATCACTGTCGGTGAAGAAGCCGCCGTACGCAAAGGAGAGGGCGGCCAGGTCTTTGTAGTCGGTCGTGGTGCCCACGACCATCGTCTGCGACGACACCTCGCCATTGGCGATGGCCAGCCGGCCGGTCACCTGCGGCGCCACAACAGCAACCGAGGGAATCGCCTTTAGGGCCTCGGCATCCCCGGCGTCAAGCTGTGAGTTGGATGCGGGTCCGGAGTTAACGAAGATCGTCGTGACGCTCATGTTGGAGTACTGCGCATCGATCGCGTCGCGCGCACCAATGCCCACAGCGACCACGGTCACGATGGTTGCCGCGCCGATGATGACGCCGAGCGCCATCAGGAGGGACCGGAGGCCGTTGCCCCGCAGACTCTCTATAGCCGAAAGGAATATCCCGAAGATTCCCACTGTCCCACGCTCTCCACGTCCGCCCGCACACCCTCTTCAGTTAGAGGGTGCGCAGCAGATGTGAAGAAGCAGCGCGCGTGACGTGGGCATGGAGTGAAACCCCCGGGGGTATGGCGAGAAACCGTTAGGGTCGGGGTTACGGCCACGTGCCGCGCTACTTAGCCTATCCGCGCACCGCGCAGTCGCTGTCTGTTGCGTTCGGGTCGCCACCCTCGCCGGCCTCCCCGGCGAACACGCCAATATCGATTCCGAGCTGCTCCTTGGCCATATCCCGAAGTTCGTACTTCTGGATCTTGCCGGACGCTGTCTGCGGGTACTCGTCCACGAAGAACACGTATCTGGGAGCCTTGTAGCGCGCCATGCGGGCGCGCGAGAACTCCTGGACGTCGCCCGAGTGCAGCCAGCCGTCGTTATCGATAGCGGCAGCGGTCGCCTCGGGCATGTTGTAGTAGCCCTTCATGATGTTGTAGACGACGGCGAGGATCCGGGCCGGCGCGTCACCGGAGGCACGAACCTCATGCGGGACGGTCGAGTCGTACTAGATACTGTCGCCGGCACGGAGCACGTGCTTGTCCTTGCCGTACTCGACCTCGATGCCGCCTCGAGCACGTAGATCGACTCCTCACCCTCGTGCTGCGAGAGAGCGTGCGCCTCGGCCGAGGATGGAGCGACGTCGATCACGAACGGTTCCATGTGACGCGACGTCTTGCCGGCGGCGAGTGAGAAGAAGTCGAGCACGCCGGCGTCGCTCACGGTCTCAAGGCTCTTGAGGCGGTTCACCGGGGTCGCGTGCGCCGACCAGGTCACGGCAGGGCCGACCTCGGTGTCGTCGTCAAGCAGCGTCCCGAGCCCGAACACCCAGGGCGCGCGTGAGCTTGATGAGGGGCGAGAGCGAAGGGGCGTAATCACCGCTTTCCAGCTGCTCGATGCGCACGGCATCCGTGCCGCTGCGCTCTGCAAGTTCTTCGACAGACAGGCTGAGTGATTCGCGAAGCGTGCGGATCTTCTCGCCGATGCGGCCGCCCTCGGCCATCTCGTTCGCTCTTGTCGTCACCCGCGCGGCCCCTGCCCGCGTGTGCGCCAGTCTACCGGACGCGTGACGTGCAAGCCTCACCCCGAACGGGCGCCCCGAACGCAGTCCGTTCGCTTGGCACCGCACCACACCGGCGGTATCGTTGCGTGGGCGGGGTAGACACCCGCATCCCACGCGACCCCGGAGGCTGCCGCGATGTCGAAGGACGAGAAGAAGCCGAAGAATCGGACCGAAGAACTCGTCAGCAGCAACGGTAAGTCGGGCAAGCTCGACCGGGCCTTCTACGAGCAGGAACTTGAGAAGCTGCAGATCGAACTGGTGAAGCTGCAGGAATGGGTCAAGCACGAGGGACTGCGGGTCGTCGTTATCTTCGAGGGGCGCGACGCCGCCGGCAAGGGCGGCGCCATCAAGCGCGTGACAGAGGCGCTCAACCCCCGCGTCTGTCGGGTCGTCGCTCTTCCCACTCCCACCGAACGCGAGACCTCCCAGTGGTACTTCCAGCGCTACGCGTCGCAACTTCCCGCAGCCGGCGAGATGGTGCTCTTTGACCGCTCCTGGTACAACCGGGCCGTCGTCGAGCGCGTGATGGGTTGGACCACCGAGGAACAGGTGCAGGAGTTCTTCCGCGACTGCCCTGAGTTCGAGCGGATGCTCATCCGCTCGGGCGTGATCTTAGTGAAGTATTGGTTCTCGGTCTCGGACGAGGAGCAGGACCGTCGCTTCCAGGAGCGCATCGACAACCCGCTCAAGTGCTGGAAGTTCTCGCCCATCGACCTCGAAGGTCGCGATCGCTGGGAAGACTTCTCCCGTGCCAAGGACGAGATGTTCAAGTACACCGACAGCAAGGAATCACCCTGGTGGGTGGTGGACGGCGACGACAAGAAGCGTGCCCGTCTCAACTGCATCAGTCACCTGCTGCAGCAGATCCCGTACGAGGACGTCATGCCTAAGCCGTTCGAGCTGCCGGCGCGAAAGCCCGCGAGCAAGGGCTACGTCCGCGTACCGATCGACACCCAGACGTTCGTGCCAAAGCGGTACTGAGGCGCCCGCCGACCGGGCCAAGGCGCGGCTCCAGCCGCGGGAGAACATCCGTCGTGGCGCCGCGACCACAATATGCGTGGCATCGCGACGCCCCGAACGGAAGCTGGGAAGCGACAGACGGCTAGGCTGCGCCCCAACCACCATCAACGGCTATCTGCGCGCCGTTGACCATCTTGGACTCATCGGAGGCCAGGAACAGCGCGAGGTTGGCAACGTCCATCGGCTGCAAGAACGCCGGGATGATGCCGCCGTAGACTCCGGCCAATTGTGCGCCCTCTGCGTTGATCTTGGAGGGATCCACACTTGCCATGATGTTCGTCGCCACGCCGCCGACGATCATCGCGTTGCAGCGGATCCCCTGCTTGGCGTAGTACCACGCCGTGTTCCTCGTAAGTCCCACGGCCGCATGCTTCGACATCGTGTACACCACACCCGCGGCGCCACCGTGCTCGCCAGCTGCCGATGCCGTGTTCACGATCGAGCCGCCGCCCTTGGGCAGCATGACCTTGAGCGCCTCGCGCGTCAGGTAGAGCGGGCCGAAGGAGTTGATGCCCATGACCCGGTCGAGCAGCTCATCGCTGAAGTCCGCGGCACCGGCGAAGTTGTCCATCACGCCTGCGTTGTTGCATAGAACGTCGACCGTGCCATACGCCGCGACCGCGGACTCACAGATCTTGGCGCAGTCCTCGGGCTTGGAGACATCGCCCTGCACGCCCGTGATGGTTCCACCCGCGGCGGTCACTTCGGCGACAACCTCGTCGAGCGTGGTCTGATTCCACTCGGCCGCAACAACCTTCGCGCCTTCTGCTGCGAACAGGTTGGCCATCGAGCGGCCCATCCCGGAGCCAGCACCGGTGATAACGGCTACCTTACCCTCAAGTCTCATCCTTGCCCCTTTCGGCCGACGTCTCAGGGACGTCCAGTTTGTAACAATCGTTACAATAAGCACCCGGGAATACCGCCGTCAATGGTCTGAGGGATAGGCGGCAGACTATGCGTCCCCGGCGCGGGAATGTCGCCGGACAAACGGTAGTGGGTGCACCGGGCGACCGGCGAACGACACAAACGCCTGGCAGGCTACTCCCCCGAGGCCTCGCGCAGCGTACGTTCGAGCACGACCTCGAAGTGCTCCCGGTCCTCGTCCTCAAACGGCGACGGACCCTTGTGACGCCTTCCGGCGCGCCGCTCGCGAGCCTCCGCGTGACGCACCTCCATCTCGGCGTCGATGGTGGCGAGCGAGAACACGCGACCCCGGGGGCTGAGCGCCTTCGCGCCGCGCCCGAGCGCCATCGCGGCGAGCCCGATGTCTTGCGACACGACGACATCGCCGGCATTGAGACGCTCGATGATCGCGAAGTCGGCGGCGTCACGTCCGCCCGAGACGGTCACCGCCTCCACACCTTTGCGGCTGGCGTAGCGCTCCAGGTTCTGCGTGCTGTTGGCGACGACCGCGACCTGCCACCCACGAGAGCGCGCGATCGAGATCGCCTCACGGGTGACGGGACAGGCGTCAGCATCGATGAAGAGGGTGCTCATGGGGAGAGTGTAGCCTACGCGGCTAGTTGGCCCCACGCAAGCGACCCGGCCACCCACCACATCACGACGCCGATGACGACATCGAGCACCCGCCAGGCGACAGGCCGGGCAAAGAGCGGCGCGAGCAGGCGAGCGCCGTAGGCGAGCGAGAAGAACCAGATGCCCGAGGCGCTCATCGCGCCAAGCGCGAAGAACACCCGCGTCGCCGCCGGATACTGAGCCGCGACGCTGCCGAGGAGCACGATCGTGTCGAGATACACGTGCGGGTTGAGCAGGCTGACCGCCAGCGTTGCCGCGAGAACGCTTCCGAGCGACGCTCCCGCGGCGGACGTCTCCTCCGTCCTGAGCGCGGATGGCTTCAGCGCAGCCAGGAACGAGCGGGTGCCGTACACGACGAGGAACGCCACCCCGGCCCATGCGGCGATCGCTGTCACGGCCGGGTGCGCGCCCACAAGGCGGCCAAAGCCTGCGGTCCCCACCGATATGAGCGCCGCGTCGATGAACGCGCACAGTGCGGCAACGGCGAGCACGTGCTGCCGGAGCAGCCCCTGGCGCAGCACGAACGCGTTCTGCGCACCGATGGCGATGATGAGGCTCGCGCTGAGCCCGAACCCGGCCGTGGCGGCGGCCAACGAAGCGCTCATTCGGCGGACCTCCAGAGCTCGCACGTGTACTCATGGCAGATCGGCGCCCGATACTCGGCGGACAGCAGACACCCGCTCTCGGGGTGGCAGAACTGGCACTTCCGAACGTCCACCCATACGGGCAGCGTTGCCCGGTATGCCTCGCCCTCGGATGTTGGCAGGTGGCTCAGCCGCGGGTCGTGCAGCGGCTCAACGCCGGCGTCGCCTGCGACGTACGCGGTCTGCGTAACGCACGCCGAGAGGTCGCTGCCGGACGACGCTGTCGCGGCTCGCAGCGCGCCGCTCGCAACGAAGCGCCCGAGCCACAACTCGATGTACTCCGGAAGCCACCCGTGCCCGATATACTGGCCGTTCTCGTCGTGTGCAAGGTAGAGCGCACAGCACAGACCCCCGCACTCGTGGCAGATAGCGGGGTTGCCATACCGGTCTGTCGGGTATGAGTCCATTCCCGGAGGATACCTCAGGCCGTGCGCCGACACGACGCTCGCACCAGGACTATCATCCAGGTATCGGCATCGCGATCGAGGGGCGGGTCAACATGAACGAGAGAGCAACCGGCATGCGGATCGTCGTTACGGTGGATGGGCCGTATATGGTGTCCGGATCGGTGCCGTTGTACCGAGGCGAGATAGTGACGAACGCGAAGGGCGAGTCGGTGGCCTGGCGCGAGCTGGAGCGGATCCCCACCCACGACGTCTATGCGCTGTGCCGTTGTGGTCAGTCGAGCGACAAGCCCTTCTGTGACGGTGCGCACATCATCACGGGTTTCGACGGCACTGAAACGGCTTCACGCTCGCCGTTTGCCGACGTGGCCACCTGTTCGACCGGTCCGGCCGTGAAGCTCCTGGACGCCCGCAAGCTCTGCGCGGAAGCGCGATTCTGCGACCGCGCCGGCGGACTGTGGAATCTCGTGGACCGAAGCGAGGACCCCGGGGTACTGGCGCTCATCGAGGATGAGGCGGGTATGTGTCCCTCGGGACGGTATGTGGCGTGCGACCCGCACACAGTGGCCCCTCACGAACCCGAGTACGAGCCGTCGATCTGGTTGATCGAGGACCCGTCCCTGGGTGTGAGCGGGCCTATCTGGGTGCGGGGAGGGATCCAGATCGTCTCGGCTGACGGAACGCCTCACGAGATCCGCAACCGCGTCACGCTGTGCCGTTGCGGACACTCGCAGAACAAGCCGTTTTGCGACGGTTCACATATCACCGAGGAGTTCCGCGCCGGCTAGCTGCCGAGCGCGCGCACGATCTCGTCGTACTGCTCCTTCGTGATCTCACCGCTCGCAAAGCGCTTCTTCACGATCGCGATGGCTTCTTCGTGACCGGCCGGGCCGTGGGGGGTCTGCCCCATCGTCTCGTGTCCGTGCCGCGATGATGCCCTTATTGCCCACACGATGAGCAAAACGACACCGATCAGCACGAGCAGGCCGAAGAAGAACAAGAGCAGGCCGCCGATCCAGCTGCCGCCCATCATTCCGTAGCCAGTTCCATATCCGTATCCAGGTCCGCCCATCATGGCGACTCAACTCCTCTGTATTGACGCGTGGCGCCGTCTCAGCGCCCGTACCACTCCTGATACCAATCCTGCATCCGGGCGACCTCGTCGCCCTGTGATGCGATGATGCTGTCAGTAAGTCCCTCGATCTCCGGCCGGCTTGTGGCGTTGCCCGCCATGCGGGCCATCATGATCCCCATCTGGTGATGCGGAACCATCTGCTCGATGAACGTCTTGTCGAACTGCTCGGCGTCCTTGAGGCTCTCCAGGTCGCCGAACGCGCCGCCCATCATGCCGCCGCCCATCATGCCGAACGAACCACTGCCGCCCTCGGGGACGCTCTCCCCGTACCAGTCGACGTACCACTCGCGCATCTGCTCGATCTCAGCGGACTGGGTCCGGATGACATCTTCGGCCAGCTGCTTGATCTCGGGGTGCTCGGCGCGAGTGAGCGCCAACTCGGCCATCGCAATCGCGTCTTCGTGATGCGGGATCATCTCCACGATGAACATGGCGTCCATGCCGTCTGCCTGATTCCCAAAGCCAAGCGGCGATTCGGGGGCGAGCGGTCCGCGATCTTCGGGGACGACGGAGCCGTTAGGTTCCGGCACACGGGCCCCAAGGCACGTGCCACCGCCCGGGCAGTTCGCGCTGCCGCCCGTGATGCTTCCAACGACGAGCGCACCAACAAGCCCTACGACGACGAGTACGACGCCGAGGATGAGTAACGTGGGCTTCTTCATGTCATCACCTTCTCGGTGGGGTATATACCCACCTAGGTATCGCTGAACACGCGACGGAGAAGCCGGGTGCGATCACAGCGGAACATGCACATCGGTACGCAACAGAAGAAGCCGCCAGAGTGGCGGCTTCCGAAGTGTCTATGGCGGGAGTGACGGGGCTCGAACCCGCGACCTCCGGCTTGACAGGCCGGCGCTCTAACCAGCTGAGCTACACCCCCATGGGTGGCTGTCGAACAAGCGGACAGCAGACGAGATTGTAGCCACCCCGCGCCGACATGTCTATAGCGCTCCCCCTACTGCAAGACAGGCTCCTGGATCCAGTGAAGGGCGTCCGGGTTCGTGAGAGCTGCCTCAATAGCCTCAGCGCTCACCTCCTCCGCGTTTCCCGCAAGTCCCATTTCATCGATCGCGTCGCTCGCAGGCAGCTCAGCCCTCGCGCTCCATACGTTCATCCGAGAGCGGCCGCACCCACTCGTAGCCTCGCATCACACCGGTGCCGTCAGGCACGGGATAGACCACTATCAAGAAGATGGCGGACTCATCCTGGTAGACGCGATCGGCGGCGAGCAGGGCGCGCAGAATGTCCGACTCATCAACATCTGTCGAGACGGACTCGACGTCGATGTCGTGGGCTCCAAAGGGCCCGTTGGGCCCTACGTACATGCCCGGCGCGAAGTAGTGCCGGACGGTCGTCACCGACGGAAGCGTGGACTCCATGGCAAACGTGATGGCGCGGTCCGCGGGTGCGGGTGCCGAGCGCGTCGCGTTCACGCTCTCGGTTGCTGTCTCGGGACCGCGAGACTGATCCTGCTGGCCGCATCCGGCCCCGAGTACCACCAAGACTAGCACCGCGAGGATGTGTACTGCGCGCTGACTCATCGCCTGAGGTGCTCACCACCCTCGATGACCTGAAGAACCGCGCCCGACTGTGCATCGATTACCACAGTACGCACTCCCCCAAAGTCGGCGTTGCCCGTGGCGAGCTCAACCCACCACACCAGCACCTGAGGCGTGACGGCCGACTCGAGTACTCGGAGCTCCGAGAACTCCTCCGTATGGATAGGCATGTGCGCTGCCGATTCAGCGGCGGCGAGCGCTAGTGCGGGCGCGATACTCGGAGCCAGTCCCACCCTTGTCGGCGTGTCCCAGGACTGAGCGGAGAGGACTGTTCCGTCAACGGCGCTCAAGACAACGCGAGTCTGATTCTCGGTCCTAACCTCGCCGATGTACTCGCAGAGCGTCACGATGTACTCATCCCGCACGTCATCCGTACGCCTACTGACGGTCTTCTGCACCACATGGCCGGTTCTCGACGACCTGGGGACCGTTTCATCGGCCATTCGCGCCGAGACGTCCTCGGCAATCCTCCCTGCCCCTGCTTCGCCGATGTCTCCCTGCAAAGCCGGTGCTGCAGGCGGTCTCGCTGTCCGCCAGTAGCGGATTGCGCCGCTCTCAGTGTCCGCCCAGAAGAGGTCGCCGGACGTGTCGTCGCGAAACGCTAGCGTGCGGTCCCCGCTCGCGAACCAGCTGTCCGGAGGCCAGAAGCAGAGGGTGGCTATCGCCCGGGCGCTCATGAACCGGCCCGCTCTTCTGCTTGCCGATGAGCCCACGGGGAACCTCGACACCGTCAATACCGACGCGGTCTACCGACTGTTCCGGAGTCTCAACACCGAGATTGGAACGGCGTTGCTCATCGTCACTCACGACCGCAGTGTGGCGCAGCAGACGGATCGGATACTCGAGGTCACTGACGGCCGGCTCGTTCAGGATGTTGCCAACCTCTACGTCGCTCGTCCGTAGCGCGGGAGACCGACCGATTGTCGGAATCTGCGGCCACCTGTGTGAGGCAACACACGGTTCGTGTCAGTGGTAAGGGTAGACTGGTTACAGGGGGAAATACGGGCAAGGGGGCTGATGATGACTGCACGACCCGGTAATCCCGACCTGGCCGAAAGCATCATCCGCGCTACGGCTGACATCGTCGAGGAGAGGGGCCCCGAGGGCGTCACGATGCGGGCGGTCGCGGATCGTATCGGATACAGTCCAACGACGATCTACCTGTACTTCGAGAACAAGGACGACTTGCTGCGACAGACACTGATTCGCGCCTACGAACTGATGACGTCGGCCATCGATGATGCCGGCGGAACTCCACAGGAGTGTTTGGTTGCGCGCGCCGAAGCGTATGTCCGGTGGGCCATGAACCATCCCGGGATCTACCGTTTCATGTACCAGTCCGAGGTGCTCGTCCCAAGGAACGAAGAGGAGTGGGGCGAGTGGGTACACGGCTGGGACGCGACTCGAGATCTCATCGCTCAAGGGATCGCCGGAGGCGACATGCCCGCCCGGGACGATGTTGCGGCGGCGGCGACGGTGCACTGGGCCGCCGTCCATGGCATCTCGATGCTTGCCATCTCGGGTCGACTCGTCAGACCAGGCTCGGAGGCTTCGCCCGCCGAGATCGAAGAGCGCGCGCTGCATCTGGCCAGGACCTTCGTGTCCATGTGTTTCGCGGAGCCGCAGACGGCCTGAGCTACAGTCCCAGATCGAGCTGCCCGGCACCTCCCACGGTCTCATCGCGGTATGGCTCGATCTGTAGGATCGATGCCATCTCGCGGGCGTTGCGAGGCGCGTAGTCGTACTTGCAGTTGTTGAACATCACCCAGGTGACGTCGCTCGTTGCGGCGAGCTCGCGCACGCGCGGCTCCCACTCGTGGAGCTCCTCGGTCGTGTACAGGTAGTCAAACCGGTCCGCGGCGCTCACGTTGCGCCCGAAGAACGTCTCGCGATTACGACCGTGCAGTCGAACATAGGACCAATCGCTCGTTGCAGCGGTGATCGGCGGCATGGTCGAGTGATCGGGAAACTGCGGCGAGTCCACACTCACGTAGGCAAGGTCTCTGTCCGAGAGGAACCGCAGCGTCTCGGCAAGCTGGTGACCGGTGACCCATGACGGGTGCCGGAACTCCACCAGTATGCGGGTCCCGCCCAGCTTCTCGGCCGCGTACTCCAGGTAGCCCAGATGTTCGTGCGCCCGGGCATGATCGGTCGCGGCGATGTGCGGCGGGAACTGCATGAGCACTCCGCCCAGCTTCCCCGCATCTTGCAGGGGCCGGATAAAGTCGGCGAAACAGTCGAATGACGCGTCGATCAACGCCGCCGAGGGATGCTTGACCCTCCCGCGGTCGTCCACGTCGGTAACGAGGTCCCTCAACTCGGGCGGCAGTCTGCGCTCGTCCACGCTGTGCCGGGTCATGAGGCCGAACGCCTTCACGTGGAAGACGAACCCCTCGGGGGTCCGATCCACCCAGTTTGACGCCACATCCGGGCGAGGGATGGCGTAGAACGGCGAGTCCGCTTCAACGGTGTCGAACCGCCCGGCATAGTACCTCAGTCGCGCCTCGGCAGTCTTCATCGATGGCGGGTACCACGCCTCGATCATCGTCTTGTCGGTCCACGAGCATGTTCCGACGCGAACGCCGCCCACCGTGATCCCGCCCGACTCTCAGTCCTCGTCGCAGCAGCCGCCGCGGAAACGCATGGCCAGCGCGAATCCAAGAGCGAAGAGCGCCCCGAACGCCGCACCGAACACCACGGCCTCGCGAGGCCCGAACATGACCTGCACGCCCTCGGCAAGCTCAACGTCACGAGCGGCCACGAGACCGACCCATCCGTCCTTGATGGCGACCTCGCGTGCGGCGATGATGCCCGCGCCACCCTGGTTTACCGAGACGGATCCACCCGCCAGCAGCAGCTCGGCGCCGCCCTGCGTGAGCGTGATGTCTCCTCCGGCGACCACAGCGCCCGCACCTGCGCGCTCCATGGACAGATCGCCCTGGGCGCCGATGGCGCATGCTCCGGCCGCTGTGACGCTTACGTCGTGAGTCGCGCCGAGAAGCCCTACAGCGGATGCGGTGATGTGCGCGTCACGGACCGTGGCGGCGCCGACCGCACTCGTCGTGAGCGTGAGGGTATCGGCCTCGATCTTCTCGATGACGAGTTCCTCGCCCGAAAGATCCTCGAAATGCTCGTTCTCGGCCGCGTCGGCGGCCACAGGGGTCTCGTCCGTCATGGTTTCTCCTCGGTCGTCATAACCATCACCTGTGACGATACCCGATCGGAGCGACGAGGGTGCTACCAGTCGAGCGCTGCGCGGTAGTCGCGGTTGTAGTCTTCGAACGTGAGCGGCACGGGCGGCGCGTGATACGGCCAGTCCCAGACCTCCTCGGCAACGTCTCTGAACTGGCCGCGCACGAACTCACGCGTGATGCCGAAATCCAGCATCGGATCAAACTCCGACATCCCGAACACGCATGGGACGTCGAACGGCCCGGCAACGTCGGACTCGGCGGTGGTGAGGACCTCGTTCACCTGTGCGATGAAGACGTCGAGCGTGGAGGCCGAGAAGCCGGCAAGTCTGGCGCGAAGATCGGCTGCGGTCTCGAACTTGCCGACCTCGCGCATGTACCAATCCATCGCCGCGACAGTCGAGGGGTTGTGCAGAACCGCAAGCATCCCGCGACGCGCGAACTCCGGCCTGAGTGCCACGAGCGTGCTGCGCATGATCGCAAGCTTGGTAGGCGAGTGCCTGAGCGCCGTGTGAGAGACGAACGGTGAGAGCAGCACCACGCGGTCGATGCGGTCTTGGTGAAGCCGCAGCGTCTTGAGCGTGAGCAGACCGCCGAACGAGAATCCGATGAGTGTGAAGCGATCGGCGCCGATCGCATCGGCGAGCTCACCGACCGCCTGCGCAACGCGGTCGCTTGAGAACGCTCCGGCAAAGGCGTCGCTCCCTCCGTGGCCCGGGAGCTCGAAGAAGTGCGCCGTGTGCCGCTGCCCGACGAACTGCACCATCGACGCCCAGTCCTCCACGAGCGAAATGGTGGCCGGAACCATGATCACCGGCGGCCCATCACCCGCGATGCCGACGCGAAGCGTGGTGCTTGGCAGCTCGATGCGAGTGATCGTCATCGGCGGGGCTGTGGCGGTCGTGTAGTCGATGCTCGCTGTCACGGTACTCCTCGGCGTCGGTCGAAGCGCGACCGTGCGCGCAGCCTGCTGATTATGCGGCCCCGCCCACACCGATGCAACAGACCCGCGATGACCGACCACACCGCCTCCCTGCGCCTCCCTGCGCCGCCCTGCTCGTTCCCCGGCGGGTGTATACCTGGTTGACGCGTCACGATACGATTCAGGGACCCACCAGGCCACACCGGAGGACCGACATGAACGAACGCCGTTGGCGTACGCGCCTTGTTCTCGGGCTGATCGCCGCAACTGTCGTCCTGTACGGGCTGCACTACCTCATCTTCCGGGATGCCCATCACATCTTCGTGTACCTCATAGGCGACATCGCGTTCCTGCCAGTTCAAGTCCTTCTGGTGACGGTGGTGCTCAACGCGTTGCTCGAGAAGCGATCCAAGCAGGAACTGATGTTCAAGCTCAACATGGTCATCGGTGCGTTCTTCGCCGAGGCCGGAACCGACCTGCTCGGTGAGCTTGCTACCTTTGACGCCTCTCTTGACGACATCTGCAACGAGCTGGTGCCCACCGACGGGTGGTCGGACACGCAGTTTGCCAACGCTCAGGCCGCGGTGCTCGGGCACACCTTCTCCATCGACATCGCCCGTGGCAACCTACAGCGGCTCAAGGCCATGATGGTCGCGCAACGCCCGTTACTGCTGCGACTGCTGGAGAACCAGAACCTCCTTGAGCACGAGACGTTCACGGACACGCTCTGGGCGGTGTCTCATCTCGCCGATGAGCTCGCACACCGCAGCAGCCTGGATGATCTTCCCAAGGCCGACCTTGCACACCTGGCGGGCGACATCAATCGTGCCTATGCCGCACTCGCCGCGCAGTGGTTGGCCCACCTCCGTCACCTCAAGTCGCAGTACCCCTACCTCTACTCGCTGGCGGTCCGCACCAACCCGCTCGACCCGAACGCGCGGGTCGAGGTGACGGCCTGACATGCGCATCGAACGCGCCGGCATACTCCCTCATCAGGCAAGCGTTCTCGGCGGTTGGCGAGCAGTAGGGTGACCTCGCCCTCCCGCCCCTGACGGAATCCTTCTATTCGCACCGCGGGCGGTACGCAGACCACGTCGTGCTCAAGGCCGTTCAGGACGACCGCATCGTCAGCTCGGTTCAGGGCGTGATGAGCGGCGACACCTGTCTGGTGGAGCGGCTCGGCGCGGACCCTGAGCATCAGGGCCGCAGGATAGGACGATCGCGAGTATGCGCGATTCGGGTACCATAGTCCGGGTCACTCGGACGATCATGCGGGGCCGACCTCCTCGGAGGAGACCGTACCCCGCACGGCGTCATCGGCAACGACAACGGGGAGCAACCATGGCAGGGCACGGAGAATCCAAGACCGCGGTCGTTGCGGCAGTCATCGGCAACCTCTCGATAGCGATCGCCAAGTTCGTCGCGGCCAGCATCACCGGCTCCTCGGCGATGATCGCTGAGGGCATCCACTCACTCGTGGATACCGGCAACGGTGGACTGCTGCTCTTTGGGCTGAAGCAGGCGTCCAAGCCCGCCGACGACGATCACCCCTTCGGACACGGCAAGGCGCTCTACTTCTGGAGCCTCATCGTGGCGATGTCGATCTTTGGCATCGGCGGCGGGATGTCGGTCTACGAGGGCATCACGCACCTGCAGCACCCGGCAGCGCTTGAGAACCCCACGTGGAACTACATCGTGCTGGCCGTCTCGTTCGTGATCGAGGGCTTCTCGTTCTCGGTCGCGATGAAGCAGTTCAACACCGCGCGCGGCTCCGTTCGACCGCTGGCGTTCATCAGGCAGTCCAAGGACCCCAGCCTGTACACCATCGTGCTCGAGGACAGCGCCGCCATGCTCGGTCTTATCGCAGCGTTCATCGGCGTATTCCTGGGCCACATGTTCGAGAACCCGTACTTCGATGGCGGCGCCTCGATCTTCATCGGACTGCTCCTGATGGGCGTCGCGTGGCTCCTCGCCAGCGAGACGCAGGGCCTGCTGCTGGGCGAGAGCGCGGACGCCAAGACGATCGCGAGCATCCGTGAAGTTGTCGAGTCCGACCGCGCCGTGGATCGTGCGGGAGAGATCCTCACGATGTACATGGGGCCGAACGAGCTGGTGGTCAACCTGGGCGTACAGTTCCGTGCCACACTGTCCGCCGAGGAGATCCACGATGCGATCCACCGTATCGAGACGACCATCTCCGCGGCGCACCCAGAGTGCACGCGGGTGTACATCGAGGTGGAATCGCTGCCGACGGCGGCGCGCTCGTAAACGCGCCGTCGGGCCCCGAGAGGCCCGACTGAGTATCACCATAGCGAGCGTGCCCACCACTGAGCGGGCAGAATCGCACTCGTACGACGCGCTACACCGGCATGGCGCCGGACTCGGTGTGCATCCTCTCGTCAGCGAGCGATCGCGCGTCAGCCAGGATCGTCGTGACGTTGTCGAGCGTTTGCTCGCGATTGACGCCGTGCCTGCGAAGGCGGTCTGCGTGCGAGATGATGGCCCTCGTCTGCCCAAGGTCGACCTTGCTGAAGTGCAGCTCGTCCCACTCATCCCTCGACCGCGCCGCCCAGAGCTCGCCCGCGATCCAGCGAAGGTTCTTGATGTCGTCTTGCGACAGAAGCGTCCAGTCAGCCTTGAGTCCGTTACGCCAACGCTGGATGCAACGCTCTACCGCGCGCTCGCGACTGACGTCGAACACACGCATGCCAAGTACCTCATCGGTGAGTTGGCTTCTTCGTTCATTCATGGCGAACCTCCGGAAAGAACAGCAATGACGCACATATTCGCCGCATTGTGTGGCAGCCCTTCAAGCCTGAAGAAGCCCGAGGATTCCTGAGCGTGTCTTGCGCGACACACGACTGTCCTCTCCTGCCGGTGTGAACGCTTCTCTTTCGCACATTGGGATACACTGGCCAGGGAGATCCGACACGAGAGGGAACGATGATCCGGCGCCTCATCGACTCGTTCAGGAACGCCTCAACACGACCGCGAGCTCTCGTGTGGTCCGGGACAGTCATCATCGGCATCGTGATCTTCACCGCCACCAGCGTCATCGGCACGTCGGTCAACTGGTTCTGCACCGACCCGTGCCACGTGGTGCACCTCGACAACACCAAAACCTTTGTTGCGGGTTCCCATAACCGGGTCGACTGCGTGTCCTGCCACGAGCCCGTCAACGGCGGACCGTTGATCTTCCTTGTGAAGAAGCTTGAGGTTGCTCCCGACCTGATCCCGACCGTGATGGGCACGTTCAGCCTGCCGATGAACGAGGGCAGCTATGTTGCGGTCGAGATGACGGAGGGCCACTGCACGCAGTGCCACTCGCTTGCGACCCGGACGGTCAACCCGAGCCGCGGGATCATCATCGATCATGCGGTGCATTCCAACGCCGGAGTGACGTGCCCCACGTGCCACAACCGCGTCGCCCATCCGGAACGGGATGTGGAGTACACGCTTCCGGGCGACGAGAAGCACGAGGACTGGGTGCAAATGGAGGCCTGCTTCCGCTGCCACACGCTGACCGGGGCATCGGCATACGCGACGCCAGCGCCGGGGGAATGCTCGGCCTGCCACCCTGCCGACTTCGATCTCAAGCCAGCCGATCATGATGCGAAGGGCTGGTACACGGCGTACGGCGAGTCCAAAGCACACACCGCAGCCGCAAAGGCCGAGACCAGCCGCGTGGCGCAGGCAAAGGTGGACGCTGGATCGCTGCCCGAGGTGGAGCATCCGGTGGGTCCCCGGTTGCCCCCCTCGTCAACCGTCAACTACTGCGAGACGTGCCACGCACCGCAGTTCTGCGAAGACTGCCACGGCGGCGCCATGCCGCACCCGGCCGGGTTTGTAAAGACGCACGGCGACGCTGGCCTCAAGGATCCGCAGACCTGCGCGCGCTGTCACGCGCGCAACGCGACCGAAGCCAGGGGCACCGGCTTCTGCACCGCCTGTCACCACCCCGAGAGCACGCCAGGCCGGACATGGCGCACGCAACACGACGAGGCGGTTGGCGCTGGCGGCGGTCAGCCGTGCTTCGCGTGCCACGATCCACGCTACTGCGCGGCATGTCACGTGAGCGGGCCCGAAGCAGCCGCGAAGCTACTGTACGGGAGTAGCTGATATCATCGTACCGCGCCGCAGCATTCGATGACCTGGGTATAGCCTTTGTCGGAGGCGCGCCGTGCAGTTCACGAAGCCAGACACCATTGGGGGACATCATGGCCGTAGAGAAGATAGCGATCCTCACCGACTCGTGCTCGGACGTCCCCAAGGCGTACCGGGACAAGTACAACATGTATGTGGTACCGCTCATGGTGATCTACAAGGACGCGCAGTACAGGGACGGCGTCGACATACATCCCGAGGATGTCTACGCGCGGTTCTCGGAAGAGGTACCGTCGACGTCGCTGCCAAGCCCGTCGGTGGTGGCTGACACGTTCAAGCAGATCAAGGCCGACGGCTACGACAAGGTCGTCGCCGTCACCATATCAAGTGGCCTGAGCGGCACCTTCGAGATGATCAGCGGCTTCGGTCCTGAACCCGAGGGGCTCAAGGTGCGCTACATCGACACCAAGAACATCGGTATCGGCAGCGGGTTCAGCGCCATCCGCGCGGGCGAGCTGATCGAGATGGGACTCGGCTTCGACGAGGTCTGTCGGGGTGTCGAGGAGGCGGCTCGCAACACGAGGCTCTACTTCTGCGTCTCAACGCTCGAGTACCTGCAGAAGGGCGGACGGATCGGCCTGGTTGCGGCTACGGTGGGCACCCTCCTCAACCTCAAACCCGTCATCACCTGTAACGAAGATGGTGTGTACGTCACCGTCGCCAGGGCGCGCGGTCGTAAGAAGTCGCTGCAGCTGGCAATGGCGAAAGCCACTGAGTTCGGGGCAGGCGCTACGGATTACAACATCACGGTGATGCATGGGGACGCGCTACAGGAGGCTGATGACCTGCTCGCGGATCTCAAGGCACAGCTGCCGGACTACCGGTACGCCATCGAGGGCCAGATAACCCCGGCGCTCGTGGTGCACACGGGTCCCGGACTCATCGGCGTCGGCATCCAGCGCCTGGCGTAAGCCGGCATCGCAGGTGAGGTACCCTGGCGACTGAGTTGGGGGCGAGGCCAATGACGACCATCGCGGACCGCTCCTCCCGGGTGAAGGCATGGCTCGTCGCCGTCGCGCTCCTGATGGCGGTCGGAATCACGTCGCTCCTCGGAAACCGCCTCATTCTGGACAGATTCCCCGACAGGCCGCGCCCGCGCGACCTGCTGTTCGAACTGCTGCCCTTTGTGCACTGGGCCCGATACCTTACGCTCATCGCGCTCGTGCTCGGGTTCTCGTTGTTCTTCTACTACGCTCTGCGGTACGAACGCTCGCGAATCCCCGCATTCACCGCCGTCTTCTGTCTCATGTACCTCTTCCGGGCGGCCATCATGATTCTCACGCCTTTGGCGTCGGCTCAGGGAGAAAGCTCGTTCGTCTTCAGCGTGCAGCAGTACGGCATGTTCCCATCGGGCCACATGGCCGCGTCGCTGATTCTGTTCCTCCTCACCTCGGGCACGCTGGCTCCGGGTCTGCGAAAGCTACAGGCGCTGCTGGCCGTGGTAGAGTGCGCCGGCCTCGTGCTGGCGCACGGCCACTACTCGATCGACATCGTCGGGGGCCTCCTGCTGGCGTACTTCGTAGTGCAGGTGTGGACGAGCGGTAGGCTGTTCGACCCGTTGAAGGCACTCACGGGCGCGTGAAGGCTGCAACAGGGTCGCTTCGCTGGAAGGCGCAACGGGAAGGCCCCGACGTATGCCGGGGCCCCGATCGTTTCTGGTGGGCGATGAGGGATTTGAACCCCCGACCTCTTCCTTGTAAGGGAAGCACTCTCCCGCTGAGTTAATCGCCCGCGTTCGTGCAGGCCACATCATAACGCACCGGAACTCGAACTCGCATCACGCGAGCGTAGGGGCTACGACCGCCGCCCGATGTGACAGTCCACGCAGTAGAGCGGGCCATGGCACTCCATGCAGTACGCGGCGCCGTCCTCCTTGACCTTGACGTTATGCTGCTCGATCCAGGTGCCCATGACGGGGTCGTACTTGGTGTGATGGCACATGGTGCACATGTCGGGGCTCTCGTTGTGGCAGCGCGCGCAGGTGGCCGGACGACTCGTCGCGGCAGATCCGTGTCCGGTCCGGCCCTCGGCCCACTTCTCCGGGTGTGGCATCTCGATGCCGTGGCAGTCGTCACACAGGCGCTTTGCGTGGCACATCCCGCAGAGATTCACATCCTCCTCCGCGATCTGCCCGTGCCTGCCCTTTTCCCACCGCTCTGCCGTATGAGACACGGGCACCAGCTCGTAGTCGGACGGGTGGCAGACACCGCATTCAGCCAACGCGTCACGCTTGTCGGCCTTCCCGTGGCAGGTGAAGCACTGCGCCATGAGTGTCAGGGCACGGCCACGGGTCTCCTCGGGATGGGCCGTCCGCACGTGGCACGAAACACAGGATCCATTGCGCCTGGCGTGCTCGGCATGGTCGATCAGTATCCGGTAGCCGGACGTCGCCTTGCGGTTGGGGTCGTGACACTGCAGACACACGGCGTCTTGGATCGGAGGCGTCTTTGAAGCGCGGGCCTCCACCGGATCGTCGAACTCCCCTGACGTGTGCGCCGAGACATCTCGTCCCAGGAGCCGACCACGGCCCACCAGGCGTTGGGGCACCTCGTACCACGCCGTCGGGGTCTGATGGCACTTCACGCACGCGATGGTACCGTGAGCCGACTGCTCCCAGGATTCGGAACGCGAGACCATCTCGTGGCACGAGACGCAGAGCCGCGGAGATGCGGTGCCAACGTCGAGCGCAACGGCAAGCGCGATCACGCCGAGCACCACGAAGAGCGCCGTCCGAGTCCGCCTTAACACGGGACTCCCCGCCGCCGGACGCCGACCCTCGTCGCGCTTCACCCGCGTCACCTACTTCACAAGTCCGAGAGCGGGATCGCGGTTGAGCGCCGGGACTTCGCCGTGGCACTGCACGCAGAAGGCAGCCTCATGGCACGCCTCACAGCCGCGATGCTCTTTGATCCGCGAGCCATGGACTGCGCGCCAGTCGGTGCCATGTGACTGTGGGGGCACAGAGTGACAGTCCACGCACCAATCGGGCTTCCAGCCATGGCAAGCCGCACACTCGGGATCGGCTGAGTGCGCGCCATGCGCGATCAGCCAGTCGCTCGTACCGTGGCTCTCGGGTGCCGCCTTCTCGGTGTGGCACGCCGTGCAGTTGTTCTTGGCGGTGTCGCCATCATGACAGCGCAGGCACCCCTCCATCGTGGGCGTGTGGGTACCGGAGGGATTGGTCTCGTGAACGAGGAACTCGTGACACTCTACACACCTCATCTTGAGGACCGAGACGTGCGCGCGATGCGGGATCTGAAGATCACCGGCCGGTGAGACGGATCTGAGGTCGCTGTGACACACAAGACACGCTTCGTTGGTGGGGGGCGAAAACACCGGTGGCACGTGGGAGGGAGACACCAGCGACAGGTAGAACTCTCCCACCATGCGCACGCGGTACGTCGCTCTCGAACTCAGTCCGGGAGCAACGTGACATCCCTCGCATCCGGCCTCTGTATGAGTGGATTCCGACCATGGCCCGTACTTCTCGGTCAGTGCCGGGTAGCGGCTGAAGAATCCCGCGCGGGTCGTCAGGTAGGCCGGAAGTATGAGCAGGACCGCAACGGCCAGCACGATGGCGCCCGCGATCAGCAGCCGGTGGCGGCGGTGTGGGCCCGCGGGAGACCTGGTGTTGGATCCTAGTGGCATTGCTTGCAAAACTCCTCGCCGCCGTGACACACGACGCAGCCCTCGCCGCGCTCCCGTGCGGGACCCGCGTGGCCCTTCTTCCAGTTGCCCACGTGCGACGCCGGGCGCTTCTCGTGACAGTCCGCGCAGTAGCCTGGCGTCCAGTCGTGACACTTGCCACAGTCCTGCGAGGCAGCCATGGCGCCGTGGATCTGCAGCCAGTCCTTGCCCTTGTGCGACTCGGGCGTCTGCTTGCGGGTGTGGCACTTGACGCACTCGTCGGTGGCCGTGTCACCGTCGTGACACTGCTCCAGGCACGACTCCATCTCGGGCTTGTTGAAGCCGTTCTCGTTGAGGGAGTGCACCAGGTCTTTGTGGCACGCGGTGCACTCCATCTCAAGCACCTCGACATGCGCCCGATGCGGGATGAGCAGGTCACCGCTTGGCGCCACGCTGCGGTAGCTCGTGTGGCACTTCTGACATGCATCGCGCCCGGGCGCGTCGAGCAGGTTCGTGATGTCCGGGCCCTTGAACAGCTGGGAGTAGAACGCCGGGATCGACCTCGCCGCGAAGGTCACCGCACCCTTGATGCCGGGATGCACGTGGCACTGGGCGCACGATATGCGCGAGTGCGTCGATGTGGCCCAGTGCTCCATCCGCGGACCGAGCGCTGGATACCGCCGGTAGTAATCGGGCTGGAGCGTGGAGTACACCGGAACGGCGACAGCCGCGATAGCAACGACGCCCAGGCCGATGAGCACCCACATGAGCAGGCGACGCTTCACCTACTCCATCTCCTTGAACTGATCATGACACTCGGCGCACCACGTCTGCTTGTGACATTCGATACATGCCGGGTCATCGACCTTGGTGGTGTACTTGCTGTGTCGACCGATCCACGACACCGTGGAGCCGTGGAACGCGGGGCGCTGCAGATGACATTCGTCGCACTCGCCCTCGGACTGGTGACAGAGCAGGCATCTGCTCCGGTCCTTGAGGGCTTCCGCACCGTGATACTTCTCGGTCCAGTCCGACTTCACGTGGAGCGCTTCGATCGACTTCATTCCTATCTCGATCTTGAGCCCCGTGAACTCGGGTTTCACCCCGGTCGTGTGGCACTGCTGGCACTGCCCGACCGTGTGACACGCCTCAAGGCAGACGCTCTCGCCGCGCTTCTGAACGACCTTCACGTGCTCGGTCTTCCACTGCTCGGCGGACTCGTGCAGCACGTGGTGGCAGTCGAAGCACTCATCGGTGGTCTTTGTGCCGACGTGGCAGCCGTACGCCACGCACACGCCCGAGAACGGCATCGACTTGTGCTTGTCCATGTACGTCTCAAAGTGGGCCGTCCACTTGTGGCAGCCGACGCAGTCGCGCGTCTCGCTCGCCACACGCTGGTGCGCGGGATGCGGGATCTTATCGGTTCGAGTGACCGCGGTGCTCCAGTCGTCTTCGTGGCAGGCCAGGCACGCCGTGTTGCTCGGCGGGCCGAACGTGAAGTACCGCGGCGTTTGGCTCGTCTTCACGAAGCTGGTGTAGTAGTCCCCGATGAGCGCGAGCCCGTTCGCCACCGGCTGGGTCTCGTGGCACGCGCGGCATCCGATGCCCTCGTGCGCGGAGTTGCTCAGGTTGACGTACCGGCGCTCGAGCAGGTGGTAGCGCGCGAAGAACTCGGGCGTTGCTGTCTGGACGAGCGGGATGGCGACCGCGAGCGCGCTCACGATCACGACCACCACGGCCGTGAGGACGACGACACGAGATATGCGTGTCCAGCTCCAGGGCCAGACTCTGCGCGCTCTCACGTGTGGGCTCACCCGGCCTCAGCGACACGCTCGGCAGTAGGCATGCGCAGCGCGGGCTCCGGCTCGGAGTCGAGATCCTCCTCGGGCACCTGGAGCGGCAGCACCCTGGCGGAGAGCGTCATGATCAGCAACCCGACCGAGAGAAGTCCGAGCGCGATGAGCACCTCGACGAGGCTTGGGAGGTAGGGGGCGGAGTACTGGCCAAGTGTGTTGGTGGAGAAGCCCATAGCCATAAGCGAGTACCGCTTAAGGAAGATGGCGACCACGTACATCACCGAAGCGGTGATCTGGATCGCGGGTATATGCCGTGTCTTGCGCCCTGCGAGCAGGACGAACGCGCCTATGCCGAGCACAAGCACGGGCACGAAGAACGGCGCGTACTCTCCGGTGAGGAAATGCGAGAAGCGGATCGTATGTCCCGGCTTGGCCGAGGTGGGCCAGTAGACCGTGAGAATCTCAACGACCAGCAGGAACAGGTCCATGATGATGACCGTCGCAAGCAGCGTAGCCATGCTTCTGAACATGCTCGGCTTGAACTTCATCACCCCGAATCGCTGCATGATGTACGCGCATAGCAGCAGCAGCGCGATGCCAGACGCGGTCGCCGACGTCAGGAAGATGGGGGCCATCACAGCCGAGTTCCACAGCTCGCGCGACTTGTTGAGCGCCAGCACGAACGCGGTCGTGCTGTGCAGGTAGACGGCGAACGGGAGCGCTATGAGGGTCATGGTGTGCGCAAGCTTGTGCCCGCCCTTGCCGGTGATGAGCACCCAGAGGTCGATGAAGCAGATGAGCATGTAGATCGTCGCGGCACTGCCGGTGTACACAAACGGCGAGGACGCGTTCGGCGTGAGCAACATCCAAACGGCGCGCCACGGGCGCTCCATATCCGTGACGATGCCCAGGAGCGCAAGCATCACGAGCACGCCAGCCTGCAGGACCGCCAGTCGTGCCAGTGGCGCGTACTGCTTTGCGCCGAACAGATGCACGCTCGCGTATACGACCAGACCCCCGGCGGACAGGCCGATGTAGTACATGTAGTTGGTGAACCACAGCCCCCACGGGTAGTTGTCCCGCATCGCCATGACCGCGCCGCCGTGAGTGAGCGCGGTGCCCCACGCGACTAGGCCGAGCGTGATCACCGTGAGCAGAATGCCAACGAACGCCCAGTACTTCCGACCGGCCGTCTTGAGCGCGCCGACGTTGAAGTCCACGCCGATGACGCGATACACGCCCGGGCTGGTGACGGAAACGAGCTTAGCCATGCCGCATCACCCCACATACCAGATCATCGGTTCGGTCCCGGACTCTTCCTTCAGTCGCCACACGCGGCGCGTCTTGAGAAGGATCGAGACCTCGCTCTCAGGGTCGTTGAGGTCGCCGAACGTGCGCGCGCCTACAGGGCATGCTTCCACGCAGGCCGTCGTGCCGCCGTTGCGGGTCCGTTGGATGCAGAACGTGCACTTCTCGACGACGCCGGCCTTTTCCTCGACAGGGACCTTGGGGTTGCGCTCTGCCGCAGGAACCTCTGGCTCTTTCCAGTTGAAGTGCCGGGCCCCGTACGGGCAGGTCACGATGCAGTTGCGGCATGCGATGCACTTGTCGTAGTCCACGACCACGATGCCGTCGGGTTCTTTCCAGGTCGCCTGTACGGGACACCCGTACACGCACGTCGGCTTCGCGCACTGCATGCACTGCACCGGCAGGTACCACTTGTCGGGGCTGCCCGCCTCGGTGTAGTCCAGTTTTGCATGCTCCAGATCGATCTTGCCGGGCTCCATCTCGAGTACCTGGATGTACGTGAAGCCGGCATCGCGGCCGATGTTGTTCTCCTTCACGCAGGCGTAGACGCACTTCCGACAGCCGATACACGCCTTGACGTCGATGACCATCGCCCATTTCTGCTTGCCGGCGGGATCCGCGTATTTCACCGGTTTGCCGGGATAGTTGATGGCCTGGTCCTCCTCGATGATCGGTGCGAGAGGGTCGCCAACCGATTCGGTCGCGCCTTCTGCGGCCACCGCCGATCCCGACTGCGCCGAGAGGAACGCGGGCACAGCGCCGGCCGCCAGCAGCCCCGCTGTCGCGCCGATTCCCTCGATGAAGCTCCGGCGCGAGAGCGTGAGACCCTCGCTCGCGGTGTCATCGGTCCGGACGGTGTCAAGTTTCTTGCTCATCGCTTGGACCTTCCCAGGAGTAGCAGGCTAAGGGCGCCTCCGGACACGACCGCTCCGATGACCGTGACGATCACGAGCGACAGCGGTGTGTCGACGGGGGGATCGACGGGGGGGCCGGCAAACGGCTTGAACGGCTCGCGCTTGGAGACGGCGCGCACCTGCATGCCGGTACCCTGGAATGGCGGGAGCGCCGAGATGTAGATCCACGAGGGAGTGTGTGGGTCGTGGCAACCGGCGGAGGTGCACTTGGGCTTGTCCTTGCCGTGGATGCCTTCGTCCCACTCTCGATACTTCTCAAAGTGGCAGCGCTGACACACGCGGGACACGTCGCCCGTGATGTCCACCAGTGTGCTGTCCGGCAAGAGCAGCTTGCCCGGGTTCCGCGAGGGGTCATCGTGACACGCAAGGCACGCCTTGTCGTCGGTTCCCAGCGTGTCGTGGACCTCCAGCTCGATCGCATGCTTCTTGAATCCGTTAGGGAGCGGCGGAATCGGCTGCTGGTCGGGACCGAGCGTCACGGGGTGGCACCTCGTACACGGATAGAATGCGAGTTCTCCGCTTGACGCCTGACCGGCAAACGCAGCGGGCGCCGACAGCATCGCGGCGAACAGACCGATCGCCACAAGCCACACCGCGATCGTCCTCCGTGAGGGTAAGAAGATGCGTTTCGGGGAATTCGGCCCGGTGTCTTTATGCATCGCGTCTATGGCTCTCACACCACCTTATTGGCACCCTGTTGGCTGCGGTCGCTGCAATCCAATCGACACTAACAGCCCCTCTGACCTTGACGATTCACGCGAGATTCCCGTCTTGTTAGGGTTGTGTTAGCGGTGTTTGGGGGACTGTCAGTTATGCTCGTGCCCGTTTGGTGCCGTGATCGGCGAAGGAGCTCGTCCGTGAAGAAGATCCTGGTGGTCGACGATGAGGAGCCCATCCTCAAGATCGTTGACTACGCGCTTACCGAAGCGGGCTACGAGGTCCATCTCGCGCGGGATGGTCAAGGCGCCGAGTTCATGTACGAGCAGGTCAAGCCCGACCTGGTCATCCTGGACGTGATGCTTCCGGGCAAGTCCGGACTCGATATCGCCAAGGACCTCCGCACAACCTCGGACGTGCCGATCATCATGCTGTCCGCGCGCGGCGACGAGATCGACCGGATCCTGGGTCTCGAATTCGGCGCTGACGACTACGTCACCAAGCCCTTCTCGCCACGAGAGCTCGTCAGCCGCGTGAAGGCGATCCTGCGCAGGGTCGAAGGCGCGCCGGCCGAGAAGATCCGTGTCGCCGACCTCACGATCGACACGCTGTCCAGGCAGGTCAAGCTTGCGGGGCAGCCGCTGCACCTCACGACGTCGGAGTACAGCATCCTGCTTCATCTTGCCAGACACCCCGGACAGGCATTCTCAAGGCAGGCCATCCTCGCGGCTCTGTGGGATGAGAGTCCGGTGGGCGAAGAGCGGGCGGTGGACGTCCACATCCACAACATCCGCGAGAAGATCGAGGAGGACCACAAGAACCCGCAGTACCTCCTCACGGTTCGCGGGTACGGTTACCGGCTGAGGGAGCCGTAGAACATGCCCGCAGGCAGGCGTGGCTCGATACGCCTCTGGCAGACCGGACTCTTCGTCGCCGTCGTGGTGGTGGCGATGCTCATCCTGTCCGGCTCGCTCTCCGCGGGCGTCAAGGCAACGCTCAGCCGGATGACCGAGACGAACGAGCTTAGAAACGCCTCCGCGCTCGCACAGCGACTCAAGCCCGAGTTTCCACTCGGCGTGGCGGGTACGCGCACCGTTCGGGACGTCGTCTCCGAATACCGCGACATCTACGGCGGCGGAATCTGGGTGTACGACAGCAAGGGCACGCTGCTGGAGGCGTCGTTCGACACCGCGCCGCTGGACGCCGTACTCGAGTCGGCACGGATACATGGTCTGAGCGATACCACACCGTACGTCACCAGCGACATCCGACCCAACGGCTGGATCGTCGCCGCTCAGCCGCTGCTCGGCCGGGATGGCAGCCTCCAGGGGGTTGCCGTCACCGCCAGTCCCGCGGACTCAGCGGCGACCATCCTCAAGGCGGTGCGGGACCGCCTCTGGGTGACGTTCTGGGTCTCGCTCGCCGTCGCCGGTCTGTTGGGGTTTGGATTCTCAGAACTCATCGCCAGACGCATGAGAGCCCTGTCCGACGCGGCCGCTGCCATCGAAGGCGGGGACTTCGACCAGCACCTCACCGTCCGGCTGGTGCCGTATGAAATCCAGGACCTTGCGGAGTCTTACAACAGCATGGCGGCCAAACTCGGCGAGGCGTTCGCCTCGATCGAGGAGAACCGGCAGCAGATCGCCGCGGTCGTGGAGTCCATGGCCGAGGGGGTCATGTCCTTCGACTCGACCGGCGTCATCCGCGTGGTCAACCCGGAAGCCGCACGCCTTCTATCCATCGATGCCGCAGAGGTAGCCGGGTCGAAGGTCCAGGACATCCTCGCAGGTTCCGACGTGATCGAGGTCACGCAAGAGGCACTGGCTGGCCAGAACGCGGCGCGCACCGTCACGCTCGGCTCGCGCGTTGTGACCCTCAACTGTAACCCGCTGCTCGGGCCGACAGGCACCCTCGACGGCGCAGTCCTCTTGCTCGCCGACATCACCGAACGCCATCGGCTCGAGGACGCGCAACGCCGATTCGTGGCGGACGCAAGCCACGAGATGCGCACGCCGATCGCGGCTCTCAAAGGCATGCTCGAGCTGCTCATCGATGGCGCTGTGGACAAGCCCACCGTTCGGAACGACTTCCTTCAGACGATGCAGGCCGAGGTTGATAGGCTCGGTCGGCTCGTATCGGACCTGCTCACGCTCGCGCGACTTGAGGCAGGCAACCTGCAGCTGCAACCCAGGCCCGAGTATGTGGCGGACCTCTTCGGCGACGTCATCGGAGTCATGCGTACGCTGGCCGAGCAGGCAGATGTGAGCCTGGTCGTGGAACTCCCTGACGACGATATCAGGGTCCTGGCCGACCGCGACCGCGTGGTGCAGGTGCTGCTGAGCTTCACTGACAACGCACTCAAGCACTCACCGGATGGCACAACCATCCACCTGGGCGCGATACGCACAGGACGCGATGTCCGCCTTGAGGTCTCGGACGAGGGACCGGGAATCGAGCCCGAAGAGATCGCGCGAGTCTTCGAGCGCTTTTACCGCGTGGACTCGGCCCGAGCCGGCGGCGGCGGAACGGGGCTGGGCCTTGCCATAGCCAAGGAGATCGTGGAGGCCCACGGGTCGCACATCGACGTCCGCTCGAATCCGGGGAGCGGCACGACGTTCGCCTTCGACCTGCATGCTGGGGCCTGACCCGCCTCACGCCAGGGCCACGCCCTCACGCCAGGTTCAAGGCTCACAAAACCCTAGCCAGGTTCAAGACTCACAAAACCCTAACAAGACTGCAACCCACCGCGAACCTCACGTACCTCTTCCGGGGTGATACTCCCTACAGAGGTTGCGACGGATCCACCCGGTTCAGGCAGTGGGAGGTTGGTCGATATGGGACTCGCCATTGGCACATTCTTCCTAGTAATTGAAATCGTCGGCGTGGTTGCACTGGCCATAGGCGTGCCGCTCGCGTTCGGCATCATGGCGTATGACCTTATCCAGGCACGCAAGAGCGCGCCGATGAAGGCAGCGGAGAAGGTGGTCGAGAAGGACTCGATCACCCATATCGCCGTCGAGCGCGGTGTGGCACGCGCGTTCGTACTCCTCGGCGGTGCCTTCTGGTCGATCGCGACGTTCGCGGGGATGTACTCGTTCGGTCAGTCCGGCGCAGGCGAGGCCGTTCTGGGCGCCGCAGTTCCGCTCGCTGCATGCGCGGTGACCCTCGTGCTGGGTTGGTACTACGAGCGAGTCACTGCGCTTGTGCTCACCCTCGCCGCATTCGCGGTCGTGGCCTGGGGCGTCATCTACCAGTTCGAGGTCGGCGTGTGGGGCATCATGACTTTCGCGCTCATCGGTCCCATGCTCACCGCTGCGGCACTGTTCTGGCTGGCTCGCGGGGAGCAGGACGCGTACGAGAGGGCGACCGCGCTTCAGCCGGAGTTGTCGCTCGTGTTCTCGGCGCGCAGCTCACTCGCCCGAGTCGCCGCCTAGGATCCTCCCGATCACAACTTGCCCGTCCCGGGCATCTCGAAGACCCGCCCACCCCCTGGCGGGTCTTCACTTTTCTACACCCTGGATGGAGACTCCAGCACGGTGCGCAAGCGCTCTAGGTCCTCCTCGGCCACACGTTCCACGGCCTGCATGATGAAGCGCTCCATCATGGCTGCGGATCCCTTGAGCTCTGCCGTGCCAGAAACGCTCACGCGGGTGCCCTTGCCCTCGGGCCGGACAGCAAAGCAGCCGTGCGCGCGTACCCCACCGTGAGCCTTGAAGCAGATGCGCTCGTTTGGAACGAAGTCCGCGACCTCGAGATTGACCTCCAGGATTCGACCCTGGTACGAGATGGTCTGACGGGTGTGCGCGCCAACTCCCTGGCTCACGTCACCAATGAGAGCCACCCCCAAGAGCTCACTGCGCCACCGTCGCTCGTTCGTGTGATCCGCGAGGAACCAGAAGACTCCTTCGACGGGTCGTTCGACGTAAATGGACTTCTGCGCGCGCATGACACACCTCCTGGGGCGCCGAGGAGTGTATACCCTCGTTCGCCGACGCTGTTTCTCGCGAGATCCGTCCTCGAGCTCGCACTCGTGAGCTATAGCTGCGGCCAGAATACTGCCTATCGCCTCCACCTCAGGGGCCGAATCCCGTTTACTGTGACTATGATCGATGCACCCATGTCGGCCATGATCGCCATCCACAGTGTGAGCCATCCGGGGAACATGAGCAGCAGCGCGAGCGTCTCGTGGGCGGGGTCTCACCGAAACGCGAAGCCCTCGCTGGTGATGTCGCGCGCACCGTGCTGCTTCTTGAAGTGCTTCTTGTACGCCTTCATCATCGGCAATGGTCCGCACATGAACACACTCGTGCCTGGTTCAAGCTCGTAGTCCGTGAAGTCGAGTACGCCATCCACCGATGCGTCGACCAGGTGACATGTGAAATGGGGATTGCGCTGTGCATACGAGGCGAGTTCGTCGGCATAGATGCCTGCGCCCTTATCGCGATACGAGTAGAAGAGCTCCACGTCCTGAGTGATCTCGTTCTGATCCAGGTACGCGATGAACGGCGTGATGCCGATGCCACCAGCGATCCAAAGCTGATGTTGGCCACCGTGTGCGAAGTCCATGCGGCCGAGCGGCTCGGAGAGAGCGGCACGCGTACCCGGCTTGACCATCGCGTACAGGTCTTTCGTGAAGTCGCCCGATGCCTTGATGGTCAGACGGATGTCGCGTCCATCGCCTCCTGAGATCGTGAAAGGGTGAGGTGCGTCTTCGAGACCGTCCTGGAAGATCCTCACGAACGCGTACTGGCCCTTGGAGTACTTCATCTGCCTGGCGAGGGTGATGTTGATCTCGGTGATGTCGGAGCTGAGCCGGTTGACTCCCGTGATGACGCCTTCATGCCGGAACTGACGCCGACGATAGAAGAACACCACCCAGATGCCTGCCGCGAGTCCGATCAGCGCGGTCAGGGCGGTCCAGATGGCGACGGGTGAAGACGCGAACAGGTCGAACTCGGCCGACGCGTAGGCGTGATACAGGCCCGCCGCAAATGCAACGAGCATCAGCCGGTGTACCAGGCGCCACCTCTCATACGGCAGCTTCTTGTTATAGAGCGTGACAAGCACGACCGCGACAACCACGAATATCGCGAAGCCGCCGAAGCCCCCCGCCACCGTTTCGGGCGACTTGATGACCTGGTTCAACAGGGCGTGCACAAGCAGCAGGGCGACAGAGCCGATCGCCAGCCATTTGTGGATCACGAACGCACGGCCGAGGCCATCGAACCATTCCTCGATCACAGGGTGCTTCGTCGCGACGACAAAGCACGAAGCGAGTCCTGTCAGGCCGAGCGCCCCGAGGATCTGCCTCGTGTGCTCCAGAGTCGTGATCGTCTCGCGTGGTGTCGCACCCATCCACAGCACCAGGGTGATGACCAAGACCGCAAGTACGGAGAGGAGGCCCCTCATCCGCTTCATGGGCGTTCAACCACCTTCCGCGCGTAGCGGCTACCCGTCAACGGGCTTCGCTGCGGACCGAATCCATCAACGACCTGATGCGGCGGCGTTGTGCATGGGCTGCTCTTGTTAGAACCTCTCCCCTACTCGCTCCTCAGCGCTTCCACCGGATCCTTGTCGGCCGCCATCCGCGCGGGGATCGCCCCGCCGATGAGCGTGAGGGCCACGCTTATCACCACGAGAGCGATCGCGTACAGGATGGGCAGCTGCGACACCTCCACAAGACCGGTCATGTTCTCGATGATGATGTTGGCGGGGATCGTGAGGACGTAGGCGATGCCTATGCCGAGCAGTCCGGAGACCACGCCGATGATGAAGGTCTCGGCGGTGAAGACGCGGGTGATGTCCTTCTTCCGCGCCCCGAGCGCCCGAAGGACACCGATCTCCTTGGTGCGCTCCAGGACCGAGATATACGTGATGATGCTGATCATGATCAGCGACACCACAAGTGAGATCGCCGCGAAGGCGACCAGCACGAGGGTGATACCGTCCATGATCCCGCCGGTCATCTCGGTCACCGAGCTGGCGAGGTCGGTGTAGATCACCGCATCCGCTTCGTCGAGCCCCACGTTGTAGTCGTCCAGGTACGCCAGGACGGCGTCCTTGGATTCGAAGTCCTTGGGGTAGAGGAACATCATCAGCGGCACGCTCTCGCCGCCGAGGTACGCGAGGTTCATGCGCTTCTCAGCCTCGTCGATCGCCTCGAGGGTGATCACGTTGTAGTCGGCGGCCTCCTGAGCCTTCACGATGGCCGAGTCGGCGGCGTTGTCGGTGACGAGCTGCACGAGCCCATCGCTGTACGCGATACCGTTACCCACCAGACCGATGGCGACGTCAGGCTTGAGGCGTAGTATGCCGGAGATCCGCAGCGTGGTGCTGTTCTCCGAGTCATACATTGCGGCGTAGTCGGTGCCAGGCACGAAGTTTCCCAGCGGGGTCTTCTCGTAATAGTCATCGTTGTCGATGAGCTTCAGTTCCGTACCGACGATCTCCTCGAACGGGACTTCAGCTGCGGCCTCGACGTCGAATCCCAGCTTCTGGAGCACCGCACGGTCGAGGCGGTTCATGTTGTCGACAACCAGCACCAGACCGGTCATCTCGGTGGGGTACTCCCCGGAGAGCAGGTCGTAGTTCTCCTCGAGATACGGGGTGGAGGCGCCGTCCAGGGGTTCGGGGTAGGAGCTGAGTCCGACACCGCTCATGCTGGACAGACCTCCACCTCCCCCGCCGGATAACATGGACTGCATGCTGTCTGCGCTCGTGGTGCCGATCGAGATCGATGCGGGCACGATCTCGTCATCGGTCTCGCGCAACAGGTTCATGCCCACCATGCGCAGGTAGCCGACACCGTTGCAGATCTCCGGATCGATGGCCCGCACGTACTCGACGTACTCGTCGGTGATCACGTTGACGTGGGCGATCGTCTCGTCTGCCGGATCGTAGAGAGTGACCTCCTGCGTATCGGCATACTCGGTCTCACCCGTCAGCCGGGATGTCGGCAGCTCGCCGCGCATCTCATCCATGGTCGCCGCGTCCATCTCGATCGAGGTCGGCGCGATGATCACCGGGAACTGCGAGAGCGCGTCGTTCTGGAACTGATCGACCTGCACCCCGAAGCCGTTCGAGAGGCTGAGAATAAGGG
>JBASNZ010000086.1:0-4157 GCA_049657775.1 Coriobacteriia bacterium | reverse complement strand
TCCCACGCCCGCGTCGGCGCTTATCCACGCGGCCACGATGGTGGCGGCTGGCGTGTACCTGGTGGCCCGCGCGCTGCCCATCTTCGAGGCAAGCGGCGTGGCGCTCACGGTGACGCTCACCGTCGGCGCGATCACCGCGCTTGTGGGCGGGCTGCTCGCCGCCGTCCAGCACGACATCAAGAAGGTGCTGGCGTACTCCACCATCAGCCAGCTCGGCTACATGTTCGTGGCGCTTGGGGCGGGCGGGCTTGCCGCCGGTCTCTATCACCTCGTAACGCACGCGTTCTTCAAGTCGCTGCTGTTCCTGGGCGCGGGCGTGATCATCCACGCGGCGCACACGCAAGACATGCGCGAGATGGGCGGGCTGCGCAGGCACATGCCGGTCACGACCGTCGTGTTCAGCATCGGGTCGCTCGCGCTCGCAGGCGTGCCGCCCTTCTCGGGGTTCTGGAGCAAGGACGAGATCCTTACGGTGCTCTACCACGAGCACCAGTACCTGGCGCTTGCCATTGCGCTTGCCGCCGCGTTCGTGACAGCGTTCTACGTGGCGAGACTGTACTTCAGGGTCTTCACGGGCCCCGAGCAGCAGGATCACCTGCGCGAGGCGCACATCGAGATGCTCATCCCCATGGGGGTGCTCGCGGCGATCACCGCGGTCATCGGCTTCGCCGGCCCGGCACTCGGGGAGTTCCTCGGTCACGAGATCCCGTGGCCGGACCCCGCCATCGGTTCCGTCTCTGTCGCCACGGCCGGCCTGGGCCTCACGCTCGGCTGGTGGTTCTACGGCCGGCGGAGCGTCGTGGTCAACACCCGGCCGCTCAAGGAGCGGTTCAGCTACGTCTACGATCCGCTCTCGCTCAAGCTGTACTTCGATCTCACCTACGACTACTTCGTCGTCAAGCAGTACGGTCGCCTCGCCGAGGCGCTCTCGACGTTCGACCGCACGGTGGTGGACGGCGTGGTCAACGGAGCCGGCGCCATATGGCGCGTGGCGACGGATCTGGGGGATGCGTTCGACCGCACTGTTATCGACGGTGCCGTCAACGGCACCGCGGCGTTCGTTCGAGCCACCGGTGACCGCGTTCGCCGCATCCAGGTGGGACGCATCCAGACGTATCAAGGCCTGATGGTGGCCGTGCTCGTGTTGCTTATGCTGGCGCTCGTCGTGAAAGGGGCCTGACCCGTGAACTTTCCGCTGCTCACGGCCATAGTCTTCCTGCCGCTGCTCGGCGCTGTCGCCAGCGCGCTGCTGCCCAAGTCGCGCTCCGGCGCCGCCAGGTGGATAGCGCTCGGCGTCACGCTCGTCGATCTGGCGCTCGCGATCTGGATGGTGATCGGGTTCGACACCGCCGCGGGGATGCAGTTCGTCGAGAAAGCGGTCTGGATACCGCAGGTGGGCATCCAGTACTACCTGGGTGTTGACGGCATCTCGATCTCGATGGTGTTCCTCTCGGCCCTGCTCTCGGTGCTTGCCGTCGCGGCATCCTGGAATGTCGAGACCAAGCCGACGTCGTATTTCGCCATGCTCATGCTGCTCGAAGTCGGCATGAACGGCGTCTTCCTGGCGCTCGACTTCGTGCTGTTCTACGTCTTCTGGGAGCTTGTACTCGTCCCGATGTACTTCCTCATCGGCACGTGGGGCGGCCCGAGGAGGGAGTACGCGGCCATCAAGTTCTTCCTGTACACGCTCTTCGGCTCGGTGTTCATGCTCGTGGGCATCATCGCGCTCTACGTGCACCCGGCCGGCGGCACGTTCGATATCGTGGCGCTTGCAGGATCCGGCCTGCCCGCCGGTTTCCAGTGGTGGGTGTTCGCCGCATTCTTCCTCGGCTTCGCCGTGAAGGTGCCGGTCTTCCCGCTGCACACCTGGCTGCCCGACGCGCATGTCGAGGCGCCGACCGCGGCATCCGTGCTGCTCGCTGGCATCCTGCTCAAGATGGGCGCCTACGGCTTCATCCGCATCGCGCTGCCGATCCTGCCCGGGGCCGCCAAGGAGTGGTCCGGGTTCATCGCGGCACTAGCGGCGATCTCGATCGTGTACGGCGCCGCCGTGGCATTCGCGCAGAAGGATCTTAAGAAGCTTGTTGCGTACTCCAGCGTCTCCCACATGGGCTTTGTGATGCTCGGCATCGCCTCGGGCACCGCCGAGGGGCTTACCGGCGCTGTCGCGGTCATGTTCTCGCACGGCATCGTCACCGGCATGCTCTTCTTCTTGGTGGGCATGGTGTACGAGCGCACCCACACCCGCATGATCGAGGAGGTGTCGGGGCTCTCCGCGCAGATCCCGGTTGCGGGCGGGTTCCTCGCGTTCGCCTCGTTCGCATCGCTCGGATTGCCGGGTCTCTCCGGCTTTGTCGGCGAGTTCCTCAGCCTGCTTGGCGCGTGGAAGTCCGACATCCCCGCCGCATGGGTCGTCATCGCGGCGATCGGCGTACTCCTGGCCGCGGCGTACACCCTGTGGATGGTGCAGCGCGTCGTTCTGGGCACGCAGTCAGCCGCCGTCAAGGACCTGCGCGACCTGAGCGGTCGAGAGATCGCCGTCCTCGTGCCGCTCGCCGCGCTCACGCTCGCTGTCGGATTGTGGTGGGACGCGCTCCTTCGTTTCGTCGACCCCGCCGTGGCGACGATCGTCGCCAGGCTTGCGGGGGCATAGCGCATGAACGCGTTCGCCCCCCTCATGCCCGAGTTCCTCGTGCTTGCCGCCGCGCTCGCGGCGCTCTTCGCCGAGCGCATCACCGGCAGCGATCGCTCCGCCGCATGGCTGGGTTCGGGTGCCGCACTCGTGGGCGCGATCGGCGCGGCCGTCATGGGTGTTCGCGAGGGCATCGCCGGCGGTGGGATGCTGGCCTTTGATGAGGTCTCGGTCGTCACCCGCGTCGCCATCCTCGGCCTCACCGCCGTCTACCTGCTCTGGCTTGCGGGTTCGCGCGACACCGTGGAGCGCTCTCGCGAGATGACGTCGCTCGTGCTCTTCGCCGCACTCGGCGGGATGCTGATGGCGTCGGCGCGCGACCTCGTGACGCTCTTCATCTCGATCGAACTGGCCACGATGCCGGCGTACGTGCTCATGGGGTATCGGCGGGAGGACGCGAGGACGCTTGAGGGCGCGCTCAAGTACTTCCTACTGTCGATGACCACGAGCCTGTTCTTGCTGTACGGGTTCTCGTTCCTCTTCGGCATCGCCGGGTCCACCGCGTTCTCCTCGCTCGCTGACGTGCGCGACGCAGGGCTGCTCTGGACGTTCGCGGCCGTATTCGCGTTCGTGGGCCTGCTCGCCAAGATGTCCGCCGCACCTTTCCACTTTTGGGCGCCCGACGCCTACGCCGGCGCCCCCGCGGCCTCGGTGGCGTTCGTCTCCACGGTGCCCAAGATCGCCGGCACGGCGGTCATGGTGAACCTTGCCGCCGTGCTCGCCCCCAGCGTCGAGACCGTGCCGCAGTTCCTCGCAGCCGCCGCGCTCGCGTCCATGGCGCTCGGCAACTTCGCAGCTTTCCCGCAAACCGACATCAGGCGCCTCATGGCGTACTCCGGCGTTGCCCATACCGGCTACGTGCTGTTGGCGCTTTCGGCCGATACTACCTCGGCCTTCGCAGCCGCCATCGTCTACAGCATCGCGTACGCGATCCCCTCCATGGCCGTCGTGCTCGTCGCTGCCGAGGAGGGAACCAGTCTGGACGACTTCGCCGGGCTCGTGGGCCGTCGGCCCGTCCTCGCCTGGTCGCTGGTCGTACTTCTGCTGTCGCTTGTGGGCGTGCCACCGATGGTGGGTATGTTCGGCAAGTTGCTGCTCTTCACGGCGGCCATCGATGCCGGACGCACTGCGCTCGTCGTCTTTGCAGTGCTCATGAGCGTTGTCTCGGCTGGCTACTACTTCAAGGTGCTGCGGCAGGCGTTCTTTGCCGAGCGCCCCGGCGCAGTGGAGAAGAAGCGATCGTGGGCCGCTGTCGCCGCCATCGGAGCGTGCGTTGCGGCAACGCTGCTCCTGGGGATCGTGCTGTCCCCGCTTCTGGGATACCTGGGTCTGGCGTTCTAGGGAATATCGTGTGAAGACTCTGCGAAGGCGGCGCGTACTGGCGCTGGCTTTGGGTATAGTCGGGCTTGCATACCACTCATCCGACTAGTAGAACGTTCCGCCAATAGCATTACGTAGTGGGGTA
>JBASNZ010000085.1:0-61408 GCA_049657775.1 Coriobacteriia bacterium | reverse complement strand
GCGCTCGTGCGCGCGAGCGGCCCGGCGGAGCGCCGGCTTGGACGTGTCGAGCGCCAGGCCGGCAAGTCGGGGCATGCCGTCGAGCACGCGTGCCAGGTAGTAGCCGGTGCCTGCGCCGATGTCGACCACGCAGCCAGAGGCGTCAGCGCCGAGCGCGGAGCCGAGCGCGTCGGCAACCGCCCCGGCGATCGGCGCGTAGTATCCGGCGCCCAGGAACGCGTCGCGCGCCTCAACCATCGCCGGCGTGTCTGCGGTATCTGCGTGCGCGCCCCGCGGCAGCAGGCTCACGTAACCCTGGCGCGCGACGTCGAACGAGTGCCCGCTTTCGCAGCGCAGCGTAGCGTCGACGACGATGAGTGCGGCGCCGCAGTGTGGGCACGCGAGTTCGTCGATGACATGAGCGAGCATGGGACTCCCCGGAACGAGTGCGAGAGCTGCAGGCGGGCGACCACCGGCAGTGGCCGTGGGGTCACGACGCGCCGCTCGCCACTGATACTCTACCTTGTCGGGCTTGGCGGCCCACTCGTCAAAGCCGATCTCCTCGACATCCGCCGTTGAGTTCGCGTAGAACACCTTGGCGCGCCCAGTAGATCGCGGCGTTGGGGCACTGGCTGGTCCACGTCTGACGACTCACGCTTCCGTCAGCGGGTTCGGGGATCATGAACTGCGGCACGGTCCCACACACGCCGGCACCCCCGAGCCATGAGCGTGCAGCACATACACTCCCGATGTGTATGATGATTCGCGATCCCCAAGATGAAGGAGACCGCCATGAGTCGTCGCGTGAAGACCACCCAGAACGTGAGCCGGATGTGCATGGTCTGCGGCACCGAGAACACCGCGGGACTCCACGCGCAATTCCTTGAGGTCGATGGCGACGAGCTCGTGGCGGTGTTCACTCCACGTGCCGAGTACCAGGGCTACCCGGGCCGCCTGCACGGCGGCATCGCGACCACCATCCTGGATGAGACGATCGGTCGTGCGATCGGCATCGCCGACCCCGATGCCTGGGGCGTCACCGTCGAGCTCTCCGTTCGGTTCCGCAAGCCGGTGCCGCTTGACGAAGACGTGCGAGCCGTCGGGCGGATCACACGCGATGCTGGCCGCCTCTTCGAGGGCAGCGGCGAGATCGTCCTCTCCGATGGCACGGTCGCCGTGGAGGCGACGGGTAAGTACATCCGAATGGACATCGACCGGATCGCCGAAGGCGACTTCGAAGAGGAATGGTTCGGCGACGAGCGATCCCATCCCACCGAGATCGACGTTTAGGCACGCCCGCTCCCCGCTTCCGCCACTCAATCCTGCTCCACCCCGCTCATTCGATGCACCCAGGCGCAGCGGGCCTGTTCGCGCTGCCCACCGTTCGCACTTTAACGCTTACGTTGAGCCCGACATTGTGACCGTTTGTCACAAACTACCGCAGTTGGTGGATGATTCTCCGCCATTCGTTGGTAGGTACCAGCAGACATACAGGACGCGCGTTAACAAAGCGCACGTGACTGCTATCAGGATTCAGCGAGCGCACGTAAGGAGGGGTACTGGTGAGTATTCACCGAACGCCGCGAATGATGGCGTTGCTGCTAGCGGTCGCCCTTGTGATGGGCCCGGCGCAGACCATCGGAGCGGCAACGAGCAAGGGAGTGAGTCCGGAGGCGGCCGCAGAGGCGCGCCTTCGAATCGTTCGGGAGAAGACAGCGGCACGCGTCACGCAGGATGAGCGTGAAGCGGCTGCCGCACGCCTCAAGCTGAAGCAGGATTTGGCCGCCCTCAAGGGTGTCAAGCCTGCGATGGCGATGCCCGGACCCGGAGACACGCCGGACTACTTCGGCATGACGCCCAACTGGGCGTACAGTCCGCTCCTCAAGAAGTTCGTCCAGCCGCTGCCGTCGCTCTCGGTGGCCCACCCGGACACCACGACGTATCCCGGGAGCGACTACTACGAGATCGAGCTGCGTGAATACACGCAGCAGTTCCACCCCGACATGCCCGCGACCACGCTTCGCGGCTACGTTCAGGTGAACAACGGCACAGACGGGGCCGGTGACAACACCATCATCCCCGACCCGATCAGCTATCTCGGGCCAACGATCCTTGCAACCAAGGATCGCCCCGTCCGCGTGAAGTTCACCAACAAGCTCCCCACCGGAGCCGGTGGGGACCTGTTCATCCCGGTCGACACGACCGTCATGGGTGCCGGCATGGGCCCGCTTGGCATGGATGCCACACCGATGAACTACACGCAGAACCGCGCGACGGTCCATCTGCACGGCGGAAAGACCGTCTGGATCAGCGACGGTACGCCGCACCAGTGGATCACGCCTGCGGGTGAAAACACCCCCTACCCCAAGGGCGTCAGCGTCGTTAACGTCCCCGACATGCCGGATCCCGGCGATGGCTCGATGACGCTCTTCTACAGCAATCAGCAAAGCGCCCGGATGCTCTGGTACCACGACCACACCTACGGCATCACCCGCCTCAACGTATACGCGGGCGAGGCCGCCGGCTACTTCATCACCGACGACACCGAGCAGCGGCTCATCGCCGACGGAACCATCCCCGCCGATGAGATCCCGCTGATCATCCAGGACAAGACGTTCGTGGACGCAAGCACGATCGCGACGACCGATCCCACCTGGGACTGGGGCATCACTCCGGGCACGCCGCACACCGGCGACCTGTGGTTCCCGCACGTCTATATGCCCGCCCAGAACCCCGCGGACATCTCGGGTGTCAACGCGATGGGGCGTTGGCACTATGGCCCCTGGTTCTGGCCACCCACGACCGACATCGAGTTCCCGCCGGTGGCGAACCCGCTCTACGACCCGATAAACGCACCCTGGGAGTACAAGCTCAATCCGGGCACGCCGGATAACTCGATGGGCATGGAGGCTTTCCACGACACGCCGGTGGTCAACGGCGCCGTGTACCCGACGCTCAATGTGGACCCGAAGTCCTATCGCCTCCGTATCCTGAACGCGGCCAGCGACCGGTTCTGGAACCTGCAGCTCTACGAAGCCGACACCAGCACGGTCTCGGCCGACGGACGCCTCAACACCGAGGTCAAGATGGTTCCCGCCGCGATCACCACGGGATTCCCGGAGACCTGGCCCACGGATGGGCGCGAGGGCGGCGTGCCTGATCCGACAACCGTCGGTCCCGATTGGATCCAGATCGCGACCGAGGGCGGTTTCTTGCCCAAGCCGGCCGTCTTCGGCCAGCAGCCGATCACATGGGTCGCGGATCCGACCGTGTTCAACGCCGGTAACGTCGACCTGCACACGATGCTCCTCGGCCCCGCCGAAAGGGCCGATGTGGTCATCGACTTCTCGAAGTACGCTGGCAAGACACTCATCTTGTACAACGACGCCCCCGCCGCATTCCCGGCTCGGGACCCACGCCTGGACTACTTCACGGGCGCACCAGACCTGACCGATACCGGCGGTACGAAGGGCGCCGAGATCGGCTTTGGTCCGAATACGCGAACGATCATGCAGATCCAGGTTGCGGACATCACGCCGGCGGCCTCGTTCGACCTTGCCGCGCTTGAGACGGCATTCGCCTCCACGGCAACCACGCAGGGCGTGTTCGCGGAGTCTCAGAACCCGATCATCGTTCCCGACGCTCGCTACGACTCGACGTACGCCACCTCGTTCCCGGCGGACCAGTACGTGCGCATTTTCGACACCGAGCTCACCTACAAGACCCTTGACGGCCGCACGGTGACGTTCCCGCTGGAGCCCAAGGCGATCCAGGACGAGCAGGGTGAAACGTTCGACCAGTACGGCAGGATGAGCGGCAAGCTCGGGCTCGAGATGCCGGGCACAAACGCGGTGAACCAGAACTTCCTCCTGCTCAACTACATAGATCCGTCCACGGAGAACCTCACCGACGCGATGGAGCCTCTCACGCCGGTGCTCGGTGATGGGACGCAGATCTGGAAGATCACCCACAACGGCGTCGACACCCACCCGATCCACTTCCACCTGTTCGACGTCCAGCTCATCAACCGTGTCGGCTGGGACGGCTTCTTGAGGTACCCCGACGATAACGAGCTCGGCTGGAAGGACACCGTCCGGGTGAGCCCGCTCGAGGACACGATCGTCGCTCTCAGGCCGATCGCACCGAAGATCCCCTTCGGCGTCCCCGAAAGCGTCAGGCCACTCGACCCGACGATGCCGCTTGGCTCCACGATGGGCTTCTCCAACCTCGACCCCAACACCGGACAGCTCTTCAACCCACCCATCCAGAACGACATCTATAACTTCGGCTGGGAGTACATGTGGCACTGCCACATCCTCAGCCATGAAGAGATGGAGATGATGCGTCCGATCTCACTCGAAGTGGCAACCGCCGTTCCGGGTGCGGTCTCGCTCGTGGCATCGGGCACGCCGGGTGCCCCGGTCGACCTTACCTGGGTCGATCCCACTCCGGCAGACGCACCTGCCACGCTTGGTGATCCCACCAACGAGATCGGCTTCCACGTGCAGCGTGCGACCTACGCACCTGACGGCACGCTCGGCGCGTACGTGACCATCGGTGAAGCACTCGCCAACACGACCACGTACACCGATACGACCACGAGCAACACGGCCACGCACCCCGCGTACCGATATCGCGTGGTCGCCTACAACGTCTCCGGTGAAACCGCATCCAACGCGGTACTGATCGGCCTGCCGTTCTCGCCGCCGATCCGGGTGAGCGGGACCGATCGATACGCGACCGCGGTCAACTCGGGACTTGTGGCATACCCGTCATGGACAGGAGTCACGCACGTTGTCATCGCGGCGGGCGAAGACGCATCTCAAGTGGACGCGCTCTCGGCGTCCGGCCTTGCCGGCGCCTATGGCGGCCCGCTCCTCCTAACGAGCCGGACGACGCTTCCCGCAGCCACCCGCAACGCGCTCATCGCCATGCCTGACGGCATCTCGGTGCACATCGTTGGTGGTGTGATGGCGGTATCCAACGCGGTTCAGGCATCGCTTGCCACTGTCCCCGGCGTCACGAGCGTCGAGCGCGTCCCATCGGGCGCCGACCGGTACGCAACGGCAGCGAACGTGGCGACGCGTATGAAGACCGTCCTTGGCGCCGCATTCCCGACGTCGGCTTTCATCGTCAATGGCGCCAACACGACCAATATCTTCGACGCGCTCACGGCATCTCCAGCCGCGGCCAAGGTGCACTATCCGATTCTGCTGGTCGGCTCCGCCACCGTGCCTGCCGCAACGAGCAACGCGATCACGACGCTTGGCATCACGCGCAAGTACATCGTGGGCGGAACGACTGCTGTGAGCTCGGGAGTGGCTACGACGCTCGGCGTGCCCGCGGGCGACCGTATCGCCGGGGCCAACAGGTACTCGACCGCTGTGGCATTCGCCACCCGCGCGAAGACCGACGGCTGGCTCGCGTACACCACTATCGGTGTCGCGGCTACGGCAACCGACGCGCTCACCGGCGGTCCGGCCATGGGTAGGCTTGGCGGCCCGATGCTGCTCACTTCAAGCACCAGCCTGCCCGCCGAGACGTCTGCCTTCCTCGGTGCCAACAAGGCAGCGGTGATGCAGTCGTACGTCTTTGGAGGCACATCCGCGGTAAGCAACGGGGTCTACAACGCGATAAGTATGGCCCTGCAGTAACCCATCACGACTCAGTAGACCCGCGCGACACGAGCACCCCGCCGGCTTCGGCCGGCGGGGTGCTCGCATGCGTGGCGGCGTTCCGGCATGCTAGAATCCACCGTCGCGACACCCGTGCCCGGAGAGGAGAAGCGTGCAGTTCACCTCGGTCGCCTACATGCTCTTCCTCGCGGTGGGCGTCGCCGTCTACTACACGCTGCCCGGCGTGCGCTCCCGGACCATTTGGCTGCTTGCCACGAGCATCGCGTTCTACTACAGCCTGTCGGCCGCCTGGACCGTCGTTCTGCTTGTGGTCGTGCTCATCGGCTATGTGGGCGGGCGGTGCATACAGAGTGCGCGCGATCCGGTGGACGGCAAGCGCGCGCTCGTGGTCTCCATCGTCCTCGTCGTCGGTGTTCTGGCGGTCTTCAAGTACGCGTCGTTCGCATCGTCGGTGGTTCGCGACCTGCTGACCTTCTCGGGGGTCTCGGCCACGCTTCCACTCTTGCGCCTCGCCCTTCCGGTGGGAGTCTCGTTCTGGACGTTCCAGACGATCGCCTATCTCGTTGACGTCCATCGTGGCCGGATCTCGGCCGAGCGGAATCTGCTCACCTACGCGCTCTTCGTGAGCTTCTTTGCGCACGTCACCGCCGGCCCGATCGCGCGTGGCGGCCAACTGCTCCCCCAGCTCGCCGAGAAGCGCCGCTTCTCGTACGAAGACATGCGTTCCGCGCTGCTCCTGATGGGCTGGGGCTTCTTCAAGAAGCTCCTCGTCGCCGACCCGCTCGGCGTCATCGTCAACACCGTCTACGGCGATCCGCAGGCCTGGCCGGGGCGAACGCACGGCCTCGTGCTGCTCATCGCGACCCTTGCTTTCGCGGTCCAGATCTACTGCGATTTCTCCGGATACACCGACATCGTCCGCGGATCGGCACGGCTCTTCGGTGTCGACCTCGCGCGCAACTTCGACCGACCGTACTTCGCACGCTCGGTCAAGGAGTTCTGGCGCCGCTGGCACATGACGCTCATGGAATGGCTCAAGGACTACGTGTACATCCCGCTCGGCGGCAGTCGCGTCTCAAAGGTTCGACGGTACGTCAACATCCTGGCCGTGTTCCTCCTCAGTGGACTCTGGCACGGCGCGGGATACACCTTCATAGTGTGGGGACTCCTCAACGGCGCGTACCAGATCCTGGGCGACCTCACCTCGGGCATCCGCACGCGGGTGGCCGGTGCGCTCAAGATCGACCGCGACGGTCCGGCGTGGGGACTGGTGCAGATCGTCATCACGTTCTCGCTGATCAGCGTCGCGTGGGTGTTCTTCAGGGCCGAGTCGCTCACCGACGCGCTCTATATCCTGCCGCGGATGTTCTTCCCGACAACCGGTGTGCTCTCGGATGGTACGTTCCTGCACCTCGGGCTGTCCAAGCCGCAGACGATGGTCGCCGGGATGAGTGCGCTCTTCGTCTTTGGCGTGGACTTCGTTTCCACACGAACGGACCTTCCCGGCCTCCTCTACCGCAGGCCCGTGGCGCTGCGGTGGGCGGCGTACATAGCGCTCGTGCTCACCATCGTCGTATTCGGCTACTACGGCGCAACCTACAGCGCCTCGAGCTTCGCCTACTTCAAGTTCTGAGGAGAGATGGACCGATCAGCCACAACGCACCTACGCATCCGACGGCTTGTCGCCTCGGTGCTCTTCTGCGCTCTGCTGGCTGTGACGCTGCAGGTAACGAGCACCGTGCTCAAGCCCTCGCGAAAGGGTAATGCGGGCGGCAGCACATGGACGGCGTTTCGCTCGGAGCCGCGCGACAGCCTTGACGTGATGTTCTTTGGGACGTCGCACGTCTTCACGGGCGTCGACCCGTGCACCATGTGGGCCAGTGACGGTGTGGCGTCGTACGTTCTGGGTGGCCCGACGCAGCGCATGTCCATCACGTACTACTACATCCGGGAAGCGCTGCGCACACAGAGCCCCAAGGTGATCGCGCTTGAGATGACGGGCGTCTCGTACCGGCCGGATGTCTTTAACCGGGAGTTCCATCAGATCAACATCGGGTACATGCCGTGGTCGTTGAACAAACTCGGTGCCGCCCTCAATGCGACCCCCGAAGGTGAGCGGACCGGCGTGCTCGTGGACCTGTGGACGTACCACAGCCGCTGGGACTCGCTCAGCCGCGAAGACTGGGACATCTTTGGCAAGAACAAGGAGTTCGAGTACCTCAAGGGCTACCTGCCCAAGCTGCAGAGCCGTGAGGTCACTCCTACGCCGTACGAGCCTGGCGCCAAGGCCCGCGCCGAGGCCGAGGCTGGCGTGGACTACAATCTGCCCGCTCTGCGTCGCATCGCCAGGTTGTGCGAGGAGCGTGACATTCAACTGCTGCTGTTCCTCACCCCGACCGGTCCTCCGGGCGGCTACACGTACCCGATGGAAGTGGCGGTGGCCCAGATCAAAGACGAGTACCCGGACATTCGCGTCCTCGACCTGAGCCAGCCGGACATGATCCCGGATCTCTCGTACGAGACCGACTTCTTCGATGGCGGCCACCTGACCGACAGTGGCGCTCGCAAGGTCGCACCGGTTCTCGCCGATTACCTGAAGACGACGTACGGCCTGCCCGATCATCATGAGGATCCGGCGTACTCGTCGTGGGACGATGCCGTGCGCCAGCGGGACGCCTACGTCGAGCGACGCACCGGCAAGTAGCGTTTCGCCGAGCGCCGAGGAGAGGGCATGTTCTCGGCATCGTGCCCGCGTGCGTCCTCTCGGGAGTGGTCTTCATCGGACTCGGTATGATGGCCGCCCGCCGGGCCAACGGCGGACGTGTCGGTGTGGCACGTTGCCGAACCTTCAACCCGTCTCCACATGTCGCCGACAGGTCCTGCACAAGTCACGGGCACCTTTGATACATGGACACACCGCCCCACACGCCCGCGCATTCGAGGACCCGCCTGGTCAGGGTCATTGGCGCCCTCACGATCGTCGCGGTTGCCTTCGCTCTCGTCGGCGGACTCGTGGCGCCGGGTCCGGAACCCGGTAGCGCGCATGACGAGACCGCGACACTGGCGTCCGCGGCTCAGGTAACGTTGTTTCACACTCTTCGCCCCACGGGCCTCGCGGACCCGAGGGCAGGCGGCACTGGGCTAAAGACCACTCGCCCCGTTCCGTCGATGCGACCCGAGTCGCGTCACTGCCCAAGGAGAAAACCATGAAGGCCGTTCACCTCACACTCACGTCGCCGTGCGACGGGCACGAAGAGGCATTCATCGAGATGCTCGTACGGCTCATCGAAGGTGTCGAGGACGTGGCGATGATCAGGTCGCTGCATCTGGTCTCGGTCCTGTATGACGAGCGACTCGCCAACGTCAAGCAGATAGTCCGGTCGCTCGGACGCGCCGGGTTTGCCGCCCGCGTCTACAAGACCCCCTGCCACCGCACCGCTCTGCCGGCCTCATAGCGGCGGCATGACTACCCTGCTGTGGCACTTAGGTTGCTCCGCGGCTATTCTCCGGGCTTGCCGGGAACCTCGTGACAGTCGGGACAGCGCGCCTCGTAGTAGTCGGCGCCCCCAACCAGTATCAGTGGCGAGCTCCATGGCGCGGGCGCACCGTCGATGATGCGCTGGGTGCGGGTGGCCACCCCGTGGCACTTCTGGCAGATCGCGGTGAGCAAGGATATCTCATCGGCGAGAGCCATGAGCGTGGGCATGACACCGAACGGCTCCCCCCTGAAGTCCTGGTTGAGGCCGGTCACGTACACCAGATGCCGCCTCTTGAGCAGGTCACGAACGACCGGCACAAGCTCCTCGCCGAAGAACTGCGCCTCCTCGATGGCGACTACCCGGCAGCCCTCGCCGTCGATCTCGGCCGCCGAATCCACCACGCGCGCTTCCATCTCGGTGCCCATACGCGAGCGGGCCATGGAACCGTCGCGCGAGTCGATACGGTGCTTGTAGATGATGATCGGGTCGCCGATGACCGCATGCCTCGAGAGAAGGCGGATAAGCTCCCCCGTCTTGCCGCTGCTCATGCATCCCGCGATCACGTGCAGACGCCCGACCACTCGTGCCATGCCCGCCTCCAAGTCGCAGTTGTGTCATACCCCTTGAATATACCAAGAACGTCTTCGCCCCCGAACGGGCGAACACTGCCCCGAAGCGCCGCAACTCGACCCTCACCAGGCTATGCCAGGCGCTCCCCCACCAACTTGGCGACTTCGGCCTTGTCGCAGTTGCCACCGACCTCGGCCACGACCAGGCCTATCGCGCGGCCCATGTCGCGCTTGCCGGCGAACTCCCCCTGTGCCAGTACGCGTTCGACCACGGCAACCAGCTCATCGCCTGTGACCTGCTTGGGCAGGTAGCCGTTGAGTATCTCGATCTGCGTGCGTAGGAGTTCGGTACGCTCGGGGTTCGTGCCGACCTTGATCGAGCCCTCAAGCGTCTCCCCCGTCTGCTTCAGGACCTTTTTAAAGGTCGCGACCACATCTTCTCCGGAGAGCTCGACGCCGGACTCCTTCTCCTTGATGTCGATCTCGTTCTTGACCAGCCGAAGGATCGCCAGGCGCGGCTTGTCGTGCTCGCGCATCGCCTTGGTTATCTCATCGGTGATGAGTGTTCTGTCCATCTCACGACTCCGTTCGCATGGGTAACGGTCACTCCTCCAGAATGCCACGGGGACATCGCCGGGCCAACGGGTCATACTCGTCTCATGAGTACGCTCTCAACCCCCTTGTTGTGGCTTGTGTTCGCCGGAAGCGCGGGCGTGACACTTGCTGCGGGGCTCTACCTGGCGCGGGCGACCGACTCGCTCGATGACCGTTGGAAGCTCGGCGAGACGTTCGGCGGTATGCTGCTGCTCGCCGTCGCCGGCACGCTGCCCGAGGCCGCGATCACCATCACGGCCGCGTTCTCGCACCAATTGGACCTCGCAGCCGGCAACCTTCTTGGCGGCATAGCCATACAGACCGCGGTCCTGGCCATCTGCGACTACTTCGTGATCGAGAAGAAGCCCCTGAGCTACATGGTCGGCTCGCTGGTACCCGTCCTCGAGGCGCTCCTCGTCATCGCCGTCACGTCCATCGCACTGCTCGGAGCCCTCCTGCCTTCAAGCGCCATCGTGCTGCGGATGAGCCCTGCTTCGATCGCGATCGTGGTCGTGTGGGTAGGCGGCATGTTCTTGCTCAACACGGTGCGAAACTCCCCCAAGTGGGACGTTCACATGCCCGGCAGCAAGCCGGGGCGTCCACACAGGCGCATCCCCCATCCGGTGGTCGTACACCCGTTCGCGGCGTGGAGCGCAGCACGGGTGCTCGCGGTCTTTCTCGCGGGATCACTCGTCACGCTCGGCGCGGGGTGGGCGCTCACCGTCGCCTCGGGATTGCTGGCCGCCCGCGCCGGCATGAACGGCCTGCTCTTCGGAGCGACCATACTCGCCGTGGCCAGCGCGCTGCCCGAGATCAGCACCGGCATCGCCGCCGTACGACTTGGCGACCACCAGCTGGCGATGGGCGACATCTTTGGAGGCAACGCGTTCCAGCTGACGCTGTTCGCGGTGGCCGACCTCATCGCGGGCTCGGCCGTCCTTGCCCGGGCGGGCGTTGCCAACAGCTGGCTGGCTGGCGTGTCGGTGCTGATGACGATGGTCTACGCGGGCGCGATCATCGTGCGGCCCGAGCATGACCATCTGCGCCTCGGCCTGGACTCGATCGTCGTCCTGCTGATACTCGTCGTCGGAATCGGCGGACTCCTGGTCGTCGGACACTAGAGGCGCTCGCGTCTCACTTCGCACGCCGGCTTGATTCCGCCTCGGTCCTGGCAAGCCACGCCTTGAGCACTTCGTTCCCGAGGACGTACAACACGGTGAGTGCGGCCAAGACCCCGAGCACGGGAACTCCCACTCCGGTGAGACCGAGGGACTTGGCGAGCGGAGAGAACGGAAGCGCGACCGTCACCACGAACACCGCGAGACTTGACAGCATCAGTGCCGTGCTCGGCTTGCTGCGCCAGAAGCGCCGTCCGGTTCTGAGCACGAGCATCGCCACCAGCTCGGTCACGGTCGACTCGATGAACCAGGCGCTCCTAAACAGCGCCTCGGGCGCGTGGAACAGCACCCGCAGGCTGAGGAACGTGAGCATATCGAACACCGAGCTCAGCAGCCCGAACCCGATCATGAAGGTCCGGACGCCCCGGATGTCCCACACCTCGGGACACACCGTTTGCTCTTCGTCCACAGCGTCGGTCGAGATGGTGGTGGCAGGCATGTCCGAGAGGAAGTTGAGCAGCAGTATCTGCCTCGGGAGCAGCGGCAGGAAGGGCAGAAACGCCGATGCGGCGGCCATGCTCAGCACGTTGCCGAAGTTCGCGCTGATCGTCACGCGCACGTACTTGAGCGTGTTGGCGAATGTCTGCCGCCCGAGCCTGATGCCATCGGCGACCACGTCGAGGCTCTTGTCCATCAAGACGATCGCGGCCGTTTGCTTCGCCACATCCACAGCGGTATCCACCGAGATCCCGATGTCCGCGGCGTGTAGCGCCGACGCGTCGTTGATGCCGTCGCCAAGGAACCCGACGGTCTGGCCCGAAGCGCGAAGCGCTCGCACGATCCGTTCCTTGTGCAGCGGTTCCACCTCGGCGAAGACCCGCACCGAGACCAGCGCGGCCGGAAGCTCCTCGTCGGTTAGGCGCTCGACGTCCTCACCGGTGAGGATCGTGTCGGTGGGCAGCCCGACGGCGGTGGCCGTATGCCTGGCGGCCAGGCGGTTGTCCCCTGTGATTAGCGAGACCAAGACGCCCAGACCGGCCAGATCGTCGATCGCGGCTCTGGCCGTCGGCTTGGAGGGGTCGGCGAAGGTCAGCAAACCGCGAAGCACCATCCCCGTTTCGTCCGCCGCGGTCGCCCCGGTTGCCCCCGGCAACTCGCGCATTGCGATTCCCAGCACGCGGAGCCCCTGTGAGCTCATCTCTTCGAACCGCTGCTCCAGCGCAACGCGCACCGTGGCGATGTCGACGATGTCTTCGCCCGACCGGGCTCGTTCACAGACGCCGACCACACTCGAGAACGCGCCCTTGGTGATGAGGACAGGCGTTCCCGCGTCATCCACCAGCACGCTCAACCGCTTGCGGGCAAAGTCGTAGGGAACCTCATCGATAAGGGTCGCGCCCGCCTCCGGAGCCGTCTCGCCCGTGATCGCAAGGTCGAGCGGGTTGGGGAATCCCCGCTGGAGCGACGCGTTCAGGTACGCGAGGCGGAACACGTCCGTATCGGCGACCCCGTCGAGGTCAAGGGCGGCCTCAAGGTGCACGGCCCCTTCTGTGATCGTCCCCGTCTTATCGGTGCACAGCATCGTCATCGAGCCGAAGTCCTCGATCGCGTCGAGCCGCTTGACGATGACCTGTTCGTCAGCCATGCGCTTGGCGCCCTTGGCAAGGCTGATGGCGACGATCGCCGGCAGAAGCTGCGGCGTCAGCCCCACCGCAAGCGCCAGCGAGAAGAGCAGCGAGTCGATGATCGGGCGGTGCAGAACGAGGTTGACGATGAAGACACCGGTGACCAGCACGACCATCCAGCGCACCAGGAGCATGCCGAAGGCCGTGGCCCCTCGCTCGAAGCTGGTGGTCGCGGCGCGACTCCCAAGGTGCCCCGACACCTTCCCGAACTCGGTCGACGCACCCGTGCGAACGACTACGGCGGAGCCGGTCCCACTCAATACGTGCGTGCCCATGAACACTGCGGCCCGGCGCTCGCCCAAGGACGTGTCTGCCGGGTCAGGCTCGGTGTGCTTAAAGGTGGGGTACGACTCACCGGTGAGCGCGGATTGATCGAGCAGGAGCCCGTCAGACGCCAGCACGCGCCCGTCTGCCGCGATCACGGTGCCCGGAAGCAGCACCAACACGTCGCCGACAACGACGTCCGCGGTCGGGATCTCTATCTCCGCGCCGTCGCGCCGGACGCGCGCGGTCGCGCGGATCTGCGCGATGAGTGCGTCTATCGTGCGTCCGGCGCTGTGCTCCTGCCAGAACCCGAGAAGTCCGCTCGCCAGGACGATCGCCAGGATGATGGCCGAGTCCGTCGCGTCACCCAAGACGAACGAGAGAACCGTGGCGCCGATGAGGATCAGGACGATCGGAGTCGTGAACTGCGATATCAGCAGCCTCAACCCGCGCGAACGCGAGTCGCCCGCGAGCGCATTCGGACCGTTGGCGGCCAGGCGCGCGTCGGCCTCCGCGGCTGAGAGTCCGTCAGGGCTCGACCCAACGTCGCCCAGCACCTCGTTCACCGGATGCGTCCAGTACTTCGTGCCGGTCTCCGTGGTGATGGTGGCTCCTGAAGCGTCTCTCACAGAGCGCCTCCCCGTACCGGAGGGCGCGGGCGCTGTATCAGCCGCCGCTGGTAGGGTGCGACGATGACCGTCACAAGGACGCGTGCCTCCTTCTGAGCCATGGGTTGATGGTTCCCGAGTTGTGCGCACCCATAGCAGCCGACCAGGAATCAGGCCGTTGATGCGGCTCGACGATCAGCATCCCGCCGCCGTGTCCCGAAGTGAGCGGTGGACCAGATCGACTGAACCATGAGCGGGACCGGAGTGTCGCTTGATCTCGACAACATCATGCCCGAGGACATCCTCCAGAGCCTCCGCGAGATGGAAGTGAACGTCGATTCCGCGTTGTGTCTCTTGTGTGGCGGAGGGGGAGGGATTCGAACCCTCGTAACGGGGGATACCCGCTAAACAGTTTCCGAGACTGCCGCATTCAACCACTCTGCCACCCCTCCGCAGGGGTGCTTGCGCGCCTGTTCGGGCGCCGCGAGACGGTAGTTTAGCACGTCTCGCGTACGTGAGGCGGCGGCTGGTCCTGAAGGCGTGGCGACGACCGGACAGTGCGGGACGAGACTCGGGCTTGTACCCCCGCATATGCCCTGGCCGACGGTGCATCCCGGTTCTCCGCGTAGGAGTAGTATGGGGCCGAAAGTGGGGTGTGAGATGCCAGGATCGCCGTGGTGGAAGACCGGCGTCATCTACCAGATCGCCGTGCCCAGCTTCGCCGACTCCGACGGCGACGGCAGGGGCGATCTTCGCGGGATCATCGACAAGCTCGACTACCTCAATGGCGGAACGACCTCGTCTCTGGGAGTGGATGCCATCTGGCTCACGCCGATCAACGCATCTCCTCTGGGCGACTTCGGTTACGACGTCAGCGACTACTACTCGATCAACCCGGGCTTTGGCTCTATGCAGGATTTCGAGGAGCTGCTGACCGCGTGCCACGAGCGGGGCATGCGCGTGATGATGGACCTGGTTCTCAACCACACCTCATCGGAGCACCCCTGGTTCGTCGAGTCTAAGAGCTCGCGCGACAATCCCCGGCGCGACTGGTACATCTGGCGGGACGGACGGACGCCGGGCAAGCCTCCCAACGACTGGCTCGCCGTGGTCGAGGGAAGCGCCTGGCAGTACGACGACGACAGCGGGCAGTACTACTACCACGCATTCCTCCCCTTCCAGCCCGACCTCAACTGGCGCAATCCCGAGGTACGCCGGGAGATGCTCGGGGTGGTTCGGTACTGGCTGGACAAGGGTGTCGACGGCTTCCGCCTGGACCTCATCAACTTCCTGTACGAGGACGAGCAACTCCGAGACAATCCCGGGCGGCTGTTCGGCCTGCGCCCCTACCTGGCGCAGAAGCATCTGCACGACTTCTCGCAGCCCGAGAGCCTCGAGGTCGCCCGAGATCTTCGACGACTCGCCGATGAGCACGGCGACCGGGCGCTCATGGGTGAGGTATGCTCGGACAGACCGGAGGACTGCATCGCGTACCTCGGCGACGGCACCGACCGGCTGCACCTGTCGTTCTACCTCGACTTCATCCGGCAGAAGTGGAGCGCTGCGGGATTCCGCGGCTCGGTCGAATGGCTGGAGCAGAACCTGCCGCCTGGCGGATGGCCCTGCTACTACCTCAACAATCACGACCTCACACGCGCCTTCACGCGACTTGGCGCGCGTGGAGTTGCCGAGGCGCGAGCCAAGGTTGCGGCCGCGATGCTGCTGACGCTACGCGGAACACCCATCATCTACTACGGCGAAGAGATCGGCATGCCCGAGAGCATCGTTCCGCGACGGAAGATGAACGACCCCTTGGGTCCCAAGTTTTGGCCGCTCGGCGTGAGCAGGGATGGCTGCCGCACTCCGATGCAGTGGAACGGCGAGAAGAACGCGGGCTTCACCACGGGCACGCCCTGGCTCCCGGTGGACGGTTCGTACACAACCCGCAACGTGGAGGCCCAACAAGGCACGGCCGATTCACTCTTCAGCTGGTACCGCCGACTGATCCACCTCCGGAGGGAGAAGCGAGCGCTGGCGGAGGGCACGTACCGGGGACTCGACGTCGGGCCAAGCACGGTGTTCGCATATGCCCGAGGCTCCGGTAACGAACGGCTGGCCGTGCTGCTCAACTTCAGCTCGCGAAAGGCCGACGTGAGGATCCCTGAGAGCGTGGGCAGCGGGCGCACGTGGAAGACCGTGCTTTCGACCCACTCCTCCGAGGGGCTCGAACGCAGCTGCGAACTGACGCTACAGCCGAACGAGGCGCTCATCCTCGAACAGACGTGACAGGCGCAGGTCCCCGCAGATACACAACGGCCGACCCGAGGGCCGGCCGTTGTGTATCTGCGATATGTCTCCGGCTTGAGCCGGTCTACGTTTCTGGCGGAGAGTCAGGGATTCGAACCCTGGGTACGGTTCAACACCGCACACACGATTTCCAGTCGTGCTCCTTCAACCACTCGGACAACTCTCCAGTTCCTGCGCTGGCGCGCGGCGCAAACGCGAGTATACCCACGTGCGGCCGTCGCGGCAATCACACTACAGGCGGGCGTCCGGATGACGGACCGGGATCTGCAGGGACCTTGCGAGAGCAGAAGTACCGGGACCATCAGTGCGGATACCTAGGCCAGTTCCCGAACCTTCTGCGCGGCGGCACCCGCAAGATCGGGCCCAACGACCAGTCGCAACTGCTGGGCCAGGTTGTCCGCGATGTCGGGTAAGTCAAGGCGCGTGATCGTCTCGGGGTTCTTCCCGATGCGCTTCGATTCCAGATCGACGGACACCGTGGCCAGCACCGTTCCCACAATGGGACGGATCACCTCTTCGATACGCTGGGCCAGAAGGTTAGCCAACGGTGTCCTCTCCCGGTACCTCGAGATCGGTGTCGGGATCGAGCGCGCCTACCATGTCCTGCTCCATTCCCGAGAGGCGTCTTAGAAACCTGGACATCGCTCGCCTCACGCGGAGGAAGTACACAAGGAACAGCACCATGGCGGCGAGGGCGAGCAGATCGGCGCCCAGCCGCGCCTGCTCAGAGGTGAATCCGGCCGGAACGTAGCGGGCGATCCAGCCGACAAGTACGGACGTGGCCAGGCACGCGACCGCAAGAACAGCGTACGTGATGTTGTTGGCGATCGCGGAGCCAGAAGCGAGTTTTGCAAGCGACAGCATCTCAACCAGGAGCACCGCTGCGATCACGAGCGCAAAGACCCCGGAGACGGTGCTCACGCCCTCCTGCACCGGAGTGATCTCGTTGGCGTACGCCGCGGAGGGCAGCGCGATTGTGAGCGCTGCCGCAACAACTACCGTTCGTCCAGGGTTCACTGACGCTCTCCCGTTCTTCTGGCCGCGCATTCCGCCTCATGCAACCGTATATCGGACGAACGTGCAACATTCGTAGTGTCGGCCGTCACGTCAGGACACTCAACGGTAGTGCGCTGGATCACTCGGTCTTGGTGCGGAGTCTCCCGAAGAACGCCTTCAGTAGCGCGGCGCTCTCCTCGGCCAGAACGCCGCTCGTCACGGCGAAGCGATGGTTGAGCCGATCGTCACTGGAGAGGTCGTAGAGTGTGCCCACCGCGCCGGCTTTGGGATCGGGCGCTCCGTAGACAAGCCGCTCGATGCGCGCCTGGTGCATCGCGCCGGCACACATGGGACACGGCTCCAGGGTGACGTACACGGTGCAGTCAGACAGGCGCCACCGCTTCAGGCGCTGCGATGCCTCGCGGATCGCGACGAGCTCAGCGTGAGCGGTGGGGTCGGTGTCAGTCTCGCGCGTGTTGTGGGCCCGGGACACCACCGCCCCGTCGCAGACCACGATGGCGCCGATAGGCACCTCGCCGGCCCCGCCGGCGATGCGAGCCTCGTCAAGCGCCAGCGCCATGTATGTGGTGTCGGCCTCCATGGTGCTGATGCTACACTAACGCCGCCGGTGAGCGCGCCTTGTGCGACACGGTGGTCACCCGCGGAGGGGTGGCAGAGTGGTTGAATGCGACGGTCTTGAAAACCGTTGGCCCGCAAGGGCTCGTGGGTTCGAATCCCACCCCCTCCGCCAGCAGACGCAACCCGCCGGGAGGTTGGAACCCTTTTCGCTAGACACAGTGCAGAGCGGGGAGATGTCGAGAGCGAGAGACTGCGCAGGTGCACGTGGTGCTGCCGCACACCAGGCTTCACAAGACCCGGTTCATCGACCTGCACCAGGACATGCTGTCCGGTGTGGCGCAGCTCAACGGCGACTTTCCCACCTATGGCGCGAGCTACCTGACCGGCTCGTCACACGCTGCCGCAGTCTGGTCATCGCTCTACCCGCACAGTCCCGAGAGTCACCTGCTCGAGCAACTCGAGGCGCACCAGGGACTGCTTCGGTCCAACGACTCGGCCCTATGCCTTGTCACGACCGTCGAGGATCTGGATGCAGAGGACGGCCGCACGGGGGTCCTGCCCCACTCGGAGGGCTTCAACCTGCCCGCGATCGAACCCGACGCACTCGACCTGCTGTGGACCGAGCACTCCCTGCGTAGCCTGTCGTTGACCTGGAACTATGAGACCGACTACGGATTCAGCTGCTACGACGACGGCGCGGCGCCACTCAAACCCGCCGGCCGTAGACTGGTCATGGCCCTGGCAGAGAGTCCGCTCTTCCTCGACCTTGCCCACCTCAACGGGGCCGGCTTCTTCGAGGCCCTCGATCTGTACACGTCGCCGGTACTCGTGACCCACTCGTTCTGTCGTGCGATCGGGGACCATCCCAGGGGCCTCACCGACGACCAGCTGCGCGCACTCGGGGCACACGGGGGACTGATCGGTCTCGCCTTCGACCCGGACTTCCTGGGCCGCGGCTCCATCGATGAGGCACTGCGCCACATCGACCGGATCGCGGCAGTAAGTGGGGAGGACTCCGTGTCGATCGGGAGTGACTGGGGTGTGGCCGCCATGGGTGAGATCGGCGATCACGCCTCACTAGGTGGACTGCTCGACGCTATCGGCGCCCACTACGGTCCCGCCCTCGCCGAGAAGTTCGCGTTCTCCAACGCCTTCGAGTTCCTCCGCGCTCAACTACCTACCCAGTAGCCGTCTCTCAAGCTCGGGAAACGCCGCTAAGACCATGTCCACCAGCCGGACTTCCGGGCGGGCGAGCGCATCGCTCACGGGGATTCCCAGCTCGGACTCGTATCGGCTGATGGCGTCGTCGATCTCGGTCTCTGACATGTGCTCGTGGTTGATCGTCAGGCCGATGACACGAGTGTCGGCGAAGGTTTGGAGCAGGTGGATCTCGCTTGCGGGCGTCGGCATCGGCACGTCGGGGAAATCGCCCAGCGCCGCCCGTGCGGGAGCGTGCTGCAAGATGACCGCATCTGGTCGACTCCCCCGCAGGATGAACGTCGATGACACGTAGGCCGGATGGCTGAGCGCGCCCTGGCCCTCGATGATGATCACGTCCGGATGCTCGCCCTCGAACGCCTCCACCACCGTGGACTCCATCTCGCCCGACCCGAACTGGCACGGGATGGCGTCGAGCGCCACGCCGTACTGGACGCCCTGGATGAGGCTTGTCTGCCCGGTACCGACCATGACGGCTTTGATTCCGCGGGCGTTCAGTGCCCGCGTGAGGATCATCGCAGTCGTCCGCTTGCCGATCGCGCTATCGGTGCCGAGCACCGCGATCCGAGGACACGTGACCGAGGAGATGCGGCCGGTGAACATGCGGAGGTGCTTCTTGTCGCGCGGGTGCCGGATGTCGGTGATCGTCACGTTGTGCGCCTCGGCCGCTGCCGCAAACTCAGGATCGTCGTTGAGGAACTCGTGGAGGCCGTTGATGACATTCATCCCCCGGCTGATGGCATCGAGCACGACGCCGCGCTCGACCGGCGAGAGCATTCCGCCGGAAGGTGCCATCCCTAAGATGAAGAAGCCGGGCTGGCTCTCAGCGTGCGCGATCGCATCATCTAGGTCCGCGCAGATCGGGATCCCGTTCGGCGCCTCGCCGAGAGCCTCGCCGGCGTCGAGCCCCGCCTTGGTGCTATCGATCACCGACACGATCGCGTACTTGTCGGAATGGCGGACCAGACCATGTGCCGTCTTGCCGTCGTCCGTGCCGAAATTGCCCTCGCAGAACACGACCGCCGTGTCTTGATCCTTCATGCGCAACACATCCCAGGTAGTGTGCCTCAGCCAGTCGTCGTTTCCGGCCTGGTGGCTACAAGTTCGATCTCTACTCGCGCTCCGAGCGGCAACCCGGCAACGGCGACCGTGGAACGCGCGGGGAACGGCTCGACGAACCGACTGCCGTACTCCGCGTTCATGGCCGGAAAGTCGTCCATCGTTGTGAGGAAGACGTTGCACTTGACGACGTCGTCGAGTGATAGGCCGGTGTCGCCCAGCACAGCCTCGATGTTGTCGAAGACCTGCGCTGTCTGCTCGGCTATCCCGCCCGGCACGAGCGCGCCTGTTGCCGGGTCGATGGGTGTCTGCCCCGAGAGGAACAGCGTGTCACCCGCCCAAACACCGTGGGAGTACGGGCCGATCGCGGCCGGGCCGCTCGAGCTGGTATGCGTGTTCCTGGTCACGTGTGCTCCTCTAGATCGTTGAGGTCTCTAGCCGATAACCCCCATGCTGCTGCCCACGCGGATGAAGGCGTCTACCGCGCGATCGAGTTGCTCGTCAGTGTGCGCCGCCGAGACCTGCACGCGGATGCGTGCGGCTCCCTTCGGTACCACGGGGTAGCTGAATCCGATCACGTAGATGCCCTCATCGAGCATCGCATCCGCCATCCGGTGCGCGAGCGCCTCGTCGTAGAGCATCACGGGTACGATCGGGTGTACGCCGGGGCGGATGTCGAACCCGGCCGCGGTCATCCGTTCGCGGAAGCGGTACGTGCTGGCCTCCAGCCGGTCACGAAGGTCGGTCGTGTCGGACAGCAGATCCAAGACGGCCACTGTGGTGGCCGCCACCACCGGCGCGAGCGTGTTGGAGAACAGGTACGGGCGGCTCTTCTGGCGGAGCCACTCCACGATCTCGCGGCGCCCGCTCAGGCACCCGCCGGACGCACCGCCCAGCGCTTTGCCGAACGTGGTGGTCACCACGTCCACGCGGTCGGTGACGCCGCAGTACTCGGGAGTGCCCCGTCCGGTGGCGCCGACGAATCCGGTCGCGTGCGAGTCGTCCACCATCACAAGCGCACCGAACTCATCGGCCAGATCGCAGATGGACGCCAGATCGGCGATGTCGCCGTCCATCGAGAACACGCCGTCGGTGGCGATCACCCGGAACCGTGCGGCGCTCGCTTCCTCCAGTTTGGCGCGCAGATCGGCCATATCGGAGTGCGCGTAGATAAGCCGCTGCGCCTTTGTCAGCCGCACGCCGTCGATCACCGACGCGTGGTTGAGCGAGTCCGCGATGATCGCGTCCTCGCGGCCAAAGAACGGCTCGAAGAAGCCGCCGTTGGCGTCAAAGCACGACGAGTACAGGATCGTGTCCTCGGTACCCAGGAATTCCGAGACGCGCGCCTCCAGTTCCTTGTGAACGTCGAACGTGCCGCAGATGAACCGTACCGAGGAGGTCCCGAACCCCCACCGGTCGAGCGCGGCGTGTGCGGCTGCCACCACGCGGGCATCGTTTGCCAGGCCGAGGTAGTTGTTCGCGCAGAAGTTGACGACCTCCCGCGGCCGGTCCGCACCCGGGGTGTCTACCAGGATCGTCGAGCCCTGCGCTGAGGCGATCACGCGTTCGGACTTGTACAGGCTCGCCTGAACAAGCGCCTTGATCTCGGTCTGCAGGGTATCGCGCATCTCTCCGAACATCTCGTGCCTCCGGTGGATCGAATCACTGCAAGTGAGTTGGTACCAGCCGATGAGCGGGCCGCCGCGCGTGGGGCATGCGACCCTCTACGGTCCTTCCTCGGCGGTCGTGCCCACGTCCAGCACGACCTTGCCGCTTTCGCCGCTGATCATCGCCGCAAAGCCGGCCTCGTAGTCTTCGAACGGCAGCGCGTGCGTGATGACGGGCTCGATGTCCAGGCCGCTCTGGAGCATGGTCTGCATCTTGTACCATGTTTCCCAGATCTCGCGCCCATAGATGCCCTTGATCGTAAGGCCACGGAAAACCACTTCGTCCCAGTCGATCCGCACCGGCCCCGGCGCGATGCCGAGGAGCGCGATGCGGCCTCCGTTGTACATGCTTTCAAGCATGGTCTCGAACGCGTCTCCACTGCCGCTCATCTCAAGACCGATGTCGAAGCCGACCATGCCCAGGTCCTTCATGGCCTCGGGTATGGTCTCGCGCTTCACGTTGACCGTGCGGGTCGCTCCCATGCGGCCCGCAAGCTCAAGCCGATAGTCGTTGACGTCGCTGATCACGATGTTTCGCGCGCCGACGTGTCTGGCGATGGCCGTGGCCATGACGCCGATGGGCCCGGCTCCGGTGATGAGAACGTCCTCGCCGACCATGTCGAACGACAGTGCGGCGTGGGTCGCGTTACCGAAGGGATCGAATATCGCGCCCACCCGGGATGGGATCGAGTCGGCAAGATGCCAGGCGTTGGTGGCGGGAAGCGCCAGGTACTCCGCGAAGCATCCATCGCGGTTGACGCCCACGCCGACGGTGTTGGTGCACAGGTGACGTCGTCCGGCCCGGCAGCTGCGACACACCCCGCACACGATATGGCCTTCGCCCGAGACGCGCTCGCCCACGCTGAAACCCGTCACCCCATCGCCTATCTCGGCGATGTGCCCCACGAACTCGTGTCCCAGGATCTGGGGCGGGCGAATGGTCTTCTGCGCCCACGGGTTCCACTCGTAGATGTGCACGTCGGTCCCGCAGATAGCCACCTTCTCGATGCGGATGAGAAGCTCCCCCGAGCCGATGACGGGAACCGCCACCTCTTCGAGCGAAACGCCTGGGGCGGCCGTCGTCTTGACGATCGCCTTCATTGTGCGGCCCATAGTCCGCTACTCGCCCTCGGCCCTGAACTTCTTGGACATGCTCTCGGCAAGCGTTACAAACTCGCTCGGCATCATGATGATGGTCGTGGTGTTCTGCTCGGCACCCACCTCGGTGATCATCTGCATGCGACGCAGTTCGAGCGAGAGTGGATTCGCGGCAAGCAGCGCCGAGGCCTCTCCCAGCTTCTTGGATGCTTCGAACTCGGCGTCGGCCTTCACCAGGCGCGCACGGCGCTCGCGCACCGCCTGTGCTTCCTGCGCCATCGCGCGCTGCATGTCCTGCGGCAGCTCAACGTCCTTCATCTCGACCATCTCGACCTTGATGCCCCAGGGATCGGTGGCCTTGTCCACGATCGCCTGCAGGATGGCCGAGATCTTGTCGCGCTCCTTCAGGATCTCGTCCAGATCGTGCTGGCCGATGATGTTGCGCAGACTCGTGAGCGCGATCTGGTACGTCGCGGCGTAGTAGTTAGCGACCTCCACGACCGACTTGACCGGGTCCATGATCTTGAACCACAGCACGGCGTTGACCTTGATGGTCACCGAATCCTTGGTGATAGTCTCCTGCCGCTCGACGTCGACGGTGTTGGTGCGCAGATCGATCTTGCGCTGCTGGTCGATGCCGAGCGGGACGAGCCAGTACAGCCCCGGCCCCTTGACCCCTATGAGGCGGCCCAGACGGAACACGACAGCTCGCTCGTACTCCCTGGCGATGCGCAGACCGGAGAGCGCGATGATCACGAGTCCTAACACGACGATTCCGAACACGCCCAACCAGGTCATGGTTCCTCCTCCGTTTCCCCGGGCGACGCCGGGTTTCTCTTCGAGAGTAGCACTACCCAATCCGAACCTGCGGGTACCCGACCGCCGGCGGCCGCGTCCGGCCCGCATGGCGGTGGACACGCATGGCGGTGGACACGCATGGCGGTGGACATGGCGGTGGACAGTCGCCCCGAACGCCCGTCCTGTGTATAATCACTTCCGCGCCACTGGCGCCCGCGGAGAGTTGGCCGAGTCGGCTGAAGGCGCTCGCCTGCTAAGCGAGTAAGGGGTTATAAGCCCCTTCGAGGGTTCGAATCCCTCACTCTCCGCCAGTTGACATCTTGCCTGGCCCGGGGCCCGCCGATTGACATTCGGCTGCTCAGGTGGCAGGATACCTAAGCCCTCGGGCGTACGCGGCTTTAGCTCAGCCGGATAGAGCGTGTGACTACGAATCACAAGGTCGGGGGTTCGAATCCCTCAAGCCGCGCCACAGAATCCAAGGAGACCCCGCCGATGTGCGGGGTCTTTCGTTGGCCGGGAACTCTTGCCCGCCGCCCTCCGTCTTATCGGTGTCCTGATCACAGTTGGAGGAGATTACCATGCGCACGCGCATTCTCATCGGAATCGTGCTCGTTCTGGCACTGATCGCGCTCGTGGGATGCCAGACCAAAGTGGTCACATCGCCGTCGGGCGTCATCAACACCGTTACCGCACAGGGTGAGGGCAAGACCGCGGCCACACCGGATCAGGCCGAGATGACCTTCGGCGCCACCGTCACCGGCACCGACGCCAAGAAGACGCTTGCTGCGGCGAGTAAGGCGAGCGACGCGATCGTCGCCGCGCTCAAGAAGGCGGGGATCGATGCGAAGGACCTGCAGACCGCGGGCGTAAGCCTCTACCCCCAGCAGGACTACCGCGAAGGTAAGGCTCCGACTATCACCGGCTACCAGGCAAGCATTCAGATCCGCGTGACCATCAAAGACATAGCGGCGGTCGGCGACATCATCAACGCCGCTAGCGCTGCGGGCGCAACCGACATCGGTGGCCCCAGCTTCACGCTCTCGCGCGACTCCGACGCTCGCGCCCAGGCTATCGAGCAGGCCGTCGCCGATGCGCACAAGCGTGCCGGGGTCATGGCTAAAGCAGCCGGCAAGTCGCTCGGTGAGGTCATCAGCATGAGTGAGGCCGGCGTGAGCGTTCCTGTCATCTACGGAGAGCGAGCGCTGGGCGCGGCTGATGCCGCCGCAGCTCCCAAGATCGAGCCCGGCACGCTCGACATCACCGCGAACGTGACGGTCGTGTTCGAGCTCAAGTAGGTCGGATGCCGCACGGCGGTATACGGCGATGATTAGGGAGCCTCTCGGGCTCCCTGATTGCGTCCGGCTACTCGTCCTCGGCCGTCTCGGCTAGAGCACTTCGCAAGCGCTCCAAGCCAAGCCGGTAGCTCTCGGCATCCCCGTATTCAAAGAAGTTGGGGTAGTACGGGTGCTCCGCCGCCAGGCGCCTGGCGTGTTTGATGGGACACCAGTACTGCTCCGTCCGGGCCGCGATCTCCATGAGGTAGCCCGCCAGGCCGTTCGCGTACCCGCAGTAGGCGCAGTTGATCCGCTCGATCACGTTGAGATACGGAAGGTCGCCACGATCGAGGAGGACGTACTCGGAACGCTTGACCTTGGGGATTCCATAGGCCGGAAAGCAGATGGCCTGGAAGATCAGCAAGAACAGGTCGAGAACCAGGAATGGGACGATGCCCAGCCATATCACCGGGACCGCAAGCCACGACAGCGGCTGCGCGCGGGCGATGTAGGTCAGCAGATTGCGCTTTGGCCCTCGCCGCAGCGCCATGATGTCCTGGGCCAGCGCGATCCGCCGCTGGTCGATAACAAATCGGAAGTCGTCTCGCTTCTTGTCAAACTCCATCCGCGTATCGGCTTCAAGCTGCGCGAGGCGTGCGATCAGTTCGTCAACTTGGGGCATGAGGCACCTATGTGCTTCCTGTTCCGGGGGATGGATCGTTCGTGCGTCAACGTCGTGTTGCGGCTCTGACTGACTTATACACCTCGAACCAGGCAACGCCCAGGAACCCCGCGACAAGGGCCAGTAGTCCCTCGGCCCACGATATCGGCCCAAAGTGGAACGCCTGACGGATACCCGGAACGGCGAGCAGTACGACAAGCAGCGCGCTCGCAACCCCGAGGATCCAGTAGAGCATGTGGTTCTTGCGCTCGGCGAACGACCGCCAGATGGACAGCCGCCAGGACCGATTGACCAGGATGAGTGCCAGGTTGCCGGTGACCAGTGTCGCGAACGTGAGAGAGCGCACCACGTCGTCGGGGTGGTGCGTCAGAATACTCCACAGGTACATGGCGAACACCGCGATCAACACCGAGGCGCCCTGGAGGAACGCGATCACCAGCACACGCCGACCAAACATCGGCTCGCTCAGACCTCGTGGGGGCACGTCCATGATGTTGGGGTCCACCGGCTCCGCTTCGAAGACGACCGAACACGCGGGATCGATGATGAGTTCCAGAAACGCGATCTGCACCGGCAGCAGTACAAGCGGCCAATCCTTCACGAACACGGGGATGAGGGACATGCCCGCGATCGGCACGTGCACGGCGATGATGTAGGACATCGCCTTGCGGAGGTTGTCGAAGATGCCTCGCCCCTGCCGCACCCCTCCCACGATCGAAGAGAAGTCGTCGTCGGTGATGACGATCGCGGCGGATTCACGCGCCACGTCCGTGCCGCGGGCGCCCATCGCGATACCGATATCGGCGGCTCTCAGCGCTGGCGCATCGTTGACGCCATCTCCCGTCATCCCAACGACCTCGCCGTTGGCCTTGAGAGCGCGGATCAGCTGCAGCTTCTGCTCGGGGACCATGCGTGCGAAGACGCTCACCGACCCGATCCTTCGCGTCAGTTCCTCATCGGACATCGACTCCAGCTCGGGACCTGTGATGCATCCTTCCGCCTGCTCGAGGCCGATCTCCCGAGCGATCGCGAGAGCGGTGCCCGGGTAGTCTCCGGTGATCATGACCGTGCGCACGCCCGCACGTGCACACTCCGCGACCGCCGCAGCCACGCCTGGCCGCACGGGATCGTGAAGGCCGGCAAGTCCCAGGAACTCGAAGTCGAAATCGTGCTGCTCGGGGGGCAACCCGTCGGCAAGGCTGAAGTGCGCTCGCGCAACACCCAACACGCGCTGTCCGTTGGCGGTGGCCGCCTCGACCTGCGCGATCAGGGCGTCGACCCGTTCGGGAGTGAAGTGACACAGATCGGCGATCGCCTCCGGTGCGCCCTTTGCAGCGATCACATACCGGTCGCCTGCGGGTGAGCGCCACACGTGCGAGAGCGCCAGCAGGCGCTCCGAAAGTGGGTATTCGCGCACGAGCTCCCAGTCGGAATGGAGGTGCTCGGTGTCGGCGAGGTACTGTTCGCCCAGCACCTTGAAGGCGGTGTCCATCGGGTCGAACGGGTCGATCGGCGAGGCGAGGACCGAGAACTCGGCGATTTCATGGAATGGCTCCGGCAGAGTGCCGGTGCCCATCTCGTACGACTCGCCATCCACGATCAGCTCGCGAACGGTCATCTGGTTCATGGTGAGCGTGCCGGTCTTGTCCACACAGATCACAGTCGCGGAGCCCAGAGTCTCCAACACCGGTGTTCGCCGCGTGAGCACGTGCTTCTGGGACAAACGCCACGCACCGAGCGCGAGGAAGATGGTGAGAACGACCGGGAACTCCTCGGGAAGCATGGCCATCGCGGTTCCGATGCCGGCGAGCAGCCCTTGGAGCCAGTCCCCGCGCGTCAGCCCGTATACGACAACGACAACGGCGGCGGCGCCCAGCCCCAGTAGCGCGATGGTGCGCACGAGTCTGTCGACTTCGCGCTGAAGCGCCGTCCGCTCGGGCTCGATGGTGCGGAGCGCCGTGCCGATACGGCCCAACTCAGTGCCCAGCCCCGTCTCTTTCACGACCGTGATGGCCTGTCCCTTGACGACGAGCGTCCCCGAGAAGACCCAGGGCGTTGCGTCGCCACCCGGGCGCCCCATCGGCTCGGCCGCGCCGTGGGCGTTGCACTCGCTCTTGCGCACGGGTACGGACTCGCCGGTAAGCGTGGACTCGTCGACGGAAAGGTTCACGCATTGAACGAGGACGCCATCGGCCGGGACGCGATCTCCTTCCACGAGCAGCACGTGGTCGCCGCGGACGACGTCTCGGCCGGCGATTCGGACTCTCTGACCGTCGCGCAGCACCAGCGCGCGCGGTGACGAAAGGTCCCGCAGCGCATCCAGTGCGTTCTCGGTCTTGTGTTCCTGGTAGATCTCGATGCCGATCACGACCACGACGAACGACATGAGGATGATGCCGTCGAGCGGCTCGGCCAGCAGGAAGTTGACCGTGCCCGCGCCCAGGAGCAGCAGCAGCATCGGTTCCCGAATGACGTCAAGCGCCTGCTGCAGGAGGTTGCGCTTCTTCGCCGTCGGCAGTTCGTTGGGTCCGTCTGCCTCAAGGCGCGCCTGCGCCTCAGCGGACGTGAGTCCGACCAGACCGATGTCCTTCAGTTCACTCAATGCGTTCTCCCCCGATGTCCTCGCGTCCACGGTATTCCAGGCCCGTGCGGGTATCCCTCCCGTTTACCCCAAGCCAAGCAGGCCCAGACAGCCATCACCGCCGCGTGCGCGCCCGCACGGCCTGCGATGCTCTTCCTGACGTTCCTGCCTCACGTGCGCTACCATCGCCTGGGGGTGAAGTGATGCGCACCATCGTCGGCGTGATGGGCTCAGGCCGTATGCTCGATGCGGCCGCCGAGGCGAACGCGTACGTTCTTGGCAGGCTCGTGGCCGAGGAGGGATGGGTGCTGCTCACCGGCGGGCGCGCGACAGGCGTTATGGATGCCTGCTCGCGGGGCGCATCGGAAGCCGGCGGGCTCGTTGTGGGCGTCCTCCCCGACGAGACCGTCATGAGCGCCAGCCCAGCCGTCGATATCGCCATCCGCACGGGGATGGGCGACGCGCGCAACGTCATCAACATCCTATCGAGCGACGTCGTGATCGCGCTGCCCGGCGGCCCGGGTACGCTCTCGGAGGTCGCGCATGCGCTCAAGGCCAGCAAGCCCGTGATCGTTCTCGGCTGGGACCCCGGCGCCGCGTTCCGGACAACGGGTCGCGTGCTCGACGCGATGACTCCCGAGGGTGCCGTAGCGCTCGCCCGAACGCTGCTCGAGGAGCGCCCGTGACCGCCCTCGATGGCAAGGTCGTCGTCGTCACCGGCTCCACGCGCGGCACCGGCCGCGTTCACAATCTCCTGCGCGGCCGACGTACAATGCGGGGAGCGGCACCGATGGCATGGTGGGGCATGACCGGCAGGATGAGGCGGGGGTAGCGTGTCCGACTACTCGAACCGCAGAAGCGGCTCGCACGCGCGAGGTCGGCGACACAAGACACGACGGCTGCCACTCATCGATCACGCGCAGCCGCTCACGCGCAGCAGCTCCCGGTCGTCGGGCCCCTCACACCTCTCGGGAAGCATCGGACATCACGACCAGTACCTGCACGGACGACCGCGCCGTCGCTTTGGGGGGCCGGGGCTTGGTCTCGCGTTGGTGTTGGTCCTCGCGCTCGTCGGGGGCGGCGCCGCGTGGGTACTTACTCGGCCCGCATCCGTTGCGATCACGGTCACTCCGGCGGACGCGACCATCATCTTCAACGGCTCGCAGACCGCATCGGGCACGCTTGAAGTCAGCGAACTCAAGCCCGGGCCTTACACGGTCTCGGTGAGCCGCAAGGGCTTCGAGTCCGTCACCTCCACGGTCGAAGCCAAGCGCTGGCGGACGACGAAGGTTGAGTACGACCTTGTGGCGCTGCCGCAGGTCGTGAGCGTGAGGACGCATCCCGACGGCGCAACCTGCACCATCGAGCGCGCGGATGGCCAGGTCTTCTCGGGTGTCGCGCCGTTCTCGGCCGATGTGCCCTCAGGTCAGGTCAAGCTCACCATCACGCTCGCGGGCTATAACTCGTACGCCAAGGAGATCTCGCTCGACGAGTCCATGACGCTCGACTACTTCTTGGACCCCGAGGGCCAGGTGCTCCACGGCATCGGGACGATCACCACACTCGGTGCCCCAAAGGGCGTCTCGGTCACCCACGACGGGAGCGAGGCGTGGACGAGCATCCTCAACGGGCCGCCGTCCATCGAGATCTTCAACCCTCGCACAGGCAAGAAGATCGGCGAAGTCGACATCGGCAAGTACGGTGCGGTGGAGGTCATCTTCAACCGCGCGGGCACGCTCGCGTACACGTCGCAGATGGAGACCGCCAGGTGCTTCGAGATCGACGTGAAGACCCGCACGGTCGTGCGCGAGTTCGACACCAAGAGTGCCTGGACAAAGTGGGTGCAGCTCTCGCCCGATGAGAGGACGCTCTACGCGAGCAACTGGTCTGGCGACGACGTTTCGATCATCGACCTCACCACGGGCAAGCTCGTAAAGCGCATCGGCGTCTCCAACACACCGCGCGGGATGTACGCCACCGCCGACGGCGCAACGCTCTACGTGGGCGGTTTCGACTCAGGCGAACTCGACAAGATCGACCTGGCAACCGGCACGCGGACGACCGCGTTCGACGGCGGCGGTGCGCTTCGGCACCTCGTGGCCGATGAGAAGACGGGTCGCCTCTTCATCTCGGACATGTCCAAGGATCTCATCTGGGTCTACGACATGAAGACCGGAAAGACCACCAGGTTCGTGGATGTCGACGAGAAGCCCAACACCATCGACCTCTCGCCTGACGGCAAGGTCCTCTTCGTGAGCTGCCGGGGCGAGAACAACGCAAAGTCGTACTACCTGCCCGGTCCCGAGTGGGGCTCGGTCCTGGTGTTCGACACCACCAACGGGAAACCGCTGGACGCGCTCATCGCCGGCAACCAGCCCACCGCGCTCGACGTGAGTGACGACGGCAAGCTGCTTATCTTCAGCGACTTCCTCGACAACCGGCTGCGGGTGTATGAGATCCCTGACTACAAGACGCTGGTGGCGGGCAACGGAGGTCGCTACCAGGCGCACTTCGCCCAGATCAAGAAGTAGGCGCGCTCGCCGGACCTGTCGTCTGTCCGTCTCTCAAGCGCCCGCGGAAGCGGCGTCCGGGCCGGCCGCATGCCCGCCAAAGCGATTCCGGAGCGCCGAGAGTACCTGGCCGGTATAGCTGGGGTCGGCCTGCGAGTCCAGCCGGAACTGCAGCGCGTCGGCGATCACGCGCACCTCCACACCCAGATCGCCCGCCGTGCGCACTGTCCACGCGCCTTCGCCGGTCTGCGCCACGCTACCCGAGATACCCCTCAACTCGGGTCCGAACGCCGTGAACGCCTCGCAGAGCCAGCCGATGAGCCTGGATTCGATCACGCTCCCGCGATTGTAGATATCGGCGGCCGAGTGCAGGTCGATCCCAAACTCCGAGGCCTTGAGCACCGCGAACCCCTCGGCGATGGCCTGCATCATGCCGTACTCGATACCGTTGTGGACCATCTTCACGAAGTGCCCGGCGCCGTGCCCGTCAAAGAACCGATAGCCGTCGCGCACCGACACGTCGCGCCACAGATTCCCCATCCGCTCAAAGTCCGCGCGCTCGCCTCCGATCATGAGCGAGGCACCGTGCCGTGCCCCTCCCGGCCCACCGGAGGTCCCCACGTCTAAGAAGCGCAGGCCGAGAGCGGCGAGTCGGGTCGCCCTGGCGGCTGTGTCGCTCCACAGCGAGTTCCCGCCGTCGATCACGGTGTCCCCGGGCTCGAGGAGCGCGCCCAGGCCACCATCGCCAAACAGCATCTCGTCCACTGGCTTGCCCGCCGGCACCATCAGCCACACCGTGCGCGGAGGGTCGAGCTGCGCCACGAGCCGCGCCAGCGAATCCGCCGGCACAAGGCCTTCGGCGGCCATCTCCTCAGCCACACTGTGCGTGCGGTTGAACCCCACCACGCGCCAGCGGTGATCCAGGAGGTTGCGTGCCAAAGCGGCACCCATCTTGCCCAGACCGACCACGCCGATCGTCCGTGGGCTGTCCGGCGTACGCTCGATCGCCTGGCATGCACGCGTGGCTACCTCGGCGGAGTCCGGCTCGTAGACCTCAAGCGGCACGACTCCGTCGTTCCACGCTCGCACGATCGGGTCGATGAACGCCCACATCGCCTTGACCTCATCGGTTGCCACAAAGAGCGTCTGGTCTCCGGATATCGCGTCCAACAGCAGCTTGGCGTACTCCTCCACGTACTGGACCTTCTCCTCCTTCTGGTAGAGGAAGAAGGTGAATTCCCGCAGTTCGAGTTCGTGCTCAAAGCCGGGGCGCTTGGCCCAGAACTGGATCTTGATGGATTCCTCCGGTTCCAGCTGGAACGTCACGCGGTTCTCGAACGGTCCGGAGCCAGCCGAATCGCACAGACACGACTCGGGAGCGCGGAAGATGACCGAGACCTGCTTGAGCGCCTCCCCCATCCGCTTCCCCGAGTCCATGGTCACAGGCACGCCGCCCCATCGACCGCCGTCGAGAACGAACCGCAGCATGAAGTACGTCTCGGTATCCGAGTCAGGCGATACACCGGGAATCTCACGGAATCCTGCGTACTGCGCGCGGTACGACCGCGTCGCGATCTGGTCGCGCGACGGCGAACGCAGGCTCTCTAGGAACCGGGCGCGGCCGGCGCGAATGGCCTCTGCCGAGAGACTCTCGGGACGCTCCATCGCGATGAGCGCGAGCATCTGCAAAAGGTGGTTCTGGCCCACATCACGCAGCGCCCCGACGCCGTCGTAGAAGGCTCCACGCTTCTCGACACCGATCGACTCCAGCAGCGTGATGTCGATCCTGTCGATCGACCCGGCATCCCACGATGGTTCCATCAGCGTGTTCGAGAAGCGGAACGACAGGATGCCCTGGAGCATCTCCTTCGCGAGGTAGTGATCGATCCTGTAGACCTGTTCCTCGGCAAAGAGACTGCCGAGGAGTTCGTCCAGTTCCTGTGCCGTGGCGCCATCACGACCGAACGGCTTCTCGACGAGCACGCGTGTCCAGCCCGTGTCGTCACTGCAGCCCGCCGAGAGCCCGCTTGCCGACAGCCGCTCAAAGATGACGCGGTAGTTCTCGGGAGGAACCGCCAGATAGAAGAGCCGGCTCGAGCACAGCCCCCACTCGGCATCGATCACAGAGATGTCCGATGCGAGCGCGGCGTACGCATCGGGGTCGTCGAAGGTGCCCCGCTGGTACGAGAACATCTCAAGAAACACCTGGCGCGCCTCGCCCGTCGGCGCAAGACCCTTGTACGCATCCAGGATGCCGGCAACGTGCGTCCTGATGGCCTCGTCATCCCAATCGCGGCGCGAGAAACCGATAACGCGGAACCGCTCGGGCAGTCGGCCCTTTACGTGTAGATATGCAAGCGACGGTACGATCTTGCGGGTCATAAGGTCGCCGGTCGCGCCGAACACGATAAGGATCGTCGGATACTGCGGGTCGCTCACTGAGGCCTCCATGGCTGCAACGGACTCACATCTAGGTTCTTCCCCACCAGGAACGGGGCGCAGCATGCGTCATCTCAGAGCGGCATGCAGCTCAAGCCCGTGGGGATCGACGGCGTACCGGTGCGCTGCACCGTGGCGGCCTTCCCTGTGCGGATCCTCGACCGGGACCTTGTCGCTACGGTCATCACCGAGCACGAACGCCCCGGCCGAAATCACGGTCCAAATCCTTAGCTCTCGGGACCGATGATCTCCTGACCGCCCAGGTACGGCCGCAGCACCTCGGGCACCACAACGCTGCCATCGGCGCGCTGGTAGTTCTCCAGCACAGCCACGAGCGTACGGCCCACAGCGAGGCCGCTGCCGTTGAGCGTATGCACAAAGCGCGAGCCCTTGAACCCGCCCTGCGACCGGTACTTGATACTCGCCCGCCGCGCCTGGAAGTCCCAGCAGTTGCTGCAGCTGGAGATCTCCTTGTAGTCGTTGTAGCTCGGCAGCCAAACCTCGATGTCGTACGTCTTGGCCGCGCCAAAGCCCATGTCGCCCGTGCAGAGCACGATCGTGCGGAATGCCAGTCCAAGTTGCTGCAAGATGTACTCGGCGTCGGCGACCATGCCCTCGAGCGCGTCCATCGACTCCTCGGGCCGCGCGAATTTCACCAGCTCCACCTTGTCGAACTGGTGCACGCGGATCATCCCTCGCGTGTCGCGCCCGGCACTGCCGGCCTCCTCGCGGAAGCACGGCGTATACGCGCAGTACTGCCGCGGCAGCGTCTTGTCTTCGAGCACCTCGTCGCGATGCAGGTTCGTAAGCTGCACCTCGGCCGTGGGGATCAGATACAGTCCCTCTCCCGTCTTGAAGAGGTCGTCTTCGAACTTGGGCAGCTGGCCGGTACCCGTGAGCGTCTCGGCGTTGGCAAGCGCGGGGACCCACCACTCGCGATAGCCGCGCGAGGCATGCGTATCGAGCATGAAGTTGATGAGTGCGCGGTTGAGTCGGGCGCCCTGGCGGCCGAGGACCACGAAGCGGCTCTTCGCCAGCTTCACCCCGCGATCGAAGTCGATGACTCCCAGCTCCGGGCCAAGATCCCAGTGCGCTTTGGCCTCGAAGTCGAACGCCGGCGGCGATCCCCAACGGCGGATCTCGACGTTCTCGCTCTCATCGGCACCCACGGGCACGCTCTCGTGCGGGATGTTCGGTATGGTCAGCAGCATGTCGCGCACATCGGCATCGACCGCGTTCATGCGCTCCTCGAGGCTGGCGATCTCCTCGTTGATCACGCGGACCTCGTCCTTGCGCGCCTCGGCTGAGCTGTGGTCGCCAGCCTTCATCAGGCCGCCGATCGCTTTGGAGGCGTCGTTGCGGCGGGCCTGACGGCCCTCCACCTGCGAGATAAGCGCACGACGCTCCTCATCAAGCGCCAGGAACCGCTCTGTGTCCCACGTTGCGCGGCGGTCCGCGAGTGCCTGCCGGACGACGTCGATGTTCTCTCGGACGAAGCGCGCGTCGAGCATGGAAAGCCTCCGTAAAGGGTGCGTTCGTAACCTGGCAAGGACCTGCTGGCAGTATAGCCGAGGAGAGAGGGTGCGGCGGCCTCGCCAACCCTACTTCAGCCCGTACGCCTTCTCCCACAGCCCCACGTTGTCGTCCGAGAACCTCGTCTCGGCGTACGCGCGAGCCTGCACGCGCAGCTTCTGCCTCAGCTCGGCGTTGTCCACCAGTAGCGTTAGGTACTTGAGCCAGTCCTTGGGACTCTTCACCAGCATGCCGGCCTCGCCGTGCTTGATAGTGCGATGGTAGGCGGCAACATCCGAGGCGATCGTGGCGGCGCCCACAAGCGAATACTCAAGAAACTTAAGGTCGCTCTTGCAGCGGTTGAAGCTGATGTCGATGAGCGGCGCGAGTCCGATGTCGAATCCGGCTATCAGCTGCGGGTAGTGCTCAAGGTCCACCGACTCAAGCTCGCGAAGGCGGGGGTGCGCCTTGAAGAACCCGCCCGGCGCGCCGACAACATGCACCTCGATGTTCTCCCGCTTCTCAAGGATGGTCTCGAACACGCCAACGAGTTGGTGCAGGTCCGGCAGGTGCGACGTGCTGCCCGCCCAGCCCACGATGAGCCGCTCGCCCGTGTCCTTCTCGGGTAGCGACTCCGGCCACTCCTCGCGCTGCAGCATGTTGGGTAGCACGACGGCGTTCTTGTTGAGCCTCGACATCAGGTTCGCCAGATCGGGCGTGGCTGCGGTCGCCAGTGTCGCGGCGCGGATGCACTCCTCAAGCGCCTGTATGTTCTCGGGCGTCTTCCACGCGTTGTACACGGGATTGGATGGGTGCAGGTGCCACAGGTCGTCGTCCATGTCGATCGCGACCGTCTTGCCCTGCGCGACAAGCTCGCGAATGAGTCCCACGATCGGCGGCTGCGACGGACGCTGGAAGATGGCCACGTCAGATGCCATGAGGCGGTCGATGTTGACCCAGTCGGCAACCTGCACGTCGTACCCTGCGCCGGCAAGCGCGCGACCGGGCACCTGACAGCGGTACCACGCGCAACTGGCCAGCTGCTCCGCCACAAACGAGATCTTCGGGCTCACGCGTCATCCTCCACATGGTGTGTCCGGCACCTGCGCGCAGTATAGCCGAGGAGTACCGCGTCGGGCGCGCCCACGCCCGAACGCCCGCGCGACACGCGCCTAGCCGAGCAGTACCACCCCCGGGAATCGCTCGTGGGCACACCGGTCGGCCGAGTAGAGCGTGGCGTCCAGCATCGTCGCAAGCGCAGGCGCAAGCGCGTCAAAGAAGCAGCAACCGAGCAGCTGACACTGCCCAAGGGCTGCCGCCACGACTTCATCGTCCAGGCCGATGACGGTGAGATCCGCGGCCCGCAGCAGCTGCCACGTACGCGCTCCCAATCTCGGGCCGCCGTGTCGCACCGCAACGCCAACCGTCTCGGTCACGAAGTGGGTGGACACCACGATTCGGGCAGTGTGATCCCGATGCTCGGCGAGCAGCGCCAGCGCCTGATCCGCCCCCTCCTCAGAGGGTTTGATCCACTTGACCCCGATCGAGGCATCGAGGACGATGGGCCGCACGTCAATCACCGAGCCCCTCCTCGGTCTCTCTCATCTCGCGGATGATGTCGGCCGCGCTTCGCTCGTCGGGGCCCCACTCCTCCGCGAGCCGCCTGAACCCCTCGATCGCGCCGTCGATGCGCCTGCGCCGTTCCTCCTCGTACGCGGCCGACCTGCGCTTGCTCACATACTCCGTTGTGACCTCGCGGATCACCGCGCTGCGCGTGAGTCCATCTTCGGCCGCGATCTCATCGAGGCTGGCGACAAGCTCCTCAGGCAGCGATATGGAGAACTTCTCGACCGCCATGACTCCTCCTGTGGTCGTACTCCGAGGTCGTACCCATAGTACGACCGAGGTCTGACACGAATCAAGCGCTACAATCGGCGCATGCCCAACGCGCTCTCATACGATCTCGACTCGCCCGAGGTGCTGCACCTCTCAGCAGCGGACGCGGTGTTGGGTGACCTCATCGCCCGCGTCGGTCCGCTCACGCAAACGCTCGAGACCGACCACTACTCCTCACTTGCGAGCGCGATCGTGGCGCAGCAACTCTCGGACAAGGCGGCGAGCACCATCTGGAGTCGCCTGGTGAGCTCGCTTGGCGGCGACGTGGCGCCCGAGCACGTCCTGGCGGCGGACGACGCAACGCTTCGTGGCGCGGGGCTTTCGGGCAGCAAGACCGCGTTCCTGCGCGACCTTGCCATGCACGTGGCGGACGGGCGTCTCGACCTCGCGCACGTCTCGACACTGCCCGACGACGAGGTCATCACCGAGCTCACCGCCGTCAAGGGCATCGGCCGCTGGACCGCCGAGATGTTCCTCATCTTCTCGCTCGGGCGCCCGGACGTGCTCGCGGTCGATGACGGCGCGCTCCGCTCGACCGTTGCGTGGCTCTACGGCCTCGACAGTGCCGACAGCCGCGAGCCGATCGCCGCGATCGGCGAGGCCTGGAAGCCGTATCGCACGTGCGCATCGCTCTACCTGTGGAACGGACTCGCCCTGCGCCGTGCCGAGGAGAGAGCGGTACGCTCGTGAGCCGCCAGCAGCAGATGCCCGCCGCGATGATGGCCGCATTCGCGGGGCTGCAGGGTGGCGCGGGTGTGGCCGGGGCATTCGTTACGACATACGTCATGTACACGCTGCGTCCGTGGACGTCGCCCAACGAAGCCGAACTGGAGCGCGCGATGCACGCCGCCGAGCGCTACAAGCTGTCCCCGGAGCTCGCTGTCTTCCTGCCGCCCGAGCCGGGCAGGCTCTCCCGCCGCTCGCGCAAAGACGCCTACAAGGGTGTGGTGATCGCCCTCAAGCGCGTGGACGAGCTGATGGGCGACGAGCGAGTTGAGGCGATCGCGCAGGTCAGGGCGCTGCTGGGAGCGAAGTAGCGAAGGCGCCGGGGTTACCTGACCGACAGTGTCGAGCGAATCTCATCGTTTCCGCTAGACCGCCCCACCCCACCGCGCAGGCTCCTCGGCCACGTGGTAGCGGCGCTGCGGATCCGTGGGTCCCGAGCCGACCTCAACCACCAACCCGCGCTCGATCAGCTTGAGGAGTCGCTCGCGATCCTGATGGGGCCGCCACGCTGCGAGTAGTCCGCATACACGACCGCGTTCACTACGGCCTCCCGAACCGCGACCGGCGGGTACTCCGGTACCTCGATGCGGCGGGCTCCTCTGATCTCGTATGAGACCGCGGTGTTGCGAAGCACGAAAGCGATGGCCTGGTCAGTGGCATCGACCAGGCCGGCCGTTATGTCCGCCGAGTCGATCACCGCGCTCTTCGTCAGCCCGCGAAAGCGCCCTGCCTGCAGCCACGCGTCGGGGTACCGCTCGAGCCGGTCACGGCCAAAGAGCAGCATGCCGCCAACGGTTGGAACGACTGCGCCGCTTTGCACGGTGGTGAGCTTGAGCGTCCTCAGCGCCGCAGGTGCGATGTCCCGATCCCTTCCGAACACGCGCCGGATGGCCACCGCGTCGAGCGCATCGACCCCCACGCCACCGTCGGGCCCCTCGTCAAAACCGACACCCCGAGCCGAGCGGGCGAGCTCTGCGAACAACTCGGGATCGGCGGTGCGATCGGTGGACCCCAACCGGACGTACGCGCCCCGCTCGGAACCCTGCGCAACCAGGTAGTAAGGCCGAGATGGCCCAGGATGCACGCGCACCACGACGACGTGCGTGTCCCGCCAGGGCACGATCTCGATGTCGGGAAGCAGCCGCGGCGTGATGCCATCGGCGATGATGCTCGCCAGACGTTCTTCGGCATCGAGCGGATCGTCAACGCCGATCACGGCGCCGCTGCGGTCCTCGATGCCGATCAGCAGCGTGCCACCAGCGGTGTTCGCGAATGCGCACACCGTCTTGAGGATAGGTACTGCCGAGGAGATATCGCGCTTGAACTCGAGCGTCTTGCCCTCGGGTGCCGCCTTGATCGGTTCGATGTCCATACTCGGAAGTCGACTCTGAGGCCGTTGCACTTCCAACACTTCAGAGTAGCTTTCCGCGCGGTGTTAGTTAAGCCCCCCGATAAGCTCGTCCAGCGGAATCGCTGCAAGCGTCCTCCCTCCGATCAGCGGGGCGCGGCACGACGTGCCGCCGAAGCCCGCGCTACGGGAGGGATATGCCCGAGGAGAGATGGAGGGGGCGGTTGATCATTGACCGCTGAACACTGCCCAGTGTACCGCCAGCCGCTTCGGGTCTGGGGCCCTCGCGCTATCCGCTGCGCTGAGCACCGCTACGCCGTCGATGCCCGCGTACGGCGTGCGTGTGAGCTTCGAAGACACCTTGACCACCATCGTGCTTGGATCGATGCCGAACATGTGCCTATCGAAGAGGAGGTGGAGATCGGCCCGCAATAGAAGTCCATTCTCCGGAATCTGGCTGGACCGACCGCTGTACGCAAGGATGTGCGCCGCCTGAAGCGCTTCAGGCACCTCGTAGCGCGAAATACAGCAGCGACCAGCGTAGGCGTCCATAAGCGAGTCACGAAAGACGTCCTGCGCCCTGCGCTGCTGCACGGCCACTAGGGTCTTTGCATCGAGAGCCTCTGCCACGAGTAGACTCTCGAGTGGGTCACTGCGGTTGCGACTGTCCTCCCATATCTCCGCAGGCTGTGTATGCCTCATCGGTCCGCGCAGCAGGAACGTTCCGGTCCCGGGATCGAAGTCCTCCGGCATGGCGAGCCCCATGTTCAGATTGGCTCCGCCGTCGGCGGGCACGAAGACCCCGACCGGGATACGATCCCGAAGGTTCCGCAGAAGGGCGCGATTCCAGCGCGATTCCAGGCCTCTGCCCTGAGTTCCAGAGTGCTCTCGATAGGCCAGCACCCAGGTGTACTTGTCAACCGGAGTGGGCTTGCCGTCAAGGTAGAGACTTCCACTGGTCGCTCCGATGCTCAGCGCCCAGTCCAGCCCTGCAGGCTTATGGATCCCCCGCTCGGCGGTCATAGCCATGGTCACGCCCGGCACCACCGACTTGCCGTCAACGCGCCACGGGCGTGGGCCAACCGTCCCCTCGTGCTCGACGAACCATTCAAGCGCTCTGCCGTGCTCGGGCGAAACAGCAGACAGTACCGCGTCTAATGCTGACGACATACTCAACCCCCTCGCGTAGATCCTACACCGCATCTTAGAGGGCTGATACACCGCCTCCTCTCTTGACCATCACTCCCTTCCAGTACTACTCTTGGTACCACCTACCGTCCCACCTGCGGAGCGCGCCCCATGGCCAAGCCCACCATCTCGCTGCCGGACGGCATGCTCGAAGACGTCGATCACCGCGCCGCACTGGCGGGAATCTCGCGATCTGCATTCATCCAGGAAGCCATCGCGCATTACGGCGCTGATCTCGACGCGGGCAAGGAGCACGCCGAACGTTACCGGCGCATCAGCGAGGCGATGGCCAGCGCCCGCGAGATCGCAAACCGCCTACCGTCAGACACACCTGATGCGGAGTCGATCATCCGAGCCGTTCGAGACGCGCCACCGCGATGGCTGCGGGAGGAGGACGAGTGACCGCGTCCGCGGTCTCGCCTGCGCGTATCGTGGTCGTCGACAGCTCGGTCGCCGTCAAGTGGTTCAAGAGCGCTGACGAGAGTGCCCTCAACGTCGCGTGGCATCTGCTAGAACGGCACCGCTCGCGGGAGACCACGCTCGTGGCCCCGGGGCACTTTGCGGCAGAGGTCCTCAACGGGATGCAGTACGCGGGCGTCCCTCTTGAGACCCTGAAGGATGTAGCTGCGGCGCTCCACGGCTTCGACCTGGTGACGGTACCTCTCACGCATCAGCTGACTAGCGCCGCGGTCGTACTCGCCCGGGAGCACGACCTCACCATCAACGATGCGCTCTTCCCCGCGCTCGCCATGCTCCTGGAGTGCGAGCTCTTCACCGCCGACCGCGCCCACGCGCGCGTCACCGAATGCGCCGTTCGGCTGCTGCGCTAGCCGCCCGTCGTACGCACCGCTCGTCGAAATCACCCGCACCATGCGGGCCTCAGGTGGGTACACGCTTCCTATCTTTGGGCGAGTCGGGGCGCGTCCATCGCGCCACGCCCCCACAGGGGGGCTCGGTTATGAAGAGCACCCACGAGGACAGCCACCACTACCACGCCATCGTAGTCGGAGCGGGTATGGGCGGAGCGATCGTCGCGCGCGAACTCGCAACCGCTGGCAAAGACGTGCTGGTTCTTGAGGCAGGCAGGCGCGAGGAGCACCCGGGGACCCTCGCCGACGCCACGCGGATCTAGAACGGCAATCGCGTCACCCGGATGCCCAAGAAGTCCGACGAAGGCACCATCATCTACGGCAACCTTGGCGACGGTCAGGTCATCGGCCGTCTCGACGATGACCCGACTCGATCATGGTGAGCAAGCCGCAAGGCGCACATCCGGGCGGCACGGCGGCCATCGGGACGGTCGTGGACAGCGGCCTGCAGACGCAGATCGAGGGCTTGTTCGTCGCGGACGCCTCGGTGCTGCCCGAGACTCCGGGCCTGCCTCCGCTTGTGACGCTCGGTGCGCTCGCGCGGCGACTGGGTCGCGCGCTCGCGTAGGACCCCACCTCGCCGGTCGTCCTCGCCCTACTTCCCCAACTCGCTCGTGCATGCCGGGCACTTGACGGCCGCCAGCGGCACCTCGGTGAGGCAGAACGGGCACTCCTTGGTGGTGACTTCTGCTTCCTCCGTCTTGCGCAGCCGGTTGATCAGCTTCACCAGCATGAACACCGCGAAGGCCACGATGACGAAGTTGAGTAGCGTGTTCACGAATACGCCGTAGTTGAGCGTCACGGCACCCGCATCAGCAGCCGCCTGCACGGTCGCGTATGGCGCCGCGGTCGCGCCCTCTTTGAGCACAACGAACAACTGCGAGAAGTCCGCTCCGCCGAGCAGCGCGCCGATCGGCGGCATGATCACGTCTTTTACCAGTGATGTGACAACAGCGCCGAACGCCGCGCCGATGATCACGCCAACGGCCAGATCGACGGCGTTGCCCTTGATCGCGAACTCCCTGAATTCCTTCATCGTCTTGCGCATCTGATGCCCCCTTCAGCCGGCGTCCACGGCTCAAGTATGCCTCAATGCCCCGGTTGGATTTCGGTCAGAGGTCGGAAAGGCCTCACACGTACGATGCAACTGCGCTTCACGGTGCTATCATTCTGCTATCACCGATTGGAGGAGGCGCGCCGTGCCCGACTTGCTCATCAGAGACGTACCGGAGGACCTTGTGGCCAAGCTCAAGGAGCGCGCCGCTAACAACAAGCACTCGCTCCAGGTGGAGCTCATGTCCGTGCTGCACGCCGCGGCAAGGCCCACCCTCGCCGAGTGGTGGAGCAAGGCTGACGAGTTCCGGGAGCGCTCCAGGGCGTGGAACATCACAGATGACAGCACCGACCTCATACGAGAGGATCGCGACTCGCGATGATGGAACTCGTCTCCGATGCATCGGTGCTGGTGAAGTGCCTGGTGGATGAACCTGGATCAGCCGCTGCGGTACGAGTCATGCGCGCCGCCACAGAGATAGTATGTCCTGAGCTCGTGTATGCCGAGTGTGCCAATGCACTCTGGAAGCGCTCGCATCGGGGCCAGGTCGACGACAACGCGGTCGGTGAGGCGCTCGCCAACCTCCTGGCGTACCCGCTGCAGCCCCTCCCACTCGCCGACCTCACCGCCGACGCCCTGCACATCGCCCTTGAGTTCGACCACCCCATCTACGACTGCTACTACGTCGCTGCGGCGATCCAGAGCGGGTTCACGCTGGTCACTGCTGACAGGGTGCTCGCGGGAATCGCGCGCGAAATCGGCCTCGGCGACGGGGTGGTACTCATCGGCACGCAGGCGGCGGAGTAGCCGCTACTTCGCCTTGGGATAGCTCCCCAGGACCTTGACCTCTCGCAGCTTGAGCCGCAGGCAATCGAGCGCCAGCCGGACGTTCGCGTCCTCCACATGCCCCTCGCAGTCCACGAAGAACATGTAGTCGCCAAGCTGGCGCTTGGTCGGCCGCGACTGGATCTTCGTCAGGTTGATCTCGCCGTAGGCGAACTCCGAGAGGATCATGAGCAGCGCGCCCGGCTTGTCCTTCTTCATGAACAGGGCGAGCGATGTCTTGTCGCTTCCCGTCCTCGGCTGCAGTCCGCGGCCGATGAGGACGAACCGCGTCTGGTTGCCCGCGTAATCTTGCACGTCGTGCTCAAGCACCTCGCCGCCGTAGAGCTCGGCAGCGATCGAGGGGCCCAGGGCGGCAACACCCGGGTTTGCGACAGCGATCTGCACGGCCCCGGCATTGGAGTTTGCGGCCACAACAGGGCGACCGGGGAGGTTGCGCTCCAGCCAGCGGCGGCACTGACCGCTCGCCTGGGGATGCGCCACCACGGACTTTACATCCGCCAAAGCGGTTCCGGGCGCCACCACAAGCGAGAATCGGATGTTGATGACCAGTTCGCGTTGGATCTCGAGCTGCGTGTCAAACACAAGCGCATCCAGGGTCGCCGACACCGAGCCCTCGATGGAGTTCTCGATCGGCACCACGCCGGCCTCGGCGTGGCCTCGTTCGACGGCTTCGAACACCTCCGGGATGGTCAAGCACGCGAGCGGCTCGCAGTCCGGCAGCTTGAGAGAGAGCAGCGCCTCCTCGCTGAAGGTGCCAGCAGGTCCCAGGAACGCGTATTTCGTCACGTGCCGACCTCACTCTCGTTCAACGCGGACGCTACCTTCGGCGCCGTCGGGCGGCCGAGGCGGGTCATGCGGATCCTCGGCGCGCGCACGCGGTCCTTGCCGGTGTCCTTGGCGTGATACACAGCATCGTCCGCTGCCTTCAGCAGCGACTCTTTGTCGTCGGCATGGACCGGCAGGTTGGCAAGTCCCACGCTCACGGTCACGTGGATCGTGGGCTCGCCGTCCTCATCCAGGAACTTGTGGAGACTCACTGCCTCGCGCACCTTCTCGGCAACGATGAAGGCGCCGGCGGCATCCGTCTCGGGCAGCACCACCGAGAACTCCTCTCCGCCATAGCGGGCGACCACGTCGACCTCGCGAACCGTCGCCTTCAAGATCCGGCCCAGGCCTTCGAGCACACCGTCACCCACGAGGTGGCCGTGGGTGTCGTTGACGCCCTTGAAGTCATCAACATCGAGCATGAGGAACGAGAGCGTCTTGCCGTAGCGCTTGGCACGACCGACTTCGTCGTCCAGACGCTGCTGGAGGTACCGGTAGTTGTGCAGGTCGGTGAGTTCGTCCGTGATCGCCAGGCGCTTCGTAAGCTTATAGAGGCGGGAGTTCTCCACGGCAACCACCAACTCGGATGCAACGGCTTGCAGCACCATGCGATCGTCGCGATCGAGCGAATCGATGGCATCCGCCGCGGCACAGAACACGACCAGCATCTGGTTGTGGTCCAAAAGCTCCATACACGCGAAATGGTCCTTATTCTCAGTGCGCCCCACCTCGCCGGCGGTCAGGTCGTATGCGTACGACGTCGCATCGCCCGGCACACCCTTGCTCGCGCTGAACAGCGTCTGCTGCTTGGCTTTGTCGATCACAAACATGCTGGCCGCAGGAAGCCCGAGTACCTTTTGCAGGATGTCCAGGACCGTGGGGCCTACGCTGTCGAAGTCCAGGGTGGAGTGAACGAGCTCGGTGATCTCCGAGATGGCGCGCATCTCGGCCACGCTGCGTTCGAGCTGCTCGTTGAGGGCCTCCACCTCGCGTGTCTCGCCTTCGAGCGATCTTGCACGGAGCGACTGCCGCTCCATGACGGCGCCGACGGCCCAGCCAAGCAGTATGACCATGCCCGACTTGGCAACGAGGAAGACGCAGGCCTCCGGTTCGAGTGCGGCGTGCAGGCCCGACAGATGCGCGGCCAGATACGAGGCGACGAACAGGCCCGTGAACATCCACGCCCTGCGCGGTCTGAAGACGGTGGCGTACACGGCTGCGGCGGCGATGTAGAACGCGTAGAACGGGTCTTCGAACTGGCCGACCGAGGCGGTAAGCAGGCCAAGCGCGATCAGGTCGGCCGGCATCGTCCACAGAAGTGTGCGCTCGGCGGTCGCACGCGCACCGATGGTTCGCAGCGGAACAGCCACCGCGCTGCTGAGAGCCCAGAGAACCGCGCCGGCAAGGTACACCGTCTTAACGTTTACTTGCGGCAGGGTGCGGATCCACCAGAGGTACATGCCCATCACAAAGAGCGCGCTGACGATCCTAGCGATCAGGTACGCCACGCCTTCGGTGTCAAGCTCGCGCGTCTGGTATGAGAACACCCGTCCCGCTTTCGTGTGCAAAAAGGCCTCGTGAAGAGTATATCCTCTAGTGTGCATCGAGAACCGGCCAACCCTACCAGCACGGATGCAGATACCCGGAGGCTTCATGGAACTCGAAGCGTTGCGCGCATTGCTCGACTCGGTCGCTCGCGGTGAGACACCCGTGGACAAGGCGACCGAGGAGCTTTCCCGACTCCCGTTCACCGACCTCGGCCACGCCAAGATCGACCACCACCGTGAGATACGCTGCGGATTTCCCGAGGTCGTCTTCTGCGAAGGGAAGTCGCCAGCGCAGGTCCGGAGCATCGCCCGCGAGATCCTGGATCGTGGCGGCGTGTTCCTGGGCACGCGGGCCTCTGCGGCACACTACCAGGCCGTCGGTCAGGTCGCGCTCGACGCACGCTACTTTGAGGACTCACGGCTGATCGTCGTGGATCGTCGCGACGAGCGTCCTGCGCTCGGCCACATCGTGGTCGCCAGCGGTGGCACCGCCGATTCGCCGGTTGCCGAGGAGGCCGCGATCACGGCCGAAGTGATGGGCAACCGCGTGACCCGCCTCTACGATGTCGGTGTCGCGGGCATCCACCGCCTCCTCGCGCACGAAGACACGCTCCGCGAGGCCACCGTCATCGTGGCGGTCGCCGGAATGGAAGGCGCCCTGCCGTCGCTTGTGGCGGGCCTGGTGTCGTGTCCGGTGATCGCAGTCCCAACGTCTATCGGCTACGGAGCGAGCTTTGGCGGCATCGCCGCGCTCCTCACCATGCTCAACTCGTGCGCCTCCGGCGTTGGTGTGGTCAACATCGACAACGGCTTTGGCGCGGCTGCGCTTGCGAGCCGGATCAACCACGCGGCTACCGAGCGATGATCGCGTACCTGGACTGCTCCACCGGAATCTCGGGCGACAAGTTCTTGGGCGCGCTGCTTGATGCCGGGTTTTCTGTCGAGGCGCTGCGTGAAGGACTCCAACCGCTCGGCCTCGCCGAAGCGGTCACGGTGATCGAGCGCCGTTCGCACGGCATCGTGGGTGTCGGCATCGAGGTCGCCGACGTGCCGCGTGCCGAGACCCGCACCTGGGTGGGAATCCGTTCGCTGCTGGCCGGCGCATCGCTTCCGGGAGCCGTCCAGAGGCGCGCGACGTCCGCGCTCGAAGCGCTGGCCCGGGCGGAGGCCACGGTGCACGGCGTGCCTCTCGGGGAAGTCCACTTCCACGAGATCGGTGCGGCCGACACCATTGTCGACGTCGTCGGCACGGCGCTCGGGCTTCACGCGCTTGGAATCGAGTCCCTGGTTTCATCACCCGTCGTGGTCGGCTTTGGCACCGTCTCCACATCGCACGGCATCCTCCCGGTACCGGCACCCGCAACGGCACTGTTGCTTGAGGGCGTGCATGCGGTTGGTGGCACGATCCAGAGCGAGCTGACCACACCAACCGGCGCGGCGCTCGTTCGTGAGTTCGTGACCGGGTACGGCCCCCTGCCCGGCATGGTCGTGCGACACGTCGGCACTGGCGTGGGGACCCGGGACATCGGTCAGCCCAACATCGCGCGAATCCTCATCGGCGAGGCGAACGCGACCGATCGTCCGGCCGATGCCGAGGAGGTCGTGGTGCTGCAGAGCAACATCGACCATATGTCGCCGGAACACGCCGCCCATGCCGCTCTCAGGCTTCTGGAGGCAGGCGCGCTCGATGTGTGGCAGACGCCGATCGTTATGAAGAAGGGCCGCGCAGCGCTGACGCTGAGCGTGCTGGCGACACCCGAGAGTGCGCCCGCGCTTGCGGCGCTCACGATCGTCGAAACCGGAACGCTCGGGGTGCGCGTGGATCCCACCGTCCGCTACATCGCACCCCGGGAGACGAGGGTGCTGCCGACGTCCTTCGGCGACGTGCGCTTCAAACTCTGGAGCGACGAGCGCGGCGAGCACGTGCGCGCTGAATACGACGATGCGTCCCGCGTCGCGCGTGAACGTGGGTTGCCGATAGCCGAGGTTGCGCAGGTACTGGAGGACCAGGCCCGGGCACGTACCATAGGGTGACGGAAGAAACGGAACCCGCCGGAGGGGCATCCAGCGGGTTCCCCGTTGCCGACAGATTGTTTCCAGCGCCCGCGGCAACGACCTCTCGGCGCTAGCGCCCCCGTAGGAACGCCATCTCGAGTTGTTATGTGTATCGGCCAACCGCTGCAAAGTATTAGCAATTCGTGACAAACGGCACGTCAGGCTATGTGCCAGCAGCCGTCCGCGTCGGCCAAGAACCCCTCGGAGCGAAGCGTCTCAAGCGCGAGGGCAACTCGCTCCGGATCATCGTGGAGCGCGGGTGCGAGCGCGTGGGCTGTCTGTCCGGGACGCGCCGTCAGCTCGCGCAGTATGGCCCCACGAAGCTGTCGCATCGAACCCTCAAATGTGGACTGACGCGTGTGGTGCGCGCTCCGGCGGCCGGGGTTGGGCATCGTCGCCTTCAGATGTGTGCCGTAGTCCATAAGTGCGTAGTACCAGCTGCGCGGGTTACGGCGATCCAGGGTGGCCTCGACAAGCGGCAGTATGGCCGAGTCGGGAACGTCCTCCGCATCCTCAAAGAAGTGATGAAGGTAGACCGCGCGGATATTCGTCTCGATGAACGGCACCGCCACATCAAAGGCGAACGCCAGGATCTGCGCCGCCGTCGCGTGACCGATACCCGGCAGCGTCACAAGGGCCTCGAGCGTACCCGGGACCTGACCGCCGTACTCGATCACCACGCGCCCGGCGGCGTCTTTCAGGGACTTGGCGCGGCGGTTGTACCCAAGCCCCGACCATGCGGCAAGCACGTCGGCGAGCGGCGCATCGGCAAGCGTCCGCACGTTGGGAAAGGCGTGCAGGAACGCTTCGTACTTGGGGATCACTCGCGGTACCTGCGTCTGCTGGAGCATCACTTCGGAGACGAGGATGGCGTACGGATCGCGGGTGTGGCGCCATGGCAGACTGCGGCCGCACTCGGCGTAGAAGGCAAGCACCGTCTCGCGAAACTCCGCTGCGTCCATCGGAACCCTTTCACGGCTGGCCGGTCGACTTCCGATACTATCCGAGTATGGCTCCTCGCAGACATAGAGCGCGTGCGGTGATCTCCGCCGTGCTTGCCGCGATCCTTTCGATCGCTGTGAGCGTTCCGGCGTACGCGAACACGCTCCCCTACTTTGCGCGAGACGCCGCTCAGGAAGCGGTGCTCTCCGAGATGGCGCTCCAGCCCGCCGCGGGCTACGCGCACGCCTTCTTCGGCGGCATAACACCGCGATGCAGCACAAGCGCTGTCTCGGACCTGTGGCTCATCGGCGAATCCGACGTGATCGGCGACAGCACGCGGCTCGTGCTGGCGGGTCTCGTGCACGCGGAATGACTCGCGGCCGGGGGACTCTCGGGCCTTCACTGGACAAGACCTGACTGATATAGTAAGAATATATCCTGCTCGACGCTACCGTCGGCTTGGGTACACAAGTACGGAACGTACTCTCTTCTAGATCGAGGTGACGCATGGCATCCCCAGAACCCTTGTTGCTCATCGAGGACTTGCACGTGACTGTTGGTGAGCGCGAGATCTTGCGCGGAGTCGATCTCTCTATCGCCGAGGGTGAAACGCACGTGCTGCTCGGCCCCAATGGCGGCGGCAAGTCCACGCTGCTGAACACGATCATCGGACTGCCCAACTACGCGGTCACGCAGGGACGCATCGTCTTCAAGGGCGTCGACCTCGCTGATCTGGAGATCGACGAGCGGGCCCGAATGGGCATCGGCATCGCGTTCCAACGCCCGCCGGCGGTGCGCGGCGTCAAGCTCCGCCAGATGCTCGATGTCGCGGCGCACGGCGCGCTTCCGGCCGACCGGGTGGCCACCCTCAACGAAGACCTCAGTCTCGAGCACATGCTCGACCGCGATGTGAACATGGGCTTCTCGGGCGGAGAGGCGAAGCGCTCGGAAATGGCGCAGCTGCTCATCCAGGCGCCCGACCTCGCGCTGTTTGACGAGCCCGAATCCGGCGTGGACCTCGACAACATCGCCGTCGTCGGCGCCGCGATGAATGCGCTTCTCAAAGGCGAGGAACGTATCTCGGAGCGCAAGCGCGCAGGCCTCATAATCACGCACACCGGGCACATCCTGCAGTACGTCAACGCCGACCAGGCGCATGTACTCTACAACGGGCGGCTCGCGTGCAAGGGCAACCCGCTCGACTTGATCGAAGAGATATCCAACCACGGTTACGATGCCTGTGTGGAGTGTGCGCTATGCCAAAGCCTCTAAGCCCCGCGGCGCAGCAGCGCCTTGACGAGATCCGCGTTGCCGCCGAAGCGGCCATTGACAAGCCGGCCGCGCTCGGCCCCGACGTGGACATCACCCGCTTCAGGACCGTCTCGGAGCAGGACAAGATCGACTCGCTCGAGTCGCTGCAGAAGCAGGTCAAGGAGACCGTCATCCACTCCGGTTTCGTGGCCGACGAGAGCGAGCGCAGCGGCAGCTACTTCCAGATGGATCGCACGCCGATCTACGAACGCGTTCAGAACGCGTTCGACAACGCCATCGAGATCATGAGCACCGAGGACGCGCTGCGGCTGTGGCCCGAGGAGATGATCGAGAAGTACTGGTGGCGGGCAGTCATGCCCGACAAGGACAAGTACACCGCGCTTGTCGCGCTTCACCAGACCGAGGGCTACTTCATCCGCGTCAAGGCCGGTCATAAGGTGGAGAAGCCCATCCAGGCGTGCCTGTTCGTCAGCGAGAGCAACGTCAGCCAGAACGTCCACAACATCATCATCGTCGAGGACGGCGCCGAGGCGAACGTCATCACGGGCTGCAACGTCCACATAGACGTGAAGGAAGGCCTGCACGCGGGTATCTCCGAGTTCTACATCGGGAAGAACGCAAAGCTCACCTTCACCATGGTCCACAACTGGGCCGAGGACTTCAGCGTTCGGCCGCGTACCGGCGTGATCGTGGACGACGATGGCGTGTACATCAACAACTACGTGCTGCTCACCCCCGTGAAGTCCATCCAGTCGTTCCCGCTGGCCAAGCTCGAGGGCAAGAACTCCACAGCCGTCTTCAACACGATCGTCTACGGCCTTAAGGACTCGATCATCGACCTGGGCAGCGAAACGCAGCTCATCGGCGAGGGCTCACGGAGCGAGGCAGTCGCCCGCACCGTGTCGCTCGATCAGTCCACGGTGTACTCGCGCGGGCGTCTCATCGGACGCACCAACGACTGTAAGGCGCACCTGGACTGCCGCGGTATCGTCCGGTCACCCGAGTCGGTGCAGTGGGCTATCCCCGACCTGGCGAGTGAAGGCGCCCCGGGTGCGGAGCTCTCCCACGAGGCCGCCATCTCGCCGATCGCCGCGGACGAGATCTACTACATGATGACCCGCGGACTGCCCAAGGACGAGGCGGTCTCGATGATCACACGCGGCTTCGTCAACATCGACATCCCCGGACTGCCGGACGTCCTGCGCAAGCAGATCGACAAGGCGATCGAGGAGACCAGCAAGGAAGCCATGTAACGGAGCGGGCTTGCGTTGTTCAACGACTTTGTCTTCGCTCGCCCTTGCACGAGTTTGACGTCTGCATTAAGTTGGAATAAGCCTTGCTAACGAATCTCCATGAACCAGGAGGCGCGTGGTGATTTCCAAGGTGACGTGCCCATCATGCAAGGGCAACAAGGTCGTAGCCGTGAGGCTGTCGAGCGGTTCGGAGCAGCACCGGCCCTGTCCCGCCTGTAATGGCGCTGGCTATCAGGTGAAGTTGGGACGACCCTGCGCCTAGCGCACCGGAGTGGATTCGCCGAGCGGCGCACGAAAGAATCTCGCAACGCACGCAGGCTTGGCTTCCAGCAACGGCCCCCGAGGATCTCGGGGGCCGTTGTCGATTCTGGGATGCGTGTGCCGTGTCAGCCGGTCTTGATGTAGTAGCGACACTGGAACTTGCGCGGGCAATCCGTTGGTATCGTCGAGTTCGTCACGACCCACTGGTCTCCGTCGACCCAGCACGAACATCTCACGCGTCGGTTCTCGACCTTGATCGACAGGTTGTATCTGTCGTCCTCGTCCAGGTACTCGCGCCAGAACTGGCACTTCCCTTTCACGGGCGAGAATGCATCCACGACGTCACCTCCGCCCCGGTACTGCAAACAGGGTACCACGGGCCTATTCGCGGCCGGGCATCTTGGGACGGGGCGGAAGGTTGAATCGGTTGTGCTCCTTGAGTTCGCGGAGCGAGAACACGCCGTTCATGAACAGGATGCCCTGGATCATCCCGATCCACCGGTACGCCTTGGCAAACCTGCCCTGTCTCACAAAATCGACCGTCTCATCACAGAGCCACATCGCGTGATTGAGTGTGTCGAAGCGAGGTGTCTCGAACTTGCGTCCGCCCATGCGTTCGTCAAGATCGGGGTACGGCTCGGGCGCGAAGCCCATCGCTTTGAGCGTTCGAGAGTACAGCTCGAGCATGCGAAGCGCGTGCTCGGTCGAGAAGTCTTCGCCAAAGGAGAACGGCTCTTCGGAGTGAGTCATGTGTGAGTCCAATCGCCGGTGAACTCACTATACTCCTGTTCTCCGCCCCTAGAGCACCGCTCCAAGAGTGAGGCAGGCGAACGCGGCGAGCATGTAGATCGAGGCGGTCTTGAAGAGCATCCAGTTCCAGGACTCGGAGGGCCGGACCAGAGCGGCGATGGCCACGACGTCTAAGACGACGCCGATACCGACCAGCGCCGCGAGCGCGCCGGAGCCGATGTGCTCGATAACACCCGCCGCCGTGAGAACCACCGTCGAGAGCATCGTTCCCACTGCCACCACACGTCGAGTGGCGTCGGGTCCGAACACTCCCGGCCAGACCGGAACGCCAGCGGCGGCGTACTCGGTCTGATAACGGGTCGAAAGCGTAAGGATGTGCGCGGGGATCCAGAGCACCACTCCCGCGGCCAGAAGTGCGCCGACCGCATCGACCCTGCCAAGCGCCAGAACCCGTCCCGCAAGCGCGGGCATGCCTCCGGATATCCCTCCGAACACGATGGATAGCGGCGTGCGCCGCTTGAGCCACATCGTGTAGATCACGAGGTCAAAGAAGAATCCTGCGCTCACGACCGCGCCAAAGGCGGCCGAGAGGGACCACGCGATCGCGAGCCCGACGATCGAGAGCGCCAGGGCGAACACCAGTGCGGATGCCGCAGACATGTCGCCGCTCGGGAGTGGTCGTCTCGCTGTGCGACCCATCTTCGCGTCGATGTCGCGGTCAAGCACCATGTTGAGCGCCGTGCAGCCGGAGACGGCGAGCGCAAGCGCGATGATTCCGAGCGCGAACCGAAGCCACTCCACCTGCGGCGAAGCCGTAAGGATGTATGCACCGATGCCAGTGGCCAGGAGAAGCGCCGTCTGCTTGGGCTTAGTGAGTGCCATGTATGCGGCTACTGCGGGAACGCGTTGCGCGTCCGCTACGGCCACGGCTGTGTCGCTGTCGCTTACCACGATGGTCCTAGCTTCGAGTGCCGGCTCGATCACCTAGCTTGCCGCGAGGCACTCCTCCACCGAAATGGCGGTGCCGCAGGGCTGCTGGTTATCGAACAGTAGCATCTTCTCATCTTCGGGCAGAAGAGTCCGCTCCTGGTCGCGCACATCGTTGGAGGACGAGAGTGTCTCGCGCATCATCACCAACAGTAGGTAGCGTCCCTTATCGGTGAGTGTGATGTACCGCTCATCCTCACTTGCGATGCTGCCCGAGAGTCTCATGAAGGCCATCTCGGCGGCCAATCCGCGCTCGACCGGAACGCCGAAGTCGGCGATAAAACGCTGCTTGTCGAGGCGAAGTCCAAAGAACTCGGTGACAAACCGGTAGCGCATGCGTCCTATGCGACTGTACGGCTTGCCAGCCTTGACAACCGACATGCGCCCCGAGTTGATGCGGCTCTCGTAGTCTTTGAGCGAGAACGTGTTGTGATAGACACAGCCGTCCAGGAACGACATCGCGCCCGAGCCGATGCCCAGGTACTCCTCGGTATCAACGATGTACTCGTCGATCATGGAGTCCTTCTCCTTGGAGAATGTCCATGCCGAGGAGTTCTCGAACTCCGGAGCGAGGCCGTCGCAGATGGTCTGGTAGAAGTCCACTTCACGCTCGAAGTCGATGTGGCCGATCGTCCGCGCCAACTCGACGCGCATCTTGGGGGACGCCATGAGCGGATAGAACGTGGTCTGATTGGCGCCCGTGGCGCGCACCATCTCGATGTCGCGCTTGAGCATGGCCTTCGTCTGGCTCGGGAAGTTGAAGATCATGTCCACGTTGAGCGAGTGGAAGTGGCCGGCCGCGTTGCTGACGGCCTCCCAGACTTCGCGGCCGCAGCCGTACTTGTCGTAGCGCGCCATCTGCTGCAGGAGCATGTCGTCGAACGACTGCACTCCCACCGACATCCTCTGTACGCGGTTCTTGAGCTGCAAGATCGTAGCATCGGTCAGGTGGTTGGGGCTTGTCTCGGCCGAGACCTCGTCGATACCCGGGAAGAGCTTCCTCGCCAGGTCGATGGTCTCGCAGAGTTCGTCGATGAGGATGGTGGGGGTGCCACCGCCGATGTAGAGCGACGTGAAGTCGTAGCCCAGGTCGGCAACCATGTGCATCTCTTTGCGCAGGTGCGCAAAGTACGGACGGGACCGGTGCTCGGCAAAGAGGAATCGGTTGAACGAGCAGTACGGGCAGAGCCGCTCGCAGAACGGCACGTGCGCGTACAGGGTGTACGTGTGGCCCGGTTTGGGCTCCGGCAGACGGTCAAGTTCGACCGGAGCTGTGTGTAGATAGGTCTTGTTGAGCACCCTGAGTGCAGCTGTGATAACACGCTCTGACAGCATGAGACCCTTCCTTCAACTGTGACGGCCAATCGTGAGCCGGTAGTTTCACTCCTGGGTGTGCTTCGACGCTCCAGCGCTATTCCCTGCCGCCTTCGCGCCGAACGGTCATCACAACCCACCCCGAAGTCACGCAGCGCACCATTCTCGCTCCGAACACGACCCGGGTGGACGCAGAGAGGCCCCGCCGAAGCGGAGCCTCTCGTTTGGACGGCACTGCATACCAGCGCACCTGGTGCGATCCCGCGCACCTGCTTGCCTACTTCGGCGCTAGACCTCCGCGCTCGGCTTGGGGGCCTCTTTCGCGGCATCCTTGGTGGCCTTGGCCTCGGCCGCCGCCTGATCGGCAAGCTGCTTCTTGATGCTGGCCACCATCGCGGCCTGTGCCGGATCGGCAACGCGCTCCGCGGCGGCCGTGAACTCTCCGAGCTTGTCTGTGGCCATCAGCGACATGAGAAGGCCGAAGGCGTTCATGTTGGCGCCGTCGCCGCCACCCTCACTGCCGCCCATGTTGACGACCGTGGACGGCACGATCGGCACCTTGGAGGTCTCGATGGCTGTCGCGAGCTTGGTCATGACGTCCTGCATGAGCTGGAGCTGCGGGCCGCCGTACGCACGGACCTGCTCGTCGATGGCGATTGCCTTACCAACACCGACCTTGGCTTCCTTCTCGGCGTCCGCCTGGGCGATGAGCTTGACCCTCAGGGCGTCGGCCTCACCGATCTTCTTCACGCGCGTGGCGTCGGCCTGGGCCATGACTTCGACCTTCTTGGCGTCAGCCTCGGCCATGAGCTTGACCTTCTCGGCGTCACCGGCGGCAAGCGTCTTGACCTTGTCGGCGTCGGCCTTGGCCAGGGTACGCACGCGCTCGGCGTCCTGGACGGCGCGTTGCAGGTCGGCGCGTGCCTGGTTCTCCTGCACGGAGATGTTGATCTGCGACTGCGTGAGCGCCGTCTGCTGCTCGGCGATGGACTGCGCCTCCTTGAGCTCGCGTTCTTTGTCGGCGGCGATGCGCTGCTTCTCAAAGGTCTCGAGCTTCTCGAACGCCACCTGCCGGTCGCGAAGCTGCATCAGGATCGTCTCGATGCGGTCGTCGCCTGCAGGCGAGTGCGGCGTGCCGATGAGGACCTCTTCGAGCTGGAGGTTGTAGTGGCCGAACTTCTCCTGCATCTCGACCGAGGAGGTCTTCTGGATCTCGGAACGCTGCTGGATGAGCTCGATGATCGTCTTGGTCTGACCGACGTTCTTGAAGTACGCCGAGACCATCGGGTCGAGCGTCTGGTTCACGAGCATCTTGATGTCGCCGAACCGCTGGATGACCAGCGGGGCCTTCCGGTAGTCGATGTGCACGACGACGGAGAGCGGTAGCAGCGGCTCGAACGCGTCCTTCGTGATGAGGTTCACCTCGGCCAGGTTCTCGTCGTAGTGGTGCTCGCCGGACTCGCCGCGCACCCACTTGAGGATGATGTTCGTGGTGGGAACCATCACGATGGAGCCTGCGTACGTGTTGAATGCGTACTTGCCGGGCAGGAGCGCTTCGTTCCACACGCCACGGCTACCCTGTGCCACGAGCTCTCCGTGCCGGTACTCCTCGCCTGACGTGTCCGCCCCGCGCGGTCCGACGTAGCTGACGACGACGCCCGCGAAGCCGACCGGGATCGTGATCTTTGGGATCACTTCGACGGTACCGAACAGCCGATTGATGAAGTACGTACCCTCGGTCAGCACCTGGTACTGGCGACCGCGGTAGCCGCCTGCGGCCAGAAACTTCTCGGGATTCTGGAAGCTGTTGTGGTAGTCCGGGTCGGATGCGACGTCCCCGACCGTGGGGGCGATGATGTCGCCACCCGGCAGTGACGGGCCATCGTGGATCGTCACGATGCCGGTCTTATCGTCGGCACCGCGGATGATGACCGGGTCGAAGCCTCCGAGGCTGTGCAGGTACGTCGCCATCGAGTCGATGGTGAGCTCCTCTTCTTTGCTGCCCATGGGCAGGAAGAAGGTGCGCGTCTCGGTGATGATGACGAACTGCGCCAGGTTGAACGCGTACGTGCCTTCACGCAGGATCGCGCGCTGCGGGCCACGCTGGCCGCCGTTGGCGAAGAACGCCATCACGTCCTGGAAGTAGTTGCAGTCAACCAGACGTGCGAGGGTCTGCTCCGGCTCGAGCGGCTCGCCGTCACGCGAGAAGACGTAGCCGATCTTGCCCTGTGGGATGGTGATAAGCGGCATAACGTGCACGCGGAACATGAGCGGCGTGCGGAAGTGGATGCCGCCTCGCAGGACGCCCGGCTGGTAACCGGCCTCGCCCTTGAGGGCGATGATGTTGTCCTTAAGCGAGCCCTTGGGCGACCACCATTTCTCGACGATACCCACGCGGTCTGACTTGATGACCCGAATGCCGAGTAGGAACCAGGCGACCCAGAAGAGTATGAACCCGATAACGAGCACTGCGCCCACCACACCGAGCGCGTTGACTAGATCACCCATTGTGTTGTCTCCCCCTTAGGAATCCCTAGCGCCCTAACGCGCTGCGAAGACTATACAACTGCGATACGACACATATCACACACCCAAGGTCCGGACCGGATGTGTGCGGTCCGCACAAGTGCGCGTAAGCCGTGGCATCACCCCAGCCAGCGGGCGATGAGGAACTTTGCGTAGACGACGGGGCGATGACGTCGCGGCAACGCGGTGGACACGGAACGGGAGGTCGCGTCGTCGGCAACACTACGCTGGGGTCTCCGCCATGCAAAGGAGGTCCCACGATGAGGATCAAGATGGTGCTCCCGGCGCTCGCCGAGGCGACCGACCCGCTCTTCCGCCCCATCAAGTACTCGCTCTTCCCTCCGCTCGGGCTGGCGACCCTCGCGGGGCACTGCCCCAATGACGAAGTCACGATCGAGGACGAGCACGTCGGCGCGATCCGGCTGGATGACGAGCCTGACGTGGTTGTGATCCAGACGTACGTAACGTCGGCGTACCGTGCCTATGCGCTGGCCGACCACTACCGCAGCCAAGGCGCGCACGTGTGCCTGGGAGGTCTGCACCCGACATCGCTTCCCGGGGAGGCGGCCGCCCACGCGGATACCATCTTCATGGGTCCGGGCGAGGACACGTGGCCACGGTTCCTGAGCGACTTTCGCGCCGGACGACCACAGCCCGTCTATCGCTCGACCGAGCGATCCCTGCACGGAGTGCCCCGTGCGCGGCGGGATCTGATCGACCGCTCCCGGTATCTGGTGCCTAACTCGATCGTGGTCTCGCGCGGGTGTCCGCATTCATGTGACTTCTGCTACAAGGACGCGTTCTACCAGGGTGGACGCTCCTTTTACACCGCGCGTGTCGACGACGCGCTCGACGAGATCGCATCGCTCGAAGGGCGACACCTGTACTTCCTGGACGACAACCTGTTCGCGGACGACCGGTTCGCACGCGAACTCATGGCGGGCCTACGAGGCACCGGCCGCGTGTGGCAGGCCGCCGGGACCGTGGAGTCGGTGCTGCGCCCCGGGTTGTTGGAGGCCGCCGCGGCATCCGGTCTGCGGTCGCTGTTCGTCGGCTTCGAGACGCTCGATCAAACGGCGCTGACCGAGCAGGGGAAGCGCCACAATGTCGGTCGGGACTACGACGAAGCGATCAGACGCCTGCATGACGCGGGCGTGATGGTGAACGCGAGCTTCGTCTTTGGCATGGATCATCACGGTCCCGACGTGTTCGACCGGACGGCCGAGTGGGCCGTGTCGCGCGGCATCGAGACGGCCACGTTCCACGTGCTGACACCGTACCCGGGAACCGCCCTTCACACCCGGATGGAGCGAGAGGGCCGGATAACCACGCGCGACTGGGACCTGTACGACACGCGCCACTGCGTGATCTCGCACCCGACGATGTCGCCGCAGACCATCGAGGCGGGCTACCACCGGGCGCGCACGGCCTTCTACTCGTGGAGCGGCATCGCACGCGCCTCACTCGCACGGGAGTCAGCCGCCGAACAACTGCGGCACTTCGCGTACTCGGCCGCATGGAAGAAGGCGGGGTCGGTCTGGGACGCCGCCATCAGCCTCGGCCTGCTGCGCCACGCGCGGCCGGCTCTTGAGCGGGTACTCGACGGAGTGCGACGACCTCGCGAGAGCGTGGCGCCCGGACTTGAGGCCGCTTCCGGCACCACGCTGTAGACCATGCGTGGAACAACGATGGCCCCGCCGAAACCGGCGGGGCCATTCGCATATGTCTCTGGTGCGGGTGAAAGGAGTTGAACCTTCACGGGGTTGCCCCCACATGGACCTGAACCATGCGCGTCTGCCATTCCGCCACACCCGCGTGTGGTGCAGTAAAGGATAGTACCACAGGGGCGGAACAGGGCAAATGTCAGGAACACCTCCGAAGGTATAGACTCGTTCCGGAGCGCCACTTCAGGCGCGGAAGAGACGGGGGTATTCCATGCGCGGGAACAAGGTTCTCGGAGTCGTGCTGTGCACCGCACTGATCGTCGCGGTTATGCCCGCTCACGCGCTTGCGACGGTGTCGATCACCTGGGAGCGAAACTGGGGTACCCCGGGCCTCGGGAACGGCCAATTCGACTTCCCGCCTGACGTGACCACCGACAAGTGGGGCAATGTCTACGTCGCTGGCGGCGAGAGCGGCGACCATCGCATCCAGATGTTCGACGCGAACGGCGCGTTCGTGAAATCGATCGGGAGTACGGCGATCACCCCGACAGAGGGCCCACTGTACCGTCCGCGCTCCGTGGCTACCGATCGCTGGGGCACCATCTACGCCGGCGACAAAATGTCGTCGTCCGCGGCCAGCAGCACGATCTGGATGTTCAACCCGCTGCTGTACAGCACCATAGGAACGTTCCAGGAGACGAGCGACAACGAGATCCTCAACCCACTCAACATCGCGGTGGGACTAGACGGCACGCTGTACAGCGCCGAAGGGGGCGATATGGTGCAGTCGTGGAGGTACCGCAGTCCGAGCACCTGGTGGACGCCCGCGGGTTCGCCGACCGTTGGCCTGGCCGTGACCCAGGATGGAAACGTGCTCACCACGACCGATCTCGCGTACGGGATCATGGACTCCGTCGTCACATACGACGCGTGGGGGCTGTACCTCGACTCGTGGGGCGGGTCGGGAACTGGCCCGGGTCAGTTCAACCGACCGTATGACGTGGGCGCCGACCCGCTCGGAAACGTGTACACGATCGAGTCGGCCGGAGCGCGGGGCCAGGTGTTTACCGCCGACGGCACCCATCTCGTGACGTTCGGCGGAGGATACGGCTCCGGAGATACCCAGTTCGCAAGTTCCTACGGAATCGCCGTCGGTCTCGACCGCACGGTCTACATCGCCGACAGCGACAACGACCGGATCTCGAAGTGGACGGTGACCGTGCCTACCGAGGCCACGCAGGTCGCCGGATCCGACCGGATCTCCACCGCCATCGAGGCGTCCAAGAGGGCCTATCCCGACGGTGCGATGACCGTCACGCTTGCCACCTCGGCCAACTGGCCGGACGCACTTGGCGGCGCGGCGCTGGCTGGCGCGTCCCGCGGACCGCTTCTTCTCACCTCCAAAGACACACTGCCGGCTGCCGTCGCGGCCGAGATCACGCGCCTCGGCGCGCAGCACGTCTACGTTCTCGGCGGCTCCGGTGTGATCAGCAATAGCGTGTACGCAGCGGCTGTCGCGCTCATCCCTGGCGGATCTGGCGGGCGACTGGGTGGAGACAACCGCTACGAGACCGCGAACCAGATCGCCGAAGAGGTCGTGCGCATCAAGAACGCACAGTCCGGTTACGACGGTACGGCCTTCGTATGCACCGGTGCCAACTTCCCGGACGCCCTCTCGGTAGCGCCCATCGCCTCGGCCAACGGCTGGCCGATCTACCTGAGCGGGCCGGGCGCTCTCACCCCGAGCGTGCGAATGGCAATGATCGACAACGGAAGCAACCATGGCTACATCATCGGCGGGACGAGCGCCCTCGCCTCAGCGGTCGCCACGGAGCTTAACACCGCACCGTTCATCGGATTCTCTCGCCACGCAGGCTCGAATCGGTACAGCACCTCGGCGCTGATCGCGCAGGTCGGGTTCGACGGAATGGGCATGCTGTGGTCACGACCCGCCATCGCCACGGGCGAGAACTTCCCCGATGCGCTCGCCGGTGGCGTGCTCCAGGGCAGCGACTGCTCGGTGCTGCTGCTTACCCCGACCGCGAGCCTGGACGCCTCGGCCGCCGCGGCGTTGGCCGCGAACAAGGACTCGATCTACCAGATCCGGTTCCTGGGCGGCACGAGCGCTGTGAGCACCTCCGTACGGAATTCGGCCACGGCCCTCCTGTGGTAGCCGGCCGCGGAGGATCGACATCGTTGGCAACGAGAGCCGGGGCTTGCCTGCTGCGGGAGCGAGCAAGCGGCTAGGACCCCGCCGCGGATCCTCTGTGGATGACGCGGTTGCGATCGTGCGCGAACCCAGATCCGTCGTGGACGGAATCGCACACGGACGTCTGGCGCCTGGAAGTCCCGCGCTGTACGCGTCATCGCCCGACCGCCCGGGTCTCGCGCCGAACCCCGGCCGTGAGCAGGGCGATCGCGCCTGCGGTGAGCGCCGATCCCGCAAGTGCCGCCAGGATCCAGGCCGGCTGAAGCACCGATAGCGCGAAAAACGCCCTCGTGAACGGCAGCGCGAACGCCAGCACGCCTCCGGTCGCCATCGTAGCCACGATGGCGACGCCCGTACGGGCCAGCGGCCACTCGAGCAGCGCGATGACAGACAGACTCACCGCAAGCAGGAGCAGCGTGCTCACGGTTCTGGCGTCCGCGACCGACAGCCCTGCCGAACGCGACAGCAGGAACACCAAGAGAACCGCCACCGCCATGACTCCCCCGGCCGGAAACGCGAACCGAAGTACGCGGCGCACGAAACCGGGCGTGTACCGCCTGGTATTGCGACCGAGCGCGAGGAAGAACGCGGGGATCCCGATCGCGAGGCTGCCCACGAGTGTGATGTGCCTTGGCAGGAACGGGTATTCCGTGCCAAGAACCGCGATGGCGACCGCGAGAACCATCGCCCAGACGCTCTTGGTGAGAAACAGGTTCGCGACCCGCTCGGCGTTGGCGATGACGCGACGGCCCTCGGCCATCATCAGCGGCACCGTCGCGAACTCATCGTCCAGCAGCACCACCTGCGCCACCGCGCGCGCAGCCGACGCGCCGCTTCCCATGGCGACTCCCAGGTCGGCCTGTTTGATGGCGAGCACGTCGTTCACGCCGTCGCCGCATACGCAGACGGTGTGCCCGGCACGCTGCAGTGACGCGACCATCGCCGACTTCTGCTCGGGCATGACCCGGCCAAAGACGCTCGCGCTTTCCATGTACGCATCAAGCATGTGCGCATCGGTGAGCTGCCGCGCGTCGGCCGGCGCCTCCGCACCCGGGACGCCGGCCGACGCGGCTATTCTGGAGACCGTCCTCGGGTTGTCGCCCGAGATGATCTTGACCGCGATGCCCTCCTCGAGCAGGTATGCAACGGTGTCGGCAGCGTTGGAGCGAAGGCGCTCCTGGGCGAGCACGAGCGCGACCGCCGCGATCCCGTCCGGTAGACTGC
>JBASNZ010000084.1:0-2469 GCA_049657775.1 Coriobacteriia bacterium | reverse complement strand
CTGCGAATAGCGGCTGAGCGTCGCCGTGGGGCCGATGAGATACGCATAGCCCTCGCGGTCCTCGGTCACGGTGACGCCGGTGTCGGGGTCGCGGGTGACAGCGCGCGTGCGGTACGACGGCTCCACGTCGCTGACCTGCAGCGGCGTTGCCGTCTCGGGTTCCTCAAAGTGTGCGCCGGGGTCGTCCGCGTGCGGCCGCCGCCACGGGAGTGAGATGGCGCTTTCGCCGTCGGCGAAGACGGTGAGCTCGACGGCCTCGGGCGACGGCCATGCGTGCGGCCAGTACGTGGGCGACACCGCAAGTCGCAGCCGGTGCCCCACCTCCACCGCCTGCCCGATCGCGTTCAGCGGGAAGCGAGCGGTGTAGCGTTGACCGGGCACCAGTGGCGTCGGGTTCTCGTGCCCGTCGCGGTGCGTAAGGTTGAGAAGCCCCCACGACAGCAGCGTCGAAGCGCCATCGGGAGCCACATCGCACAGCCGCACCGCGACCAGTGCGAGCGGTCGATCCGACGCGAACGCCAGCTCGACCAGAGGGGATCCGAGGAACTCCATGCGCGCCGCGAGTGGGCCCGTGTCGAACGTGAGCGAGACGGCGTCGTCGGGAGCCTGGTCGTCCGGCAGTTCGTCGGGATGCCCGTTGGCGCACCACACACCGGCCTGCGTTCCGCACGACTGGCTGCCCTGGAAGTGCAGCGTCGAGGCCTCGTGCGGCCGGTCCTCGTTCAGCGCGCCGTCCGGTCCCAGCGACAGCGTATATGGCTCGATGCCGGGAGACGGCCACTCGTTCTCGGTCACCCAACGCCCCGGCCGCTCGGTGTAGTAGCGTGCCGGCGATGCGGGTTCCTGCATCCACGCGCGCAGCACCGGCTGGTCGTCGACGCCGTTGTCGATACCCTTGAGCCAGCGGTCCCACCAGCGCACGCACTCTTGCAGGAAGCCGACGGCCGGCCCCGGCAGACCGCGGTAGGGCAGCATATGCGCCCAGGGGCCGATGAGGCCCGCGCACGGACACTCAAGATGCTCCAGAAGACGCGGGATGGCGTTGGTGTACGCGTCCGCCCAGCCCCCGACCGCGAGTACCGCACACTGGATCGCCGAGTAGTCCTCGGCCACCGAACCCTGCTTCCAGAAGTCGTCGTAGCGCTGGTGCGACGTCCACGCTTCGATGAAGTCGGGCGTGTTGCGCAGCCGGTCGAGCCACATCTCGCGCCAGGCGTCACCGACGAATGTGGGATCGGGCGGATGACCGTTGTAGAGCAACATGGTCGAGGCCCACTTGAGCATGTCGCTCGCGAGCAGACAGCCGCCCATGTAGTGGCAGTCGTCGGTGTAGCGGTCGTCGGTTGAACACCCGGTGATGATCGCCTTGAGTTGCGGTGGACGGCGGGCGGCGACCTGGAGGCCGTTGAAGCCACCCCACGAGTACCCGATCATGCCGACCGAGCCGGTACACCACGGCTGCGCCTCAAGCCACGCGAGCACCTCAAGGCAGTCGAGCTGCTCTTGCGGGAGGTACTCGTCTTCCAAGATGCCGTCGGAGTCACCGCTGCCGCGCAGGTCCACGCGCACGGCGGCGTAGCCGTGGCCCGCGAAGTACGGATGGCGCTCGAAGTCCTGGATGGTGGTGCCGTCGTCCTTGCGGTACGGGATGTACTCGAGCACCGCGGGAACCGGGTTCTCCTCGGCATCCACCGGCAGCCAGATGCGCGCCGCCAGACGCGTACCGTCGAGCATAGGGATCCACGCGTTGTCGATGACGCGGATCGCGCGGGGGAAGTCGGTTCGGATGCGCATGGGGTGAGAATACCCGAGATGAGCCCGTCACATCCGCGTTGAGCCTGTTCGTCACACACTTCGGTGTTGCAGGGCACGCCGTCGGGGTATCGTAGGTTCAAGCCGTCGAACACGCACAAGGAGGATCCCGTGTCAGACAACCTGCCCACCAGCATCCCCGCACCCGGATCTCAGACCGACGAACGCATCGTGGCCGTTCTCGGCAGCATGGCGATGACGTCGGGCTTCATGGGGATCGGCCGCAAGCAGTACACCCTCGTCCTCACCGACAAGCGCGTGATCTTCGCACAGCTCACCTCGGGCATGCTCAAGGCGGTCAGCGAGGAGGCCCGGAGCCAGGCCAAAGACGCTGGCGGTGGATTCCTCAAGCAGTGGGGCGCGCAGATCGGCGCCTCGATGTCGTACGCCAAGCGCTACTGGGAGATGGCCCCCGAGGCGGTTCTCGCCGAGAACGCCGGCAACTTCGCGCTGGCCAAGGGCGAGATTCGTGACGTTCGTTACAAGCAGGGCATGATCGGCGACGACACCACCAACAACTCGCCCGACATGGTGATCATCAAGACGGCGTCGGACAAGTACAAGCTGGAAGTCCAGGGCGCCACACTCGCCACCGCGCGAGAGGCCTTTGGCCGGGCGGGTATCGGCTAGAGGAGCGACGCGTCGCGGCCTGCAGGA
>JBASNZ010000083.1:0-2811 GCA_049657775.1 Coriobacteriia bacterium | reverse complement strand
GGGCAAGCCCTCGCTCTCCTGCAGGAGTCCTTGGAGTGCCGGCAACGTGACAGGTTCGCCTCCGTCTCGAGCGCGGAGTGGGGCCGTTGGTTGCGGGCGGAGATCTACGCTGCCGCGGGTGACCTGGCCGGCGCTGAAGGACTGATGCGGGCGGAGCTCGACCGGGACATGGAGAAGTACGGCGCTGAGAGTATGGGTGTCGCGGTGGCTCGCACCAGATTGGCCGAGCACCTACTCGTCGTGGGGCGGACGGAGGAAGCCCGCAGCCTCCTTGCCTGGCCAAGTGCGCTTCCGGATGATGACCACCGATCTCCACAACCCCCGGGCGCTATCGAGTACGACAGGCTGCTGCACAGGCTCCGTCAGGCGACCCTGGCTGTCAGACTCGGTGAGTTTCGTGCCGTAGACGAACTGCAGTTCATCGCGGACGACGCAGATGCGCTGCTCGGTCCCGGCTCGGCTGTGGCAGCGGAGGCCGCAACGGAGTGGGCTGCGGCGGAATGGGCTGTGGGGCCACGGGATCGCGCCCTGCGCGCTGCGGCTGCGGCGGCACTCCGGGCGGAGCGGCGCCTGCGCCATTCGGAGCACCCCAGGGTGCTGCGCGCACGCGAGGTCCTTCGGCAGGTCTCGACGGAAGAGGGCGAATGATGATGTATCAACCAGTCGACTATCCATGGAACAACGACTTCGACTTCGCCGCGTTCAGGCAGCATGTGGGGGAGTTCGCCGAACTGCTCGGCACCGCCGAGCTTCGAAGCAGCTTCGCGTTCAGGTGGGAGCTCATCACGCACCTCGCGCGTCTGTACGCATCCGGTGCGCAGATGCCGCCCTACTCGCCTTTCATGCCGGATGAGACAGACGACGGCGAGCCTGCGCCCGATGAAGCGGTCGATCCAAGGAAGGCCGACTTTCGCGCCAGACGCATCCGCCACGTCAGGGACACCGTCAAGGCCTGCATGGGCGATGACGACGCCTACTACGGGGTCACATGGCCGGATGAAGACAAGGTCGAGACACTCACCCTCTCAGGCGAGCTAGCGTGGATCTACAGCGATCTTCTCAAGGGCGCCGAGGAGTGGGACCAAGGGCGACTCGATGACGCTGCGTTCACTTGGATCAACGGCTTCGAGGAGGGCGACTGGGGAAGGAGGAGTCTCTCGGTGCTCGGGTGCCTGCACCTCTGCGCTGGAGACAGGATCGGTCTAATCGGAGGTTCGACATCAGAGGCGTCGGACTCCGTATCGGATCAGGACGCAGCACCCTGTAGCGAGGCCAGCTTCAGCGGTACCCTGGAGATGGACCAGGCGTTGCCGGCGGACTGAGTCGCACCGCGTGCCGCCACCAGCACCTCGACGGACCCATCTTCCGTTGGGCCGATCACGCCGAGGAGTTCCATTAAGTTAGACCTCTCCCCCCTGGGGTCGGGTTTCAGGCTTTCGCTGTCGGACAATTTCGATGAAGCCCTGACAACAGTCCGGACGGTTGGAGAGCTGCGAGAGCAGATTCGTAACGGCGCCTACGACCAGCAGGCACTCAGAGCTCTTGTGCTCCACTTGTGCTCGGCTCTGGAAGTCCTTGCGGACGAGATCGCGACCGTCTACAGCATGAATGTGGATGCGGCACCTACGATCGATGCTCTTTGTACGCGCGTCCCGTGCTCAGGTGGCTGCACTTCTGCGCAGCTGATCGTGTAGGGCTTGTCCTGTTGCCCGGAGCTGGTACGCGGGATGCCGAGACTACTCAGGGTGCGGCGCCCTCCGTCGAGGTCGATCTGGGCACGACTACCGGTGGGTACCATCGGTAGACTAACCTTGATGGCGCGATCAGGTGACAACCGCTTTACTGACCACGGCCACCTTTGGTGCACGGGAGGGATCGTCTATGTTTACGGGGGAGTCTCGCGGGACAGTCTGCGAATCGCGCGTGACCCTGCCCAAAGGGCTCCGTGCGGACCTTCCAGATGACTCACTGGTGCTTTGCAGGGGCCTCGGGGGCTGCCTACTTCTCTTCTCAACGCAGGGGTACGCTTCCTATCTGGCGCAGCTTCTGGACATGGGCCCCGAGAAGGACACTCGCAACGTCCGTCGCTTCTTCGAGGCAGCAGCTGTAGAGGTCGAACCTGATTCTCGGGGGCGTATCTACATCCCGCGCGTGCTGCTGCAGTATGCGGGGCTGCTCTCCGAAGTGCTATGGCGCGGTGATTCTGACCACGTGGAGATATGGAGTCCGGAGCGGGCTATGAGCATGCCGCCTGAGCGTACCGGCGACTTCAGGCCACGGCGGTGAGGAATCCTGCCGCCGCACGACCCGCCGGGCTCGGATCGCAGCGCCCCGGATTTGTCGCCCGATTTGTCGCCGAAATACATGGTACTTGTTGGTACTCGTTGGGACCTATTGGGACTCACCGCAGCTCTTGAGTACCAACGAGTCCCAACGAGTACCAATAGTCACAAGCACTTTCAGGATTCGAATTCCCTTGGGGGCACCAAGACTTCAGTAGACCTCCCGGTGAGAGTAGGGGGGTCTGCCTGTCTTGTTGGCGGCCTGAACGGCGCTACCCAACGTTCTTCCAGCGGTATTCGAGGTAGCTTCCCGTGTCGGTCAGATCGCAGTCGTTCTCAACTGATGCAGGGAGCCAGAGCGCGGCTTCTCCAGGGCCGCGAGCCGAGCGGACGCCGGTGTGGGGCGAGCGCCCTGGCGTCACCCCAGGCAGTGGAGGGGGAGGGCGTCCCGCTCCGCCGTGGCTCGGTGCTCCGGGGACATGCGGTCCCACCGGATCAGGTCCACGGGGTGCCCTAGAAGCCAGGAGAG
>JBASNZ010000082.1:0-23044 GCA_049657775.1 Coriobacteriia bacterium | reverse complement strand
GATCCAGTCGGCGTTCCCTGAAGCCTTATGTATCCCGTACCCCCAGGCGACGCTCGTGCCAACGGATGTCGCCCCCAAGCGCGCCAAGTGGGGAGTTCCCCAGGACGCCGTCGTGTTTCTCAATGTCTTTGACCTGCACAGCGACATCATGCGCAAGAACCCGTTGGCCGTCGTTGAGGCCTTCCGGCGCGCGTTCCCCGATCCGGAGAATGAGTACCTTGTCATCAAGATCAGCGCGTCCGCTTTGGCGCGGACCCAGTACCCAAACGAACTCGCGCTGATTCATGCCGTTGCCGCAGAGACGTCCCACCTGATCCTCATCGACGAGCTACTTCCGTACGAGGATGTGTTGGCGCTGCACGCGTCGTGCGATGTGCTCGTGTCGCTGCATCGTAGCGAGGGCCTTGGTCTCAACCTGATGGAAGCGATGACGTACGGAAAGCCGGTGATCTGCACGGCGTGGTCCGGGAACATGGACTTCAGTACCGAGTACAACTCGTGTCTGGTTGGCTACGAACTCATTCCGGTCGCACCCACGCACACGGCATACAATCCCGAGACGCTTACAGGTGAGGCGTTCTGGGCCGATCCGTCGGTCGATGAGGCTGCGGAGCACATGGCGCGTCTGGCTCGTGACGCGCGGCTCCGGACGCGACTCGGTCAACAGGCCAGGGCCGATATGGAGGAGCGTGTTCGCAGGTACTGGCGGGGACCGGTCTTCGACCAGATCAAGCAGCAGGCCCTTGATGCAGGCTCCGCGCTCTGGGCGGGAAGGTCCAGGAGATGACCGCGGACACGACCAAGCCTGTATCGATCATCGTTCTTACGTACAACGGTCTCGCCTTGACGCGAGCATGCTTCGATCGACTCTTTGAGAACACCAGCGACTTCGAACTCGTGGTCGTCGACAACGCTTCCTCGGACGGCACCGTAGAGTACCTGCAGGAACTGGCGCGGACACACGGCAACGTCCGCGTGAAGTACAACTCGAAGAACGCGGGGTTTGCCGGGGGCTGCAACCAGGGCGTGCAGATCGCGTCGCACGAACTCATTTGCCTCCTCAACAACGACACCGAGCCGCTCCCCGGTTGGCTTGACGCGCTTCGTGAGGTCGTCGATACGAAGGTGGGCGCTGTAGGGTCGAAATTGCTCTACCCGGACATGACCATCCAGCATGCGGGGATCGTGTTCGTGTACCGCCCGGGGCTGTTGCCGCACTTTTCCGCGGATCACCGGCTTCGCGGCATGCCTTCCGACACGCCAGAGGCCAACGTGCTCGAGGAAGTGCCCGCCGTCACCGCTGCCTGCATGCTAACGAGCAAGAGCGTATGGCGTCGCGCACGGGGTATGGACACGGGGTTTGCGGGTGCGTACTACGAGGACGTCGACTTCAACCTGAAAGTCAGGGACTTCGGCTACAAGGTTATCTATCAGCCCGCCTCAGTGCTGATTAACAAGGAGCGCGGAACCACGACGGCACTTGCAGGAACGCCGGAGGATCCTCGGCAGCACTTTGACGACAACCAGCTCAAATACATCCTGCGATGGAACAAGCGACTGTTCCAGGGGCTGCACGAGGCCGGGTAAGAAGATTCCTGATTCTGCTACGCTGTTCCAGTCGGTTCTCGCGCGTAGGGAGTCCTGGGTGAAAGGCATCGTTCTTGCCGGAGGTTCGGGCACGCGGCTCCACCCGATCACGCTGGGCATGTCCAAGCAGCTGCTTCCCGTGTACGACAAGCCCATGGTCTACTACCCGCTCTCGGTCCTGATGCTCGCCGGCATCCGCGAAGTGCTGGTCATCAGCACCCCCACCGACCTGCCCGCCTTCCAGCGCCTTCTTGGCGACGGCTCGCAGTGGGGGATCTTGATCACCTACGCCGAGCAGCCACGCCCCGAAGGGCTCGCGCAAGCCTTCCTCATCGGCGAGGAGTTCCTGGCGGGTGACGCGGCGTGCCTCGTTCTCGGAGACAACATCTTTTACGGCACCGGTCTCTCGGCCATGCTGCGCGATGCGTGCGACAGCGCCCAGGCGGGCGGCGCCGTCGTCTTCGGCTACAAGGTCCTGGATCCCCGGCGCTACGGCGTTGTGGAGTTCGACGCGCAGGGCCGGGCGATCTCCATCGAGGAGAAACCTGAGAGGCCCAAGTCGGACTTCGCGGTCACAGGGCTTTACTTCTACGACGCTCGCGTCTGCGAGATGGCCAAGCAGGTGACACCGTCGGCACGCGGAGAACTCGAGATCACCACGCTCAACAACCTGTACCTGGCCGACGGTAGTCTCAAAGTCAAGGTCATGAACCGCGGCATGGCGTGGCTTGATACCGGTACGCCTGACTCGCTCATCGAAGCCGCTGCGTTCGTACAAACGATCGAGAAGCGGCAGGGCCTCAAAGTGGCCTGTCTTGAAGAAGTCGCCTACCGCATGGGCTTCATCGACGCAGACGGCCTTGAGAGGGTCTTGGACGGCACATCATCGGACTACTATCGCTACGTCCGCTCGGTGCTCAACGAGCAAGACTGACGCGAACCTCCGGCTTTCATCCGCGCGCGGTTTGGGAGGCATCTTGCTCACAAACACGCATGGTGCTACTTTTGAGATACCCCTCCTGTCTCATTCTTGTTGGAGGGGGTTCGTGTGTTGCCTGGTGGAGCGCCAAAGAACGAACTGTCGACCGTGCGGAATCTGGCCACGTCCGGCGAGATCGTGATGAGCAGTCGAGTCAGACGCTACCTGCTGCATAGGCGGTATCCGGTGGAAGTTGCGTCACGGATTCTGTGCGGACTCGATGTATCAGACTTTCACAAATGTCTGAGGCATCGGGACAATCCCAGCGTATGGCTCGACGTCTACCGGCCGACGATTGAGGGACGACGATGGTACGTGAAGTTCGCGGTGTCGGAAGGCCGGGTCTTCGTGTTGTCGTGTTGTCATGATGGAGAGGCGCACTAGCGAGGTGTGAGATGGGTGGATTGAGCGAACAGTCGGAGCGACTGGGAGTCTGCCCGGCATGCGGGCAGCGTGCATTGGAGCGCACTCGAGAGCCGATCGTCACGGAGTTCCGTGAAGGTAGCTGGACCCTCCAGCCGGACTTCGAATACGAGCGATGCCGGACGTGCGGTGAGGAGTTCTACTCTGGTCCCGAGATCGTTGAATTCACCAGGAAGGTTGTCAGACTCGCCAGGTGCGACCTGGGGCTGCTATCCCCCGAAGAGGTTCGTGACATCCGTCTGAACCTCGGTCTCACGCAGGGCGAGCTGGAAGCCGCGCTCGGCGTCTCCCGGGGGATGGTGGGCCGATGGGAACGCGGCGATGTGATCCAGGGTGCCACCGTCGATCGGCTGATTCGCCTCTTCGGCGAGAACCCCGATCTTCTTCGATCGCCAGCGATAGGCCTGGTCGCGCGCGAGGGACGAGGACCATATCGGGGACGCAGGTGAGTGTGCGTACAGCTTGGTTGCGCTAGCATTGGGACACTCGAACCTAACGGAGGGACCGCCATGATCGACGGCGTGAAGGTCAAAGACCTCAAGGTCATGCCCGACGAGCGCGGGTTGCTCATGGAGATGTGGCGCTCGGACGACCCCGATTTCCAGCGCTTCGGCCAGGTCTACGTGACCATGGTGTATCCGGGCGTCGTCAAGGCCTGGCACTACCACGAGAAGCAGACCGACCACTTCGTGTGCGTCGGCGGCATGGCCAAGGTGGTGCTCCACGATCGCCGCGAGGGGTCGGCCACGTTTGGGGAGACCAACGAGTTCGTCATCGGCTGGCAGCGCCAGCGCCTCGTCATCATCCCCAAGGGGGTATATCACGGGTTCACTGCCGTTGGAACCGAGCCAGCGTACATCGTCAACACACCCACCGAGCTCTACAACTACGACGAGCCCGATGAGTACCGCCGTCCGTTCAACGACCCCGAGATCGGTTACGACTGGGGCGTGAAGAACGGATGAGACTCCTCGTTTGCGGAGGCGCGGGGTTCATCGGCTCGGCGTTCGTACGGCGCATGCTCGCGCTGCACGCCGACTGGGAGATCGTCGTTCTCGACAAGCTCACCTACGCCGGCAATCCCGACAACCTCAAAGCCGTCGAAGACGACCCCCGCTACCGCTTCGTGCACGCCGACATCTGTGACGCGGCCGACGTGGACGCGACCATCGCCAAATCCGGCGGTATCGACGCCATCGTCAACTTCGCCGCCGAGACGCACGTTGACCGCTCCATCGCGGATCCCGAGGCGTTCTTGCGCACCGATATCCTCGGCACGCACACGCTCCTGGAGGCCATGCGCGCACACGACATCTGGCGCATGGTGCAGGTCTCCACCGACGAGGTCTACGGCTCCATCGACGAGGGCTCGTTCTGCGAGGACGACAGGCTCAATGCGTCCAGTCCGTACTCGGCATCCAAAGCCGGCGGCGACCTGCAGGTGCTCGCGTACCACACCACCTACGGGTCACCGGTGGTTATCACGCGCGGGTCCAACACCTACGGACCCAATCAGTATCCCGAAAAGCTCATCCCGCTTTTTGTCACCAACGCCATCGAAGGCGAGAAGCTGCCGCTTTACGGCGATGGGCTCAACGTGCGCGACTGGCTGCACGTGAACGATCACGTTGACGGTATCGCCGCGGCGCTGCTGTCGGGGGAGCCAGGACAGGTCTACAACATCGGTGGCGGCAACGAGCGCACCAACCGCGAGATCACCACGATCATCCTGGACGAATTGGGTCTTGAGTGGGACGAGAGCGTCAAGCAGGTGACCGACCGCCCCGGCCACGACCGGCGCTACTCGATCGCCTGCGACAAGGCCCGAGACGCGCTTGGCTGGGAGCCCAGGGTCGACTTTGAGGCGGGGCTGCGCGAGACCATTCGCTGGTATCGCGACAACGAGTGGTGGTGGCACAAGATCAAGCACGGCACGGGGGAGTTCGCACACTGGCGTAAGCGCTGGTACGAGGAGCGCAGCTAGGTGTCGTCCAAGATCGCACCCCGAGCTACGGCGGACCTGGCGCCACACGCTACGGCGGACCTGGCGCCCCATCGCGCCAACCGCTTTCTTATCGCCGGCGCCGGCGGCATGCTGGGCACCGCCCTCCAGCGTGTCCTCACCGCACGAGGGCTGGAGTTTGTGGCGCCGCGTGAGGGCGAGTTCGATATCACCAACCGACCCCTGGTGCTCGACGCGGTCGAGGCGTTCGCATCCGGTGGCGGGGGAGTACTGCTCAACGCTGCCGCCTACACCGACGTTGAGCGCGCCGAGGACGAGCGTGACCGGGCGTTCCTGGTAAACGAGACCGGTGCGGGCCTGCTTGCGGCAGCCGCGCGTGATGCCGGTCTGGGTTTTGTGCATGTGTCCACCGACTTCGTGTTCGATGGCGCCAAGCGGGGTGCGTATGTGGAGGATGACGCACCGCATCCGATGTCCGTCTACGGCCAGTCCAAGCTGGCGGGGGAACGCGCTGTCGCCGCGGAATCTCCCGATGCTCTCATCGTACGTACCGCCTGGGTGTTCGGCCCCAACGGGCGCAACTTCCCTGGCAAGATCCTGGAACTGGCGCGCAGCCGGCCCAGGCTCAAGGTGGTCACAGACGAAGTGGGCTCGCCCACGTACACCATGGATCTGGCCGCCGGCCTCCTCGATCTGCTGGCTGCGGGTGCAACCGGCGTAGTGCATCTGGCAAACGCCGGGTCGTGCACCCGCTTTGAGATGGCTGCCGAGATACTCAGGATCGCCGGCATCCAACGCGAGCTCGTACCGGTGTCATCGGCGGAGTTTCCCACGCGGGCCGAGCGCCCGCGCAACTCGGTTCTGGACTGCTCCCGGGCCGCGACCTTCGGCGTTGTCATGCCCGAGTGGCACGACGCTCTCGCGCGCTACCTGCGACGGGACGACAAGTAGCCGAGTACGCGCTTCTGTTTAGAACCGCGAAAGGTACCGTTTTGACCCTCCTGCGAATGTGGAGCTGATGGCTTTGCGCTTGTGAACTAGTACCGCAGGAGGTAACATTATGACGCGCATCCGCCGTGGCGGGACTTGGACGCAGGTCGGGCGATGGCCGGCCGTATCCCGCGGGACGCGGTCGCCGCCATCTACTCGCTAAGAACAGAGGGACGCCTGTGAGCATTCAGGGTGTACGGATCAACAACAGGAAACGGGAGTTCGTTCTCGATACCGCGCGGGGATCGTTCGCGTACCCATATGCCCGACTTGATCCGGTCCCAACGGCCGACGATCCCGTCGTCGCGTACTACATCGATGAGGAGCTAGCGGGCGACGCTGTCACCTACGTTCTCAAGTCGGGCAGAGAAGGCTTCGTGCATGAAGAGATGGCGTTCGACTACAACCGGGAGCCGGTGTACATGCGTGACATGCTGCTATACCGTCTAACGCTCGACGCACAGCACAGGCTTGAAACGAGCGGGCTTTCAAAACGAGCCGTGGCCAGGCGCCTCAAGACATCGCCGGCACAGCTCTACAGGTTGCTCGACCAGACCAACTACGAGAAGTCCATAGACGGAATGCTTGAGCTCATGAGCGTACTGGGCTGCGACGTAGAGTTCACGGTAACCGAGCGCTCGGCGTGATCAGTACCAGGATGCTCTCGCGCGCTACCTGCGACGGGGCGACGAGTAGCCGAGTACGCGCTCGTAGACGTCGCACGCCTGCCTGATCTGCTCCACCGGGCACGATTCGTCAGTGGTGTGCGCCGCGTCCGGATCGCCGGGCCCCAGCAGTACGGTCTCCGAGCTGCCGAGTGCCGAGGCCACTATCGCCGCATCCGTGAAGTACGTCATCGGCGGGCGATGGTGTGCCGTACCCGTGACTTCGGCCAAGGCCTGACCCACCCCGACCGCGAACGGCGCGTCCGGAGGCGAGTAGACCGGCGCCAGGTCCTGCAGCGTCTCGATGCGCACGTCGGCCCCGGCCATCGCTCGGATGCGCTCGATAAGCACCTGCGTATCCGCGCCTGGCACAAGGCGGATGTCTATCTCGGTGCTTGCGGCATCGGGGACCAGGTTGATCTGCGTTCCGCCCCGGATCGTCCCCACGTTGGCCGTGACGCGTCCAAGCACGGGGTGCTCGCCGGGAAGTCCCTCGTCGGCAATCCGCACGACCAGCCTGGCAAGCGGCGTGATCGCATTCTCGCCCAGGTCGGGGCGGGAGCCGTGTGCGGAGCGCCCCGTGGCGCTCACGCGCAGCCACAGCACGCCCTTGTGACCTGTGGCGATGCGCATATCGGTGGGTTCAGCAACAAGCAGCGGGCCGCCGTGCGGCAGCCGGGAAGTGGTCAGCAGATGCCGCGCACCCGCGCACCCGGCCTCCTCGGCGGAGGTAAGCACCAGCACAGCTCCGCTTGCCGATGAGTCCCGCTGTAGTGCGCGCTCCAGGGCCACCACCAGCGCGGCCACGCCGCCCTTCATGTCAGCCGACCCGCGACCATGCAATCGTTCATCAACAACGTCGGCCGACAAAGGTTGGTGCTGCCACGTCGCGTCGCCCACGGGCACGGTGTCCAGGTGACCGGACACAATGAGCGGGCGGTCGACGGGGTGGCCGGCTGTAGCAACAAGATGCGCCCGGCCGGGCGCGTACGGCACCAGCTCAACGCGGGCACCCGCGCGCTCAAGGATGCTCGCGCACACGCGCGCCGCGGCCTCCTCGCCATGTCCCGCCGTGTCCATGCGCACGAGCGTGCGGGCCAGCTCTACAACGTCTGTCATGTGCGGCCTTGCGTTGAGTCGCGCACCACAAGCGACGGGGCGATAGCGGTGCGCTGCACGGGAGTATCGGGATCCGCCATGCGCGCGTCGAGCAGCCGGATGCACTCGGCGGCGAGCTGTTCGTGCGGCTGGCGCACTGTGGTAAGCGGCGGGTCGGCCATGGCCGCGAACCGGATGTCGTCAAAGCCTGTCACCAGCACGTCTTCAGGAACGCGAACGTGCTTGCGCCTGAACTCGCCAAGCACTCCCACGGCGATCTCGTCGTTGCCGCAGATCACCGCGTCCGGCAAGCTGTCTCTGGCCATCAATTGAAGCACGGCCGCGCGGCCCCACTCGGCACGGAAGGCGCCCAGAAGACGGGGCGCGCTCGCGTCCAATCCCAGGCGGGTGATCGCTCTGCTGAACCCGGTGTGTCGTTGCTGGGCCGACGACGAATCAAGCGACGCGCTGACGAACGCGATGTGGCTTGCGCCGAGAGAGGCCACATGCGCCACCGCCAGCCCGATGCCGAGCTCGTCATCCACGCCCACCCAGTCGACCGGGAGGTTCTCAACGTACCGGTCCACCTGCACCACCGGCGTACGGGCGGCGGCCTCTTCAACCGCTGCGTGACTTCCGATGGCCGAGACCGGCACGATCACAAGCCCGTCCACCTGACGTCCGATAAGCGCCTGCACGCGTTGGTGCTCGATGGTCACGTCTTGCTGAGCGTCGCAGAGAAACAGGTCGCGACCGGTGCCCTGCAGCCGTCGCTCGACGGCTTCGACGATGGCGGGGAAGAACGGGTTGCCTATCTCGGGCACGATCATCCCCACGGTATTGGTCTGACCGCGCCGAAGGGCGCGCGCAACGGCGTTGTGGCGGTAGCCGAGGATGCGCGCCGCGTCGTGCACGCGCTCGGCAAGGGCCGGCGAAACGTTGCGGCTGCCCGTTAGCACGCGCGAGACCGTCGCCACGGAGACTCCGGCGTGGTCGGCTACATCGCGGATGGTGGCGGTCATGGCGCTCCTTGGCTGTTGACACGGCTATAAGAATACCGCAGAAGGGTACATTTCCCACGAGAACGTTTACACGCCTGGGAGCGAAAACCGATAGCAGGAGACCTCCTTGACGGAATCGCCGTGGTCACTAAGATTGTTTCGAAAGGGTAAACGTTTACCCATTAGCGCATCGTGGAGGGAGTTCGCTATGGCAAGACGTAGGGGATTCAGGCTCGTAGCGTTACTGGCTCTGGTCGCAATGCTCGCGTTCAGCATGGCGGGCTGTGCCAGCAAGACCGACACAGGGACCTCCACCGATGGCGGTGCAACCGCCGAGAAGATCAAGGTTGGCCTGGTACAGATCAACCAGCAGGCGATCTTCTTCAATCAGATGAATGAGGGCGCTCAGGCGGCCGCCGATGAGGTCGGCGTCGATCTGACCATCTTCAACGCCAACGACGATGCCGCAAAGCAGAACGAAGGCATTGCAAACTTCGTGACTCAGGGTTTTGACGCGATCATCGTCGTCGCTATCGACGTCGAGGGTGTCAAGCCGGCCATCGAAGAGGCCAAGGCCGCCGGGATCAAGATCATCGCTGTCGACGCGGTCGTCGAGGACGACGCTGTTGACGTGCAGGTCGGCGTCGACAACGAGGCCGCGGGTGCCGAGATAGGTCAGTTCGTGGTTGACTACATGACCGCGAACAACGTCACCAACAAGAACATCGGCGTCATCGGCGCGCTCAACTCCTTCATCCAGAACCTTCGCAAGGACAGCTTCGTGAAGGTCGTCGAGGGTGCGGGCGCCACGATCACCCAGGTCGTTGACGGTCAGAACCGGCAGGAGGCGGCCATGACGGCTGCCGAGAACCTGTTCACCGCCCAGGCCGATACGCAGATCATGTACGCCACGGGCGAGCCGGCCATGGTTGGCGCGGTCGCCGCTGTTCGTTCGCAGAACAAGGGCGCCACGGTCAAGCTGTTCGGCTGGGACCTCACGGCCGAGGTCATCCAGGGCATCGACGACGGGTTCGTTATCGGCGTCGTGCAGCAGGACCCCAAGACCGAGGGTTACGAAGCGGTCAAGGCGGCCAAGACGCTCGTTGACGGCGGCTCGGTGGACAAGCTCATGAACATCCCGATCACCATCGTGACCAAGGACAACGTTGAGCCCTACCGCGCAATCTTCAAGTAAGCACGCATCACGCAGACATGGTGTCGCACTGAGACACGCATCACGAAGACGCGGTGTCGCACTGAGGCACGCATCACGCAGACGCGGTGTCGCACTGAGGCACGCATCACGCAGACGCGGTGTCGCACTGAGGCACGCATCACGAAGGTAACAGATGTCGTACTGGCAGCGTCGTGGAGGGTGGCATGTCCGCAAACGAGGTTCAGCCTGATCGCGTCGTCCTCAAGGACATACGCAAGCGATTCGGGATGGTAGACGCGTTGCGAGGGGTCAGCCTCCACGTCGCGCCGGGCGAGGTACTTGGACTGGTCGGCGACAACGCCGCAGGCAAGTCCACCCTCATGAAGGTCCTGTCGGGAGCGTACATTCCTGACGGCGGCGAGATCTGGATCGACGGCACGTGCATGTCATACTCAACACCGCGCCAGGCCCAGCAAATGGGGATCGAGATGGTCTATCAGGACCTGGCGCTGTGCGACGACATCGACGTTGCAGGCAACATCTTCCTCGGACGGGAGCCGCGGCGCGCCGGTGGTATAGCGCTTGACAAGAAGCGCATGCACGCCGATGCACGCCGCCTACTCGACTCGCTCAAGATCCGCATTCCGTACACCGATCTGCCTGTGAGGAATCTCTCGGGCGGTCAGCGGCAGGCGGTAGCCATTGCGCGCGCGGTCAACTTTGAGCCGCGGCTTCTCATCTTAGACGAGCCCACCGCCGCACTGGCGGTGTCCGAGGTCGAGATGGTTCTTGACCTCATCACAACCGTAGCGGCGCGCGGCGTAGGCGTGATTCTGATCACTCACCGGTTGCAGGACCTGTTCCAGGTCTGCGACCGGTTGTGCGTTATGTACGAAGGTACCCTGAGCGCCGATCTGAGTGCACGGGAGACGTCGCTTGAGACGCTTGTCCAAGAGATCGTGGGAGGGGGACACCGATGAGCGAGAAGCCTTTCGCGCCCGTGTCGGTATCCCCCGAGCCCACCTCGCGTTCGGCGTCGGTTGCGGCCCCCGCGCAGGGCGCTGGCGTCCAGCAGCGCACCAAGGCCGAACACCGGCGTGCGTGGATCATGAGTAACGTGCTTACCATCGCGGTGGGCGTGGTGCTGCTGGTGCTGCTCATCTTCTTCAGCTCCACTGCCGACAGCTTCGCAACCATCCCCAACGTGCTCAACATGCTTCGCCAGATCGCACCCACCATGGTGGTGGCGGTTACCATGACCTTCGTCATAACCACGGCGGGTATCGATCTCTCGGTCGGCTCGGTCGTAGCGCTCTCCGGGTCGCTTCTGGCCATCTGGGTCAAGGGTGGCATGGACCCCACGGTGGCGCTCGGCCTTGTGCTGTTGATGGGCATCGGGGTCGGCGCGGTCAACGGCTACTTCGCGTCGTACCAGGGGCTGCCGCCCTTCATCGTTACGCTCGCGACGCTTTCCATCGTGCGGGGGACCGCGCTGCTCATCACCCAGGGATATTCGACTCCCATTCCGGGTGAGGCGTGGATCACGTCGCTTGGACAGGGGCGGGTCGGCGGCGTGCCGATGCCCGCCATCATCGCGCTGGTCGTGGTGGTGCTCGGCTGGTTCGTATTCACCCAGACGCCGTTCGGTCGCTACGTCGTAGGCCTCGGATCCAACGCCGAGTCGCTGCGGCGCACCGGTGTCAACACACGTTTGATCGGTCTTTTGGTCTTCATCGCGTCAGGTCTTGCGGCATCCATCGCAGGTACGCTCATCGCCACCCGGCTTGCATCCGGCTCGTCCAACGCGGGCGTGGGATTTGAGCTGGAGGCCATCACCGCTGTGGTGCTTGGTGGAACGTCGCTTATGGGTGGGCGCGGCAGCGTGGTGGGAACCGCGCTTGGAGCGCTTGTGCTGGGTGTTATCGCCAATGGTCTGGTACTGCTGCACGTCTCGCCGTTCTATGTGCAGATCGTGCAGGGCGCCATTCTGTTGCTGGCGATCTTCCTCAACACGCGGGTGTTCTCCCGATTCGGCACCGCGAGACGATGATGGCACGCGTTCGAACCGTCACGGGTGAGATCGACGCCTCAGCGCTGGGCGTGACGCTGTTCCACGAGCACCTCATCAACAACGGCTCGGCGGCGTGGCACGCACCCCAACCGGGTGACGTCATGGGGGAGCGGATCGCCTCGGCGCCGGTTCGCATGGAGTTCTTGGGTCGGCTGCGAAACGATCCGTACCTGTCGTTGGACAACTGCAGCCTGGATGACGTGGATGTAGCGGCCGAGGAGGCCGCGTTCTTTGCCGCGGCCGGCGGGAACACCATCGTGGAGGTCACGCTGGAGGGTATCGGGCGCGACCCGCAGGCACTGGTCGAGATCGCCGGGCGCACGGGGCTGAACATCGTCATGGGCTGCGGCTTTTACCTGGAGCGAGCGCACCCGCCAGGGTTGAGCGCCATGCCGATCGATGACATCGCCGATGTGATGGTGCGCGACGTGGTCGACGGGGTGGATGGCGTTCATGCCGGGGTCATCGGCGAGATCGGTGTGGGGCCGCACTTTACCGACGCCGAGCAGCGCGTCCTTCGCGCCGCCGCTCGCGCGCAGAAGCGCACGGCCGTGCCCCTCTCGGTGCACATGCCGGGCTGGGAGCGCTATGGCATGCGGGTGTTGGACATCGTGGACGAAGAGGGTGGTGATCTTTCCTCGGTGGTGCTGGCGCACATGAATCCGAGCGGGCAGGATCGCCAGTACCAGCACACGCTGGCCGACCGGGGAGCGTACATCGAATACGACATGCTGGGGATGGAGTTCTACTACCCCGGCGAAGGCCAGAGCCCCAGCGACGAGGACGATGCCGCCGCCGTGGCAGCCCTGGTGGCCGACGGATACGCGGGACAGGTGCTGTTGTCCCACGACGTCTTCATCAAGACGCTGCTTCGCCGCTATGGCGGCTTTGGCTACGCGCACGTGCTGGAGAGCTTTGTGCCACGCCTCGAGCGTCACGGAGTCCCGCGCGATACGGCCCTGGGTATGCTCACCGACAATCCGCGGAGCGTCTTTGAGTCCGCGTCGAGAGGAGAACGCAGATGACACGGGTACTTATCGCCGGCGAGTCGTGGGTAAGCGATTCCACGCACTTCAAAGGCTTCGACAGTTTCAAGTCGGTCGTCTACGAGACAGGCGTGGGTCCTCTCAAGAGCGCACTTGAGGCCAATGGCATCGAGGTCGTCCATATGCCCGCCCACGAGGTGCCGGAGGCGTTCCCGGCAAGCGTGGAGGCGTTCTCTGACTATGACGTGGTCGTGTTGTCGGACATAGGCGCCGACTCCATCTTGCTGCACCCCGATACCTGGCTGCGCGGGCAGCGCACCGTCAACCGCCTCAAGGTCCTGGCCGAGTGGGTGCAAGGCGGCGGCGGGCTGATGATGGCGGGCGGCTACATGAGCTTCCAGGGATTTGCCGGCAAGGCGATGTACCACCGCACGCCGGTAGACGCCATCCTGCCCTCGGTGATCGATCCGTGGGACGATCGCGTTGAGGCGCCCGAGGGAGCCGAGCCCTCGGTGCTCAACGGTGCGCATCCGGTGATGAGCGGTCTTGAGGGCGCGTGGCCGGCTCTTCTGGGCTACAACCGGTTTGCCCTTAAAGACGACGCCGTCTTGCTCGCCAACGTGGGCGACGACCCGCTGCTGGCGCTGCGCACCGAAGGCGGCGGGCGAACCGCGGCGTGGGCCTCGGATATCGGGCCGCACTGGTGCCCCGACGACTTCGTGGCATGGCCGGGTTACGCGCGGCTGTTCACGCAGCTCGTCCGCTGGCTCGCGGGAGTGTGATACATGCAAACCCCGATCATCTTGGACTGCGACCCCGGTCACGACGACGCACTCGCGATACTGCTGGCGGCCGCCAGCCCGGCGATCGACCTGCTGGCGATAACCACATGCGGTGGCAATCAGACCGTGGAGAAGTGCACGCTCAACGCCCGGCGCGTGTGCACGGTCGCCGGCATCACCGGTGTGCCGATCGCCGCGGGTGCGGCGGGTCCGCTGATGGGTTCGCTGCACATCGGTGAGTACGTCCACGGCGTCTCGGGCCTTGACGGGCCGGCGTTTCCCGAACCCACTGTGCCCGAGTCGAGCGAGAGCGCGCACGACCTTATCGTGCGCATCCTACGCGAGCACCCGGAACCCGTGACGCTTGTTCCCACGGGACCGCTTACCAACATCGCGCTTGTACTGCGCTCGCATCCGGAGTTGAAGGACAACATCCGCGAGATCGTGCTGATGGGCGGCTCCACCGAGCGGGGCAATGACACGCCCTATGCCGAGTTCAACATCAAGGTGGATCCGGAGGCCGCGGACATCGTGTTCCGCTCGGGCCTGCCCGTAACCATGTGCGGCCTTAACGTCACGCATCAGGCGCTGGCCACCCCCGACGTGGTCGAGCGCCTCAAGGAGCTTCACACACCCATGGGCGACCTGTGCGTGGAGCTGCTCACGTTCTTCTCGGCCAGCTACCTCAAGACCTGGGGATTCACGTCACCGCCGCTGCACGATCCCGTCGCGGTCGCCCGCGTGATCGATCGGACGCTGGTTGAGTGCATCCCAGTGCCGGTGGCCATCGAGACGCGGGGACGGTACACCTCGGGCGCCACGTGTGTGGACCTGCACCACCTCACGGGAGAACCGGATAACGCGCTTGTCGCGATCACTCTGGATCGCGACCGCTTCTGGGATCTTATGATCCAGGCGGTGGCCAGCTATGTCTGACATCGTGGTGGTCGGCAGCATCAACGTGGACCTGGCGATCGCGGTCCCCCATGCCCCGCGCCGCGGTGAGACGCTCTTGGGTGGCGCTGTGCGTCGCTCGGGTGGCGGCAAGGGAGCCAACCAGGCCGTGGGCTGTGCACGGCTGGAGCGGTCCGTATCGATGATCGGCGCCGTGGGTGCGGACGCCGACGGCGAGTACATGCTGGGCCTTCTGGCCGACGAGGGCGTGGACACAAGCGCTGTCGTCACCCTCGACACCGCCACGGGCCAGGCCGTGATCCTCGTGGAACCTGACGGCGAGAGCACCATCGTGGTCGCCCCCGGCGCCAACAGTGCCTTCTCCGTAGCCGACCTGGATGCCGCGGCCGAAATCGTCGCCTCGGCGGGATGTGTTCTGGCGCAGCAGGAGATCGACGCCTCGGTCGTCGCCCGTGCAAGTGAGCTGGTGACCGGGCTCTTCGTGCTCAATCCGGCACCGGCACGGCCCATCGATGCACGTGTGCTTGCCCGCGTTGACGTGCTCGTTCCCAACAGGCACGAGCTAGCCACGCTCTGCGGCGAGCCGACGAGCGATCGCATAGAGGACGTGGCCAGGATGGCGCTGGGGCTGCGTGGCCCTGGAAGCATCGTGGTCACGCTTGGCGCGGAGGGCGCGTTGGTCGTGGAGCACGGAGGGGCGCACCGTGTGCCGGCGGTAGCGGTTACCGCGGTTGACGCCACGGCGGCCGGGGATACGTTCTGCGCTGCTCTGGCGGATTCGCTTCTGCGGGGCTACAGCACGACCGCGGCGGCGTCTCGCGCCTGCCAGGCGGCGGCGGTCACGGTGCAGCGGCGCGGAGCGATGGAGTCCATGCCTCGCGGGGACCAGATCCACTCGTAGGGCGGCAACGCCGGCTAACACGGCGACGCGCTCGCAATGGGTCGCCGGGCGACTACTGGCGTGGAGTCCCTGGCAGATGTTCGCCATCGCCCGAAGTGTGGGTCGTCGGCGTCTGCGCCGAGGTACAGTCCGTTGCGCCCGGATCGGCAGAGGATGACGAAGCCGGTGCATGCACATCTGTCTGCATGCCGATCGATGTGTGTGTATCGACGGTCCCGTCAGTACACGACGCATCCGGGAGTTTGACCACCTGTGACGTGTGTGTGGCGTGCAAGACGGCTGTCTGGTGAGAATCCGTGTGCCGATCAGCGGGCGCTGAGGCAGCTTGGTGGTCCGCGATCTTGGTCGTAGGCTCACGTGCGGCTACCAGGGGCACCGAGGGGCTTACGGGCGTTGAGGATGCGGCCGTTGCACGCACGGCGCCCACGGCGGGAGCGAGCGTGATGGTAAGAGCGATCCCCGCGGCGGCGAGCTTGGCAGGTGTGCTCCACGCGATCGGATTCGCCGAGCCGATATGCACGAAGACGGCTTCCGGCATCGAGCGGAGCCACACGCTTGCACGTGCGATCAGATCGCTCTTGGCAACATCCGGCACGAGAAATGGCAGCAGCGACGGCAGATAGCGCTTGCTGTGGGCGCGGCGGTACTCGGCGGCGCACCTGGGGCACGCGTCCGTGTGGGCACGCAGCGAGGCGGTCTCGCTCGAAGTGATCCCGGTCCCCATCTCGCGGTAGATGGTCGTTACCGCTTCGCGACAGGCGTGTGGAAGGCTCGAGACCTCGGCGTAGGCGATGCCGAACGCGTCACGTGCTCGGGACACTAAGACGTCGGCGTTGCCGACCGTGGTATCCAGCGCCTCCGCGATATCGGCGCTGCTCTGGCCGTGGAGTTCTCGCAGGATAAGCGCGGTGCGCTGGCGTGGCGCAAGCCGTCTGAGCGCCGTGAACACGCTTCGCGCGGTCTCGCGATCGAGTATCTCGCTCGCGGAGTCGCGACCTGTGGGGAGGCCGGCGGGGGAGTCTGTGGCAAGCTCGGTCTCGGCCGGGCGCGTCGAGCGTCGGCGTGCGATGTCGGCTGCCACGTTGGTTGCGACGGTGAAAAGCCACGCACGCGCATCCCGGATGTCCGCCTCACCCGTACGCAGAACGCGGAGAAAGACCTCCTGGGTCGCATCCTCCGCGGCGTGCGAATCCCTCAGCTTGGCCAGCAAGAATCCGCGGATTCGGGCGTGATAGCGGCGGTAGAACTCGGAAAACGCGATCGGGTCGCCGGCAAGGCTGCTCGTTAGACAGGCCTCGTCCGAGATCCGGCGCGTCTTAAGCGTCGCGAGTGTTGTGGATATGCCGCCGTTGCTCATCGCATGAAGTCCTTGTGTTGAGGGGAGCAGCGGACGGATCCGCCGCTCCCCATGTTGCACGGATGGTGCCAATGTTCCTAGCGATGGCTACCGGGAACGCAACCGCCGCTGCCGGGAACCCCCGGGGTGCCGCTGCCACTGCCCGGGACGCCGGGCGTACCGCCGCAGACGGGCTCCGTCGGAGCGGGCGCGGGCTCGGTCACAGTCCCGGGCTGGGGAGCCGGCGCCGGAGCAGGGGAGCACTGGCGCGGAGCGGTGGTGCCGCTTGTGGCGGCGCAGGTGCCACTGCGTGCCGGGACGCCGGGAGTGCATGTGGCGCCATTGCCCGCAGTTCCAGGCTGCTGACCGTTGCCGCCGGGGGTACCGGTGGTGGGAACGGAGGGAGTGCCTGTGGTCGGGTTCGACGGGGTGGCGGTCGTCGGGTTTGACGGGGTGGCGGTCGTCGGGTTCGACGGGGTTCCCGTGGTGGGAACCGACGGGGTGTGGCTGGCCTCGATAGAGGCGCTACCGCCGGGACCGGACGGGGTGGTGCCGGTAAGCGCGCCGGCGGCGGTGAGCCCACCAAACACGACCGCGCCAAGTACCATCCCCACGAGCAGTGCGCCAAGCGTCTTCTTCATCGGATGTCCTCTCTTGCTAGCGGACTAACGAATAGGAAGACGCACGGTGCGCGCAAACCTTACACGAGCTTACGCAGTAGGGGTTGATACCCCGGACGGGGCGGCGGCGGTCGGGACACGCATCCGTGACGGTTCGCGGAAGGGTACGAGGAAGATTCGGTTTAGAGTCCTTGAGTAGTCTGAGTAGTCTGCGGAGGCGCGACTTTCCGCTAAGGACATCGCGGGATATACTAAGGCTATCCTATGAGAGGAGCCTAGTGATCACGCGGATTCAGAAGTGGGGCAACAGCCAGGGAGTTCGCTTGAGCAAGGATCTCCTGAGAGAGGCGGACCTGAACGTGGGCGATGCTTTGGACATGACCGTGGACGAGGGAGTCATCATACTCACGCCTGCGCGTCGGGTGCGAGGCGGCCAGGACCTTGGCACGCTCCTCTCCGCACTGCCGGTCGACGAGAAGCCCGCGGAATACGACTGGGGACCCGCAACGGGCTCGGAGGTCTGGTAGATGACCGGCTACATCCCGCGTAAGGGTGACCTTGTAACACTGACCTTCAACCCCCAGGCCGGGCATGAGCAGCAGGGACGGCGCCCAGCGCTGGTAGTGAGCAATGACGCTTTCAACACCCGTGTCGGTCTGTGCATGGCATGCCCGGTCACGAGCAACACACGCATGCATCCGTTTCACGTTCCGGTGCCGGACGGAAGCGACGTTGCGGGCGTCGTCATGGCGGAGCAGATGAAGTCGATCGACTATGGCGCGAGAGGGGCTGTGTTCATCGAGGCGGCCCCCGAAGGACTTGTAGACGAGGTACTCGCTATCGTTGACGCGGTCCTGTTCTAGGGTCATCGCCAGCACTCCTCGGCCAAAACACGGTAGAGTGAATTCGCACACCGTTTGCGAGGGGAGTCTACATGCGCATCATCGTCGTTGTGGGCGCGCGGCCGAATTTCATAAAGGTCGGACCGCTCATGCCCGCGTTCGTCGAGGGTGGCATCAAGGCCGATATCGTCCACACCGGCCAGCACTACGATGCAGCCATGTCCGACATCTTCTTCACCGACCTCGACATTCCCGCTCCACGCTGGTCGCTCGGCGTGGGAAGTGGTACGCACGCCGTCCAGACCGGCACGGCCATGATGAAGCTCGAGGAGCTCCTCTCGGCCGAGCACCCCGACGCGCTGCTCGTTGTGGGCGACGTCAACTCCACGCTCGCGGGCGCGCTCGCGGCGGTCAAAGTCCACGTGCCTGTCATCCACCTTGAGGCGGGCCTGCGCTCGCGTGACATGTCCATGCCCGAGGAGGTCAACCGCCTCGTCACCGACCAGCTGTCCTCGATGCTGCTCACGCCCGTGCGCGAAGCCGGTGAGAACCTCGTCGCCGAGGGCGTGGACGCCGACAGGATCCACTTCGTGGGCAACATCATGGCGGAGAGCGTACTTCGCAACGTCGACCGGATCGAGGGCCGCGATGTGTATGGTCGCTACGGCCTTACGACCGACGGCTACGTTCTAGCAACCGTTCATCGCCCCGAGAACACCAATCATCCCGAGCGTCTTGCCGAGATCGTACGTGCGCTCGTAGCCTCGCCGTTGCCGGTGCTGTTCCCCGTGCACCCCCGCACGCGACCCAGGCTTGCCGGGCACGGTCTGAATGAGATGACCCCCGGCGTCACGCTGGCCGATCCCGTGGGCTACCTCGACATGCTCGCGCTCCAGCGCGACGCTGCAGCCATCGTGACCGACTCGGGCGGTGTGCAGGAAGAGGCGTGCATGCTGCACACGCCGTGTGTAACGGTCAGGCGCAATACCGAACGCGGCATCACCGTGGACGTGGGTGCGAACCGGCTCGTAGGTGCGTGGGAGGAAAAGATCTCCTCGGCCTTGAACGAGGCCCTGGCGGGTCCGCGCGACTGGATCGTGCCCGAGCGTTGGGATCTCAAGGTCGCGCGGCGCGTGGTGGAGGCGATCGTGGGCGGCATCAAGCCGCTCTCCGGCTACTAGGAGGCGCGGGGTGCGCGTACTCGTCACCGGCGGGGCGGGCTACATCGGCAGCATCACCTGCCGCCACCTGCTCGATGGCGGCCACGCCGTAACGGTGCTCGACACCCTCGAGAAGGGTCATGCGTGGGCCGTCGACGGCCGCGCGACGCTCGTCGTCGGCGATGTGGGAAACGCGACGGCGGTGGCGGAGGCCCTGGTCGGCGTGGACGCGGTGCTGCACTGCGCCGGCTACATCGAGGTCGCCGAGTCGCAAGCCGATCCGCAGCGCTACTTCGACAACAACGTCGCCCGACCGCGGGTGCTTCTCGCGGTCATGCAGGAGATGGATGTCGACACGCTTGTCTTCTCCTCAACGGCCGCTGTATACGGCGAGCCCGCGAGCGTCCCCATAACCGAGGACGCGCCGACGCTACCGGTCAACGCCTACGGCCAGAGTAAGCTCGATTTCGAGCGCGCACTCGATGAAGCCGCCACCTCGGGACTGCGCAGCGTGCGGCTGAGGTATTTCAACGTGGCGGGGGCCTTGCCGGACGGCTCGCTCGGCGAGGCGCACCGGCCCGAGACGCACATCATCCCGCGCATCCTCACCGCCATGGCGGCGGGTCAGGGTGTGTTCGAGGTCTACGGGAGCGACTATCCAACGCCTGACGGCACGTGCGTCAGAGACTACATCCACGTGTGCGACCTTGCGCTGGCGCATCGACGTGCGTTGGAGCACCTTCAGGACGGCGGCGCGCCAGCGGTGTGCAACGTCGGCAACGGGCGCGGCTACTCCAACCTGGAGGTCGTGGAGATGTGCGCCCGCGTCACCGGCTCCCAGGTAGAGGTCATCATGGGCCAGAGGCGGCCGGGTGATCCGGCCATGCTCGTTGCCAGTAACCAGCGCGCCGCCACGTTGTTGGGATGGGCCCCGGAGCGGGGTGACCTTCGGACGATCGTGTCAGACGCCTGGCGGTGGCACTCCAAGTTCTAGCCACCAGCGATTCCGCTCGGACCGCTCAGGCGTCAATATTGGGCGCACGTGTCAGTCGGTTCTGGCATAATGCTAGAAGTGCGTGCCAAGGGGTTGGCACGCCGGGCTGGTGTTTCTGTGGAAGGGGCGGATCATGTTGCAGCGCAGCAGCGCGTCCTGGACGCGCGCTTGGTCGGGCATCCTCGTACTCTCGATGGTTACGATGCTGGCGCCTGTGGGGGCGTTTGCGTCCGAGCCAGCCGTTGCCAACGCCGCCCGCGCGGCCAAGGCGGCCGAGCTAGCGCTCACCAAGGGCGAGGGTGGAGCCTCCATCATGCCGCTCGATGCGGACGACAACATCCCGGGGGCGGTGACGCTACCGGCTTCGCCCGTCTCGGGCTTTGTGGACTCCTCAACTGACGCTTCTGATGTCTATAAGGTCGTCATCGCGGATGACCAGCGCCTGAGTCTTACGCTCACCGGCGCCGCAGCACTTGACGCCGATGTGTGCGTCTTCGATTCGGACGCGACTGACATCAACGTGGATGTCGCGCTTGCCGGCACCCTGGGCGACGCCTTCCCCAAGGCCGTCTCCTTCGACGTTCCCGCGGGCGCCTCGGGCACGTACTACGTGGCTGTGTGCGCCGCGGCAGGCGCGGGCTCGTACTCACTGGGATGGGAACTGGTGGCCACACCGTCGGGACCGGACGATGACGCGCCGGGTGTTACCGCACCGGCGAGTCCTGTCTCCAACACGCTCACCGCGGTCACCGACCCCGCCGACGTATTCGCGATCACGCTTGCGGCGGGGCAGCGCCTTGTCGCCACCCTCGACGGTCCGGCTTCGGCCGACTTCGACCTTCGCCTGTTCGCCCCTGGCACGTCCAGCATCTACGGTGCGTTGCCGGTGTGGGGCGCCGCCGGCGCCACCGCCGACGAGAGCCTCATCTTCGACGCTCTCGCCGGTGAAGGTGGGACGTACCTGCTCGATATCCACGCCGTCAGCGGCGCGGGCGCATACACCCTCACGTGGAGCGTGTCGGCCATCCCTGCGGGCACGTGGGAAACCAGCGCCTCGGCGATTCTGATCTCCTCGGCGGGTGGCTCGCTCAACCAGAGCCTCAACCGCACGACCGACGCCAATGACTTCTACAAGATCGCGCTCGTGGCCGGCGATCGGCTGTCCGTGGACCTGAGCGGTGCCGACGGCGGCGACTTTGACGCGTACATCTACGCGCCTGTGGGAGACGACCCGGTCGCCTTCGCCAACGACACCGTCTACCCTGACCGCGTGGTCTTCGACATCACACAGACTGGCACGTACTACATCGAGATCGAAGCGTTCGGCGGTTCGGGCGCGTACACGCTCACCTGGAGTGTAGCCCCCACGCCGGTGTGGATCGGCACCGAGCGGGTAGCCGGTGGAGACCGATATGCAACGGCCGTGGCGCTGTCCGCGTCGACCTTCGCGGCCGACTCAGCCGACACCGTGGTACTTGCGACCGGCGTGCTATTCGCCGATGCTCTGGCAGCCTCCGGGCTGGCAGGCTGCTACGAGGGCCCGCTACTTCTCACGGACACCAAGGTCCTGCCGGCCAACGTTCTGGCCGAGATAGCACGCCTCGGCGCGGGCAGAGTCGTCATCGTCGGCGGCACGTCCGCCGTGTCGGCCGGCGTGGGCAACTCGTTGGTGGCCGCCGGGTATTCGGTCTCGCGCATCCAGGGGAGTAACCGCTATGACACCGCCGCCAAGGTGGCAGCTGAGATCGCGCGCCTCCAGGGCGCGGCCTTCTCGGGCGCTGCCTTTGTCGCGCGGGGCGATGACTTCGCCGACGCGCTCGCGGTCTCGCCGTTCGCATACTCGCAGAAGATGCCTGTACTGCTCACGCTGCCAGGCAGTCTTGCAGGCGAGACACGCAACGCGATCGATTCGCTCGACATCGAAGACGTCTACCTCGCGGGCGGCTCGGCCGCCGTGAGCGACGGCGTTAAGGTGGCCCTCGACGCGATTCCCGGCACGACGCGTCCGGTGGTCCGCCTCGCAGGCGCAAACCGTTACGCGACCGCCGCCGCCATCGCCGAATATGGCATCGACTTCTTCTGGGCGACCCCCGGTTTTGTCGGGGTGGCGACGGGTTCCAACTTCCCGGACGCTCTGGGAGGGGGAGCCGTGTGCGGAGCACGAGGCGGAGTCCTGCTCATGACGGCGCCGACCTCGCTCAGTGCCGCCCCCGCGGGCTTCATCTCCAGCCACGGCGCCGAGATCATCGAGACTCAGGTCTTCGGTGGCGAGGCGGCCGTGAACAGCACGGTCAAGTCGCAGATCGACGCCCTGCTCTTCTAGGGCGCGAAGTGTGGGGTTCCCTGCCTCGCACCCAAACGTTAGAATGGTCGTCGCCGCTGCGGCGGCGAGTACGGGCGATTAGCTCAGTGGGAGAGCGCTTCCTTCACACGGAAGAAGTCACAGGTTCAAATCCTGTATCGCCCACCATGGATGACAGAAGGCCCCGGAGGAGTCCATTTCCAGGACTCCGAAGGGGTCTTTGTACTGGTAGGAGGCTATGTGGCCACCTTCGACGGTCGCGTTACAAAGTAC
>JBASNZ010000081.1:0-5694 GCA_049657775.1 Coriobacteriia bacterium | reverse complement strand
TCCCGACGCGCCGCGTTCAGTATCTGTGTGACGGCAGGGGTATGTACCCACGACCGATCGAACAACAGGAGTGAGGCAGAATGAGACCAGAGATCGTCCCAGGCGCAACATTCCCAGACTACGAACTGCGTGATCACCGCAATCGGCCCCGGCGGCTATCCAGGCTCCAAGGCGGCGACCCTTTGATCCTCACGCTGATGCGAGGGCACTTCTGCCCCAAGGACCGGCAGCAGCTCTATGACCTCGTCGAGTTCTCCCAGAAGATCGACGTGGGCTACGCCCGGCTGGTCACGATCACGACGGATTCGCTGCTCGAAATCAACGAACTGCGTTCCGGTGTTGGCGCCCACTGGACGTTCCTGCACGACCCGAGCCGGGAGGTCGCTCGCGACCTGGACATCGCCGAGTACACCGACACCCTGCACAACCCGATGATTCCTCACACGTTCGTTCTCAAGCCGGGGCTGGTGATCCACAAGATCTACAACGGCTACTGGTACTGGGGACGTCCGACCATTCACGAACTCCACGTCGACCTTCGTGAGATCACCGCCGAGATTCGCCCCGACTATACGATCGAGACTCCCGAGCTGCGCGCCCAATGGGAGGCAGATGACCGCTCGAGCTTCTGGCCGTACGGCAAGAGCCTCGCAGAGATCTTCGCCGATGCCGACTGACGCAACCGGCCTCCTCGCGAAGCTGCCGCGCGAAGTCGCGATGTCGAGATCGTGCTGGTCTCAGGGTATCGAGGCGCGACAGAGCTCGCGAGTTGAGCTGACGACCGCTCGCCGATATCACTCGTCAGGGCACGGCTTCGAGGGCGTGGCCGAGGGCCGCTTCGTGAGAGGGGGATCGTGACCGCGGCCGATATCGGGAAGCAGGCGGCGGCCCTCGCGGCTCTGGCCTATCTCCGCCCCGACACTCTCATCGGCGTCGGCACCGGGAGCACGGTCGCGCACTTCATCGATGCCCTTGGCGCGCGCGGCGCCGGCGTCACGCGCGCCGTTGCGACCTCGACCGACACCGAGCAGCGACTGCGTCACGTCGGCATCTCGCCGATCGCACTCGAGGACGCCGAGAGACCCCTTGCGCTCTACGTCGACGGTGCGGACGAGATCGACTTCCTTGGCCGTGCGATCAAGGGCGGGGGCGGCGCTCACACGCGGGAGAAGCGCGTAGCGCAGGCCTCTCGCACGTGGGTGTGCATCGTCGATGAGAGCAAGCTGGTGGACCGGCTCGGGACGCGGGTGCCCGTGCCGCTTGAGATCGAACCGGCGGCACTTGCCGAGACGCTTGCTGCCGTGACCCGACTCGGCGGCGCGCCTGCACTGCGCGGCGGGAGCCCGACAGACTCCGGGAACGCGCTCGTGGACGTTCGCAATCTCGATCTGTCCGACCCCCTCCACATGGAGGACGCCCTCGAGGTGATTCCCGGCGTCGTCGCATGCGGGATCTTCGCGCGGCGGCGAGCCGACGTGATCGTCGTCGGCCGGGCCGACGGCTCGGTGTTTTCGCTGATCCCCGACGAAGAAGGGAGCACCCGATGATACGCGCGGTCATCTTCGTCCTCGACGCTCCCGAGTTCGCGTGCGGTCGCAAGAACACGTAGACGATACGAGGTACAGCACATCATCATCGGTCATGAGGCGGCGCTCCTTCTGCTTGAACCTCGACAGTCCTTGCAGAAAGGATGCGCCGCCTCACTCCGAGCGACAATGTGCCCGAGGTGTCGCGACTACCCGGGGATAGGAAGCATTAGGAGGCTGCCACCTCAGGATGAAGATCCTCGACGAGACCGTCCAGCCCAAGTGCGCGAAGACTCTCTACACTCGGAACCGCTGTCTTCTGGTCCCATCCAACCTCGGCGAAGTACGACCCCCGCATCGAATCCACGTCTACGACCACGCCCTTGCCCTGGCCTCCATGAAGGTCCGAGCCGTCCAGGTAGCGCTGCGGCAACGTGAAGTCATCCACTGGGTTCAACCCCTCGCGGAGGTTGAACGCATGACGCAGGGTGGCGATCCGCTCCCCGACAACCTGAACCCGCTGGACGTCCCACGGCTCGCCGGTTACGAGGCTGAGTTCCCGCATCAGGGTATCCGGCGGCACCAAGAAATCGGAGAAGATGCAGGCTCCAGCGCAGTTGATCACCTGCCGCCCGTTCACCATCATCCTGTGAGCGGGGCCCTTCTTAGCGTAGTCATGCTTGCCAACGTTGAACGGTTCAGGAAGGGGCAAGACATCCTCGCCGGTGAAGAACTCCATCTCACCGGTCCCACCTGCTGTGTGCCGACCTGGCGTCGCGTCCAGATGATAGCTGAGCGCCATCCCGGGCGAGTACCGTGGATCGTGCATCCCAGCTTCCTCGCCATGCACGTGCAAGGCGTATTCGTGGGACCTCCCGCCAATCCTCTCAGCGGCCTTGGCCGACCCGTCTGCAAGGATCGCGCCGAACCCCACGCGCTTTCCAATCTGCCGGACCGTTTCGACTATGGCAGGGGCATTGCCCCATTTCAGCTCGAGGCCGTGGGTTTGCTCGATGTCTATGATGCCGTTCTCGAAGCACTCGATCGCGAACGCAACCGTACTACCCACCGAGATCGTGTCCATCCCGAAGCGGTTGCAAAGCTCGTTGATCTTGAGTAGAGCTTCCACATCATCCATGAGGAGCATACTGCCGAACGCTGCGATCGTCTCGTATTCCGGACGGTGCTGATAGGCCCCTTCGGTCGCATAAGGACCCTCGGACACGGAAAGGTGAGCACCGCACCTGATCGCGCATCTCCAGCATCCCGAGCGGCGTACCTCGTATGGCTTGTAGGCGACATCGCTTATCTTGCCCGCACCCGGGAAGTCGATCTCACCTGTGCCCGCCCAGTTCTTGACCGGTGAGTCCCCGCTCCACGCCGACTGTGCCGCAAGTCCGCTCGTTCCGAAGGTCGTGAAGAGTTGATACGCAGGAGAGTTCTCTTCTCTGGCATTTCGCATGAGCCTCGACACGAGTTCCTTCAGGGCCTCATCGTCGGCAACCGGCACCTCTTGAGAGCCGGCCACCGCCACGGCCTTTAGGTTCTTCGATCCCATGACTGCCCCGAGACCGCTTCGGGCGGCGGCGCGGCCGTTGTCGTTCATGATCGACGCCATGAGGTTCTTGTTCTCCCCAGCCTCACCGATCCAAGCGACCCTCACGTCGTCACCCAGCACCTTCGTGAGTTCCGCTTCGATATCGGCGCCGTTACCCCAGTACGGGGTCGCATCCCTAAGTTCCGCGTTGCCGTCCCGGATGTAGAGATAAACCGGTTCACTCGAGATGCCGCTGAAGAATACCGCATCGTAGCCTGAGAACTTCAGAGCCGGCCCAAAGTTGCCGCCGCAGTTAGCATCACCCCACGTCCCGGTCTTTGGCGACTTGCCCACCGCAGTGAAGCGATTCCCCGTGATTGCATGCGTGCCGGTCAAGGGTCCGGTCGTCAGCCCGAAAATCGCCTCCGGGCCCATGGGATCCACGCCTGCGGGCATGCGATCATAGAGCATCCGCGCTGCGATGCCGTACCCTCCGATATAGTCTCTGTAGTACCGCTCATCCACGTTTTCCACAGTGATCTGGCCGGAAGTCAAATCTACCCACAAGACTTTGCCCATGACGCCATACATAGCCTGACCTCCCACTCGTTTGCCGCATTGCGATTCTCAACCGACGCCGCCATAGAGATCATACATGCCATGAAAGACCCAAACCCAGCCAGCGAGCCCTCCGGGGCAACCCACTCCGCCACCCGTCCGTGGTGATCAGCGAGAACGGGGCACGATAACGCAGTTTACCCGGATGGGCCGAGGCCAAAACGTGCGGACCTTGAGTTGGTCACGCATGATCTGGTCGGGGTGGACGTCGAAGCGCTCAGCTACGAGGATCAGGGGCTCTTCGCCCCGGCTTCCTGGGCCACCTTGGCCTTGAACGCCGGTGAGTGGGTGCGTCTCGGTCTTCTCGGCATGGTGCGAGCCCCTCCCGGGGTCGTGTGCCAGGGAGCAGTATCACCTATCGGGGTGTCCGGTCTGCCCGGCCACTTCTGCAGACGCCAAGAGAGAAGCGACCGTCACCTGGAATACCGCAGAGGGCGTTGTCCACAGACCGAGGAGGGGGCCGATGATCAGGATCTGCCGAGAGTAGGAGTCAACCGAAAAGCGGCATGATAATTGTTACCGAGTTCCTTGTACCGCACGTGGCTCGACCCGAGGCCAACTCCGATCCGAGTTCGTGGCTCACCGGAGTGTCGGTGATTGCAGGTTGGCCGAGACCAACACGGGCCGCGAGGCATAGGAGGTTTGTGAGATGCTGTACCATGCGAGGTTCTTTGGGCTCATCGGCATGAACCTCGACACCCGTCCAGGTGAGCCGATCCCGTTCGATCTGCCAGAGGACGCGACGTATGCCGATCTTCTGGACGCTATCGACGCGAGGTTCAGCCGCCGGTTTCCTCCGAATGTGTGGGATGCCGTCGAACGCTCCTTCCATTTCCAGGTATTGGCCTTCCAAGACGCGCGACAATTCAGAACGCGAGACCGGAGCGCCCCGTTGACCGAGAACGGAGTCATGGCCTTCTTCGTGCCCATAGCGGGTGGGTAAAGGTAGGATATGCGGGATGCGACGGCCGCCGGCCGTTATCGGCTACACCCACCCGTGTGACCGTTGGTACCTATTGGGACTCGTTGGTACGGCGGAGCTGCGGCGAGTCCCAATAGGTACCAGCGAGTACCAACAGTCACCATGTATTTGGACACCAAATCGGGCACCAAATCCGGGGCTCGACTAACCGGCTTGCCCAGAGTCCGCCGACACATTCGACTCGACGCGATACCCCATCGCCCGATAGCCACGGAGTCGCTTCTCCCACATGCGTGCAAGCACCGGCAGGAGCGGGTCAACGTAGTCGTAGATGACGACCTCGCGCTTCTCGTCGTGCAGGCGATGGAGCCTACCGGCATACTGCTGCAGAGTCCCCCGCCACGAGATCGGCATCGCCAGGAAGAGTGTGTCGAGGCGCGCATCGTCGAAGCCCTCGCCGACGAGGCGTCCTGTCGCAACAAGCACGCTTGGCTGGCCTTCAGGCACGGCCGCCATGCTCTCAACCAGTGCGGCCCGCTTCTTCACTCCCAGGCCGCTGGAGAGCGGGAAGACATGCGGCGTCCGCTCGGCAATCAGACTCGCCAGCAGGTCGCGGTGCGCCGTGCGTTCGGTCAGCACCAGTGCCGAGCGGCCAGCCGCGGCTGCGGCCACGACGTCCTCCACGATCAGCGCGTTGCGGGTCTCGTCTCCCGCGAGCAGGCGATAGACCTCCTGGATTCCGTCTGCGGCAAGTGCCGTCACGCCGAACCCAGTCTCGCGCGGCCGAACTAGGTGCTCGAACGGCCGGGCTGCGGCTTGGCGTTTCAGATCGGTCTTGAACCGCACCGGTCCGCACTGCATCGTGATGATCGGGTGATGGCCGTCCTTGCGGATCGGCGTGGCCGTGAGTCCGAGCACGAAGCGTGCGTGCGCCTGGCGCAGCACGGCCTCGAAGCTGAACGCGGAAACGTGATGGCACTCGTCGATGATGACCTGCCCGTACTCGGCGACGATGGGGTCGACCGAGCCCTTTCGGACCAGCGACTGCAGCACAGCGATGTCGATGGTCCCGGTCGGCTTGCGCTTGCCAC
>JBASNZ010000080.1:0-10711 GCA_049657775.1 Coriobacteriia bacterium | reverse complement strand
GTTGGAGTGCGCCTCGAGCGACGCCGCGACCTCCACGAGCGCGCGGGGGTCGTCAGCGGAAACGCTCGCGACCGAGGGCCGGCCGAGCGTGAGCGTGCCGGTCTTGTCGAACGCGATCGCACGCGTCTTGGCGGCGAGCTCCAGGAAGGCGCCGCCCTTGATGAGCATGCCGTCGCGGGTGGCGCGCGTGATGGCCGAGACCACCGCCACCGGGGTGGAGATCACGAGCGCGCACGGGCACGAGACCACGAGCAGCACGAGCGCGCGGTAGAACCACTCGCCAAAGTCGCCCCACGAGGCGTCGAGCACCCAACCCGCCAGCGGCGGCAGCGTCGCGAGCGCGACCGCGAGGCCGACGACGGTGGGCGTGTACCAGCGCGAGAATCGGTCGACAAGGCGCTGAGCGGGCGCTTTGGTCGCCTGCGCCTCCTCGACCAGGTGCACGATGCGGGCGATGGTCGTGTCCCCGGAAAGCGCGGTCACGCGGACCTCGAGCAGCCCGGTCGTGTTGAGTGAGCCTGCGAAGACAGCGTCGCCCGCGGTCTTCTCCACCGGCACGGACTCGCCGGTGATCGCGGCCTCGTCGAGTGCCGAGGAGCCGCTCGCGATCGTGCCGTCGAGCGCCACGCGCTCGCCCGGACGCACCACCAGCGTGTCGCCCACCCGGGCGTCCTCGGGCGGCATGAGGACCTCCACGCCGCCACGGCGGACGCGCGCCTGCGCGGGCGTGAGGTCCACCAGGTCGCGGATGGAGCGGCGCGTGCGCACGAGCGCGCGGGTCTCGAGCCAGCCACCGAGGGCGAACAGAAAGATGACGGTGGCGCCCTCCTGCCACTCGCCGATGGCGGCTGCGCCGATGACGGCGACGCCCATGAGCACGTTCATGTCGAGCATCCGCGCGCGGAGCGACACGAACGCGCGGCGCCACGTGAGGGTACCGCCCGCGAGGATGGCGAGTGCGTAGAGCGCGATCTCCAGCGCCCGTGGCGCGCCAAGCGCGCCCGTGAGATACCCGAGCGCGATGAGCGCGCCCGAGGCGACGACCGCCGCGCTCGTGCGGTGCTGCAGCCACCAGGACGGCAGCGCGACATCATCGGACGTGCGGCCGAGCGGCTCGACGCCATGCCCGGTTGAGCGCACAAGTTCGATCACGCGCTGGCGCGGATCGTCTGTGGGGTCGTACTCCATCACGAGCAGCCCGCTCGCGAAGCTGAGGTCCGAGGCGAGCACGCCCGCCACACCCGCCACCGACGCGCCCACGGCGCGCGTGCAGTCGGGTCAATCGAGTCCGGTCACGCGATACGTAGCGTGTTCGACCGCGCCGAGGATCTCCAGACCGAGCACACGGACCCGCTCGGCCAGCGCTTCCTCGTCGAGCTTCGAGGGATCGTACGCGACCTCGAGGGTCCCGAGTTCCTTGTCGCACGCGGACTCGACCACACCTGGTTCCCGCGAGATCGCGGCGCACAGCCGGCCTGCGCACTCCAGGCAGTAGTACGGCCCGGGGAGCAGGTCCGGCAAGCTGAAGACGTGTACGGCGCGTCCTGACGACCCTGTCTCAGCCATCGCGTCGGCCGTTCTCGCCCGCGTGCGTGAGCGCCTGCTCGAGGAGCACCCGCACGTGCACGTCGGCCAGGCGGTACACGGCGCGCTTTCCGTCGCGCTTGAACATGACAAGGTCGAGGTTGCGCAGCAGCCGCAGCTGGTGCGAGACGGCCGACTCGCTCACCTCGGCCACCTCCGCCAGATCGCATACGCACAGCTCGCACTCTGCAAGCGCCGAGAGGATCCTAAGCCTGGTGGGATCGCCGAGCGCGTTGAACACGTCGCACGCCCGCTTGAGGTGCCCGGGTTCAGGCAATGCCGAGATCGCGCGCCCCGCCGCCGGGCTGTCGTGCTCGGTCGCCCGGCAGAGTCCGTCGTCGGCTTGTATGTCATCTGAGTATCTGCTCATACTTGACATCGTACGTTCCCGTCGACGACGGCGCAACCCACCATGTCGGCCGGTGTGGGCGTACAATTGCGCGATATGCCCGAGGAGGGAACGCGTGCCCGACCCCACAGAAGTCAACGTGTCAGCCGACGCTGCCAGACCCGACCCCGACCCCGCAGCCGACGGAGGCGCCCAAATCGCCGCCGACCCCGCCACATGCGACGACACTCCAAAGTCCATGCGCAACGTGCGCGCGCTCGGGATGGTGAGCCTGCTCACCGACGCGTCGTCCGAGGCGATCTACCCCATCCTCCCGCTGTTCCTGGCAAACGTGCTCGGTGCGCCCGTCTCGGTCATCGGCATCATCGAGTCGCTCGCCGAGGCGACCTCGTCGCTCACCCGCGTGTTCTCGGGCTGGCTCTCGGACAAGGTCGGCAAGCGCCGCCCGCTTGTGCTTCTGGGCTACTCGCTCAGCAACCTCGTCAAGCCTGCCCTCGCGCTCGCCCCCACGTGGCCCGTCGTGCTCGCGCTCCGTGTGACCGACCGCCTCGGCAAGGGCATCCGCACCGCGCCGCGCGACGCGCTCATCGCGGACTCGTGCTCCGCCGAGGAGCGAGGCGCTGCCTTCGGCCTCCACCGGGCGCTCGACACGGTGGGTGCCGCGATCGGGCCGCTCGTGGCCTTCCTCGTGCTCACATTCTCCCCCGACGGCTACCGCACCGTCTTCCTGCTCTCGGCCATTCCCGGAATCGCGGCGATCCTGGTGGTGCTGTTCGCTGTGCACGAACGCCGTGCCCCACGACCCGCGACCAGCGGGAAACCGGCGCCGATCCGCCTGCGCGGCCTCGGCAAGCCGTTCGCGATCTTCACGGCGGTCTCGGCCATCTTCGCGCTCGGGAACTCCTCCGACGCGATGCTCATCCTGCGCGCGCAGGACCTGGGAACCAAGGCGGCGCTCGTGCCGCTGATGTACTTCGTGTTCAACGTGGTCGCCGCCTCGCTCGCGGGGCGCTTCGGGAAGCGGTCCGACCGTGTGGGCCGCCGACGCGTGATCATCGCCGGGTTCGCGGGCTACGCGGTGGTCTACGCGGGCTTCGCACTCGCGTCCGGTGCCTGGTCACCGTGGCTGCTCTTCGCGCTCTATGGCGTCCCGTACGCGCTCACCGAAGGCATGACGCGCGCCTTCGTCGTGGATCTCGTGCCCGAGGAGGTCCGCGCCACCGCGATCGGCGGCTACACGTTCGTGCTTGGCCTCGCGGCACTCCCGTCCAGTGCGGTCGCCGGCATCCTCTGGGACACCGTCGGCCACAGCGCGCCGTTCGCACTCTCGGCCGCGCTCATGGCCACGGCTGCCGTTGCGATGTACGCGCTCAGGCGCACACTGGTGCCCCGCGCGTAGCCGCGGGGGTATGATTGAGGGGTGATTGTCGTGGAGCTCAAGGGCAAGAAGGCCGTACTGGTGATCGCAGGGGTGGCGATCGCGGCGGCCGCAGTGGGCGGACTCGGAATCTACCTGCTCACCCGCGACACCACGCCGGAGACCGTGACTCCCCCGGCTACGGTCGACTCGTCCGCCGAGGTAACCGCAACAGAGACCGAAACCACCTCCACAACGACGGATATCCCGGGCTCAACTGACGCCAACCCTGGCGAGAGTGCCATCACCACCCCAACGGAGCCCGCTACCCCGGTGTCGGCATGGGACTCCAAGGACGGCCGCTTCTTCTCCAAGATCGAGAAGCTCACAACCAAGGGCGGAAAGACGTATCTCGGCGTCGACTATGCCCAGTTGTTGGGCGGAGACGAAGCTGCGGCCGCCGCCACAGCCGCCGGCGAGGAGTCGCCGCCCCCGAACGACTACTTCATCGTCAACCAGAGCGAGAAGGTGCGCACGTGGCCGGTCTCGCCAGGTGTGACGGTGACCGTCACCACGTGGGAGGCGCACTTCACTGCAGACGGATATCCCGTGTCTTGGGCGACATGGCGAGACATGTACACCGGCGCGAGCAGCGCCTTCCCGCGCGCTGATGAGGTCTGGTACTGGGTGACGCTCGAAGACGGCGTTATCACCGCCATCAACGAGCAGTACTTCCCGTAGAGGGCCTGCGAATACCCGGCCACGAGTGCGGCAACCACGCGGGACAGCGATGACGCCGGCAGGTGCCGCCGGGGAGGGTCCGGCCTCATTTCGCGGCATGGGGGCGGCTTCACACTTTAGCGGGGCGTGACTCGGGCGGCAAATCTCGCCAGCAGCCACCGGACGATGGCGATCACCGACCCGGGTAGGACGCTCGTCGATACCACCCCGTCAGCAGGAGTGCTTCCTCTCCCCCGGCGAGTCCAACGATGCCCAGCAGAATCCCTGGCAGCACAAACAGTAGCCCAATGGTCAGGAACACAGGCAGCACTGTGCCTCGCCTTGCAGTCGACGGACTATCCAGGGCGCGATAGGCGCCGAGCGCCGCGATAGCAGCAGAGTTGACCAGGACGAGCAAAAACACGTGGCCGAGCGTACGTTCCACGAGCACAGCAGGAAGTGAGTTGCTCGTTATTACTCGGGCCTGCCAACCGGCGACCGAGGCCAGCATGATCGCGCCGACGAGGGCACCCCATCGAAAGAGACTCGGTATTCTCCTGAGGAAGTCATCCGAAAGAACAAACAGCGTCATCATCGACGCGAACCAAATCCAAGTCGCGCCCTGAGAGGGTACGCTATTGACTTCGAGAAGACGACCCCCGCGCGCAGCCACGTTCGCGAGAATCCATGCCGAGTTTGCGAGCAAGACCGTGCACGCAACTTCCTGCCGTGCCGAGATGGCTGTCGCGTCTTGGTGTAGCGACTCACCGGCTTCCGGCGCTTGTGTGTGTCTAGCGCACAGCTGCTGCGAACTCCAGGTAGTATGCAACCGTCTCATCTTCACACCCTTTGCGTCGATCCTGACCGTTCGGCGGGTTCCAGGTCCAATCATCAATCCGCTGGAGCCACGGGGCCTGGTCATCGGTGTGTGCGTACGGGAACATGTCGCCGTGCGCCCATGCATCCTGCCGTGCGTGCATGCCCATCCCGATGCGCCGCGCGCCTTCCTTCTTGTCCCCTGCGCGCCAAGCTCTGACCGCCCGATTGAACTGATCGCGAGAGAAGTCCCTCCGTGAATCGACCGACGCAAGTCCGAATGTGAGCGCAGAATAGTCCACGAGCGGCATCGGTCCGATGAACACCCACCCGTTGTATTGGGGCGCGTACTTGTTGAAGTGGTACCACATCCAGTTGATGGGACCCAATCCGAGACCCGCAGTGACAGATGAGTAATCCTCGTCGACCACGCGACCCTCTATCACGGTTCATCGTCTCGGACCCATATCCTCGACAGTTGACTGCAATCCGGTGGCAGTGTCAGACACACTCTTCGGGCGTCGAGTGTAGCTACTGCTTGCGAGCCACCAGACCAGAAGCAGCACCACTATCGGCCAGTCCAGGGCGAACAACCACCCAGCCAGCCAGGCCTGGCCTCCATTCCATATCCCGGCCAGCAGAACAAAGAGCGCGATTGCCAGAACGGAGGAGCCGAGAAGGACTCTCCCGAACCCCCAGAACCCTCGATTGCTCTCCCGGATACTGCGGAATCCGTTCACGGCCACCAACACCCCCGCAAGCAGGTATGCCAGCGTGCTTATTGCGGAGACTGCGATGTTGGCCCACATCGGCAGGGTGGGCGCGCTCAACGCGATATTCAAGTTCTGGGAGCCGATAAGCACGGTAATCAAGACTGCACCGGTCAGGAACGCAAGAGCCCTTCGACCGCCGACCTTGTAGCGCCACGGCAAGTCGACAGTCGTCGCCAACACCACGATGAACACGAACGCGACGACTCCGAACCCCAGGGACGACCCCGTGGATCGTGAATCGAGCAACGCAAACCAGATTCCTACGAGAAGCGATGCGATGCGTGCGAGCAGTACCACCGACGCAATCGATCCCGCGTCCACCAGATGCGTGGTTCCCGTCTCAGCACCGATATGTCCCAGTTTCATCCTATTTCACCGCACCCGCAAAATCACGGTAGTACTTGAGAGTCGCTTCATACGTGCCGATCTTCCGGTCTTGCCCGTTGGGCGGATACCACTCCCACTCGTCGATGTGCTTGTGCAGTCCACCCTTTCCTAGAGAGAAGTTGTCCAGGGCGTGGACCCAGTACCACCCGCAACTACCATGAGCCCACGCGTCCTGGACGGCGTGCAGACCCCTGCCAATCCTCCTCGCACCCTCCTTGTGATTCCCGGCACGCCATGCTTTGACTGCCCTGTTCCACTGGTCCCTACTGAAGTCAGATCTAGAGTCGATGGCACCCATCCCGAACGTGAGGCGCTTCGGTTCGAAGCGAATCATGCCGTCAATCACCACCCACCCGTTGGTCTTGCTCACGTACCGGTTGAAGTGGTACCACATCCAGCCACCCGGACGGCCATCGTAGAAGCCTAGGGTGCAAGCGACAAATGCTAGCGGCCATGTCCCGTAGTCCTTATCCACTGACTGATTCCCGTCGGCAACCCAATTCTTTGTGACCGTGCTATTAACGCCGCAATCCTTCAACCAAGCATAGGTCTTGTCATGGTGGATCGCTTCATCCCACATCCCGCTCGGGTCGCTCTTCCCCACGGGATCCCCGCCACAGTAGAGATACGCGCTCTCCTCCCCATCAGCACGTGCCGGGTCCTTGCTGATGAAGCATGCGCTCTCGGGATCGTAGTAGCGCTGGCTGCAGTAGTAGAGTCCCGAGTACTCGTCGCGGCAGTACCCCGCGTAGCGGAGCACGTTCGCCTCGGCAATACGCGCAGCGAGCGCGGAGGATACCCTGGTCGTCTGCCTCACCGAAACGCCCGCTGGATTGCCGTACGCGTCGTAGACGTAGTACGCAAAAGCGGTCCCGATCGAGTCCCTCAGCACGCGGACGTCTCCGCGGTCGGTCGTGACGATGCCGAAGGCGACGGCGGTCGTATCGGTCGCCGCGAAGGCGCCCCCCGCCACCTGTCCGTTTCCGTCGAAGAGGTACTCGATCGCCTCTGTGGTGCCGCCGCTCCGCTCGGCGCCGAACCCCTTGAGGGCGAGTCCGTCGTAGTCCCACGTGATCGTGGTGGTCACCGACCCGCTTGAGACCACGCTCCGGATCCGCTGACCGCTCGCGTCGTAGACGAAGCTCGAGCTCACACCCGGAGCCGTGTATCCCGTGAGTCTCTCGCCTGACCAGGCGTAGACGGTCTGGCTCGGCTCAGCCGACGTGCCCGCGTACGTGCGGCGCCCGAGGTCGTCGTGAGCGAAGACCCTCGTCCCCGCGGAGGTGATCCGCCCGGCCGTGTCATACGCAAGAGCGACCGTCGCCTCGCCGCTCCTGCGGTAGGCCGAAAGCGAGCCTGAGGCGGCATCGTACGCATACGTGCTGGTAGCGCCGTTTCGCGCAACTGAGACCAGGCGGCCGGAGCTGTCGTAGGTGTACTCGCTCTCCTCGTCTTCGAATGAGAACGCGAAGCTCTCACCGGTCTTAAGACCGGTGAGAGCGCTGTAGCGGTATGGCGGGGTCTCGCCCACTGGGAGCGACGGGGGCTCTGTCGCGTCTTGCACGCTCACGGTGAGTCCGGGGGTCTTCGTAAGCTCCGCGAGTCCGGCCACGTCGTCTTGCAGCACCCGGCGGCCCGCTTCGTCGTAGGCGATCTGCCGCGGTCCGGGAAGCGTGCTTGAGTCCCAGCCGGTCACCCGGCCGGCAGCATCGGTCGCGACGACGGAGAGATCGAGCGGCGTGCCTAAGAGCGCGCCTTCCGTCAAACGCGCCAGTCCGGTCCCGTCGATGACGGAGGTCGCCTGGCGCGAGGCCGATGTCTCCACGATCGTGACGGTGCCTTCCGCCGAGTAGGTGACGCTGCGTGACGTCCCGGTCACCGCGTCGTCCGTCGCCTCGATCCTGCCTGCGGCGTCATACGCCGTCGAGACGTCGTGCGCCGCTGTGCCGTCACTCGCTTGCTGCCACTCCCTGACCGTGCGCCCGAACGCGTCGTACTCGAAGCCCCGCGCGCTCCCGTCCGGATTCTCGACTTCAAGGGTGCGCCCGCAGCCGTCGTACGACGCCTCGGTCACGAGCCCGCCGCGAGAGACCGTGAGCACGCGGCCGCACTCATCGTAGGCGTACGTCTTCACGATGCCGTCGAAGTCAGTCTCCGAGAGCACCCAGCCTAAGGAGTTGTACGCAGTCGTCGACACCGGATGGCCAGCCACCTGCGCGGAGGTGGTGCGCCCGAGGAGGTCGTACGTGTAGGTAAGCGTCGAGCCGTCGGGTTCTCCGGTCTGCGTCACGCGCGAAGCGAGGTCGTGCTCGTAGACGGTCGTCGCGGTCCCTGCCTCAGACGGCGACGACTGGCTCGCGAGCTCGCCTGCGGCGTCATATCCGTACCCGGTTGCCGAGCCGTCGGGCTCCTCGACGGCGGCGACACGGCCAGCTGCCGTGTACGTGGTCTCCGCCGCCGCGGCGACCGCACCGGGTGAGAGCACCGCCGTCGATTGCCCCTCGGAGTCGTACGTGGTCCGTGTCATGGCCGCAAGAAGCTCAGCAGCGCCCTCCTCGCGGACCTGAGCCGCGTTCCCGCGCTCGTCATAGACCGTCTGTGACGTGCCCGGGACGTCACTCGCATCCGAGGCGGCTTGGCGCCCGCAGGCGTCGTGAGAGTACGTCACTGTCGACACCGTCGCGCCCGATGAGTCCTTCACGGTCTCGCTCGTGAGCAATCCGGCTCCGTCATACGTGCTCAGCCGCCAGCCGATCTTGGCGGTCGTAGACTCGTGGCTGCGCCACGATTCGATGGCGTTGCCGAGACGGTCGTAGACCGTGTGCGAGACAACACCCGAGGCGTCCTCGCTTCGGGTCTCGCGCCCGGCGATGTCGAAGGCAGACGCCGTCACGACACCTGCCGCGTCGGTGGAGACGACCACGTTTCCGAACTCGTCGTGGCCGGTCGTGGTCACCAGATCGACCGGCGCTTCGCCCTGCGCGAGGGCGACGTCCTCATCGGTCACGGTCTCTGCCTCACCCGTGACCGGATCGAAGTCCGCGTACGTGCGAGCGGCCCAGTCCGTCGCATCGATGCGGCTCCGCTCGAAGACGAGGCGGCCCTTGTGCGCGCCAGCGTCCTCGTACGTGTACTCGGTGCGGGACTTCTCGCCACTGACCGTGAGCGTCTTCTCCTCGACGGTCACGTGACCTGCGGCGTCGAAGGTGCACGTGGTGACGGCTCCGTTGCCCGCGGTCTCAGACGTGCAGTCGTCGGTGACGTTGTAGACGTACGTGCTCGCGCGTCCGTCCTCGTCAAGCGAGACCGCGATGTTGCCGCGAGCGTCATGCGTGCGGCTCGTCACGCGTCCGGTCGGCGAGACCTCGCGGACCGGGTTGCCCGCGCCGTCGTAGGCGAAGGCCGTCACGAGCGTGGCCGAGCCCTCAGCGCTCGAAGACGCTGTCGTGCCCGAGGGGTTCCACGTGTAGCGCGTGGCGCCGGCAGCGGTCGTTACGGTCGCCGCGCGCGACGCGAGGTCAACCGAGATGTCCCGGCGCACGGGTGGCGCGCCCTCAGACACGCACTCGACAGAAAGCGTCGTGGCCGCGCTGCCGTAGCCTGCCGTCCACTCGGAGCCCGCATCGGCGGCCTCGATACCGGTGAGGCGCCCTTGTGCATCGTACGAGTAGACCGTGTCGTACTCCTGCTCCGTGCCGGAAAAGTGCGTCACCGCCGCTGTCCCGGCCGCGTCGGAGTACTCCACGAGCCTCGTGCCGTCAGTGGTCGCGTAGCTGGCGGAGACGATCTTTCCGGCCTCGATATCGACATCGATGTGCTGACCGTTGGCCGCCTCGATCGCGAGGTCCTCTCCGCTCCAGTCATAGACGGTCTCGTTCCCGCTCCTGTCGGCGACGCAGGTGAGGACACCGTCTGCGTCGAAGGTCGCGACCTCGCCGCCTTTGGAGGAAAGCGTCCAGTAGTCCGGGAGCAAGAACACGTCGTGGAACTCGAGTGTGGCGATGTAGCCCTGCGGCGCGAGCCAGACGCCGGACCCGGCCGCACGGAAGACCTGCGCCTCACCGGCCTCGTCGGTGTGGACGACCGTGGTGGCACCGACTGAAAGTGAGCGCTCGAAGTTGAAGCGCCAGCCGGGTGCGAAGAGTCCCGCGCTCGTCTCGGCAGAGGTGTAGCGGCGCGAGACCGAGGCATCAGGCCCCCATCCCGGGATCGAGAGGTCGACCGCCGCAAGCGTGAGGGCCGCTGTGTCGAGCTCGGCCCAGGCCTCGTCACCCGCGAGTGCGCCCAGGTAGTGGCTGGTGTGGTGCACGTCAGCGTCGAGACGCACGGTCCGGTCATCGAGCGAGACCTCGACAGGCGGGCACGACACGAGCGGAAGTGCCCCGCACGCGTTTTGCGGCACGACCTTGAAGACGTACACCGAGCGCCCATCAAGGAGCGTGCCCGCGGTCTTGGCGTAGAGCGGCCGCGGGTCGTCGCGGAGCGGGCGCGAACCGTACGGCCATCCGAACGGGTTGCTCGTACTCTGATCGCTGAAGGCGGCAATCGTGGTGTCGCTGGGGAACAGAGTAGCCGGGCTCGTCCAGCCGGACCCGTAGGCCGTGCCGACGCTCCGGTACGCATAGCCGTCGTGCAGGTAGACCCGGTACGACGTGGCGCCTTCGACCTCGTCCCACGAGAGCGTGACGGTGCCGCGGCCCGCGTTCGAAGAGTCGTTCTTGAGGT
>JBASNZ010000079.1:0-15033 GCA_049657775.1 Coriobacteriia bacterium | reverse complement strand
GGTTGGCGATGTGCAGGTTGGTGTCTGTGCAAGCTCGGTTCTGGCATTCACACCCGATCTCTGGGTACCGGAGCACACTATCATGCGAACCGCTTGCCAGCCTATGCTCTACCGGACGAATATACCGTTACCGGACCGTGAATCGCACCGAGTGCCAACTCGGGCATACTGGAGGCAGTCATATACGCATGGGTCCGGTGCCGGCAGTCGGCATCGGAGGTTTCGCGTGATGGTCGGGCCGCCATCCGAAGGTCGTCCTTCGGATGGCGGTCTTTGTATGCCCGGACGCTTCCGGACTGTCATCTCGAGGCTGACGGCCACCCGACAAGGGAGGTCTCCATGACGTATGGCAACACGCACTCGCCCGAGGTGACGTCGAAGACGCGCGCGCCCGGACATCCTGTTCGATACCTGGTAGACGTTCGCGGACTCGACCGCCTGGATGCAGCGGAACGCGAGCGTCTGAGCATCGTGAGTCGCCGTTACGCCTTCCGGACCAACGACTACTACATGCGCCTCGTCGACTGGGCAGACCCGGCCGATCCCATCAGGCGCCTTGTCGTCCCCTCGTTCGAGGAGCTTGTGGACTTTGGCGCGCTCGATCCATCCGATGAGGCATCCAACACGAAGCTGACGGGGCTGCAACACAAGTACACGGACACCGCGCTTCTGCTCGTTACCGACCAGTGCGGCGGCTTCTGTCGATACTGCTTCCGTAAGCGGCTCTTCGTCCCAGGGAGCCGAGAGACGCACCGCTCCTTGCAGGCAGGGTTGGAGTATATCGGTAGTCACCCGGAGATCACCGACGTCCTGCTCACCGGCGGCGATCCGCTGACCCTTTCGACGCGCAGGATCGCGGAGATCGTGGGCGCGCTCCGACGTATCCCGCACCTGCGCGCCATCCGCATCGGATCGAAGATGCTCGCGTTCAACCCGTATCGGGTGCTCGACGACCCGGACCTTGTCGGCGTGCTGCGATCCGATCCGTTCGACGGGGTTCGTGTTCACCTGATGTGCCATTTCGACCATCCGCGGGAACTCACGGCCGCAGCTGTCGAAGCCATCGGGCAGCTGACCGAGGCGGGCGTTGTGTGCGCCAATCAGTGCCCGATAACAACGGGCGTCAACGACAGTGCCGAGGTGCTCGCCGAGCTGTTCCAGGCATGCACCGACGCGGGATGTCCGCAGTACTACGTCTTCCAGTGTCGGCCGACAGTCGGGAATGCGTCGTTCCAGATGCCGGTTACTCGCGCATTTGAGCTGCTGGCTGAGGCGCGCGCGAAGGTCTCCGGCCTCTCGCGGCGTGCGCGACTGTGCATGTCACACACCAGTGGCAAGATCGAGGTCGTCGGGCTGGATGACGAACGGATCTACGCGCGCTACCACCGCGCCAAGAATCCTGCCGATGAGGGACGGATGCTCGTACTGCGACGGGATGACACCGCCGGTTGGCTAGACGCCCTCGTGCCGGCATGACGCGCGGTGACTAAGCGCCGACCACTCGTCTGAGCGCGATGAGGCTCACCACGCCGAGAACGATCGCAAGCCACTGACGCTTGGTTGCGAGAAGCACGGCCACGGTGATGGCAGCCGCCCACACGTACACATTACCGAGTGGCTGCTCCATCGTCCCTTTGGGTGCGAGCACCGCAGGGAAGACGAGCGCGGCCAGGATCGACGCCGGGACGTACTCGAGTGAGCGACGGAGCAGCGGATGCAGGTCGAACTGGCGCGCAAGACCGATGAAGCCGACGCGCGTGGCATAGGTGACGCCCGCCATGCCGAGGATCAGGATCACGTAGTAGGGCCTCACGCCGCGGCCCTCCGGTCTGAAAGCGTCTCCATGACGACGCCCGTCGCCACACCCGCCACGACTGCGAGGATGATGTACCACTTACCGGGCACCATGACGTACGTGGCCGTGGCGACCACTGCCGAGACGACGACCACGACTCCCACCCGCCGCGACACGACCTGGGGCAAAAGCATGGTGAGAAACGTTGCCGGCATGGCAAAGTCCAGGCCCCATGCGAGCGGGTTGGCGATCGAGTTGCCGGCGAGCGCCCCCACAAGCGATGCAGCAGCCCACGCGACGTAGATGGAACCGCCCGCGCCCAGCATGAAGCGGGGGTTGCCCTGCTCTTCGGGCTGATCGCGGTAGTGGGTGACCGAGGTCAGATAGGACTCATCGGTCATCCCGAACGCGACCACCCGTTGCCACCACGGAGTCGTCTCCGAAAGGTACGGCGAGATGGACAGCCCCATCATGAGGTGACGCAGGTTCACGAGGAGTGTCGACAGGATGATGAGGAACATGCCTGCGCCTGACTGCACCATGACGACCGCCATGAACTGCGACGCTCCCGCGAAGACGACGAGCGACATAAGCATGGTTTCGGCGACCGTGAGTCCGGCCTGAGTGGCGATCACGCCATAGGCGAGGCCGAACGGGACCGCGCCGAGCGCCAGTGGCAGCGTTCTCAAGAACCCTAGCTTGAGCTGCTGCCGGTTGTCTGTGGCGTCGCTGGCAACGTTCGCGTCGCCAACGCGCGTGGCACCCTGCACGTCGGTGACGTCGTTCGTGCCAGTCGTCGGGTTCACGGTCGTCGCCACCTTCCTTGAGTCATCGGCGCCCTCACGCACTGTGCTCCGGCGTTGACCGCCGTGTAGCGGATTGTGCATTATATTGGACGCATAGCGCAATATCCTAGCCCACCGCGTTTGGAGCGAAACATGCAGCACCTCGGCAAGGTGATCGGTGAGAACCTGAAGCGTCTGCGCGCCGAGAGCGGATTGAGCCTGGAGGCACTGGCCAAGATCAGCGGGGTCAGCAAGAGTCGGCTCGGCCAGATAGAGCGCGGCGAGGCCAACCCGTCGGTTACAACGGTGTGGCAGATCGCGAACGCGCTGCGGGTGGAGTTCTCGGCGCTGGTGACCGTGCCGCGCGAGGACTCGGTGGTGGTGAGCCGCGCCGACGTGGAGCCGGTGGTGGCCGACGGTGGGAGGTATCGGGTGTTCCCGCTGTTCCCCTTTGACCCCGCGCTCGGCTACGAGGTCTACGTGGCCGAGCTGGAGCCGTCTGGCCATCTGCTTGCCGAGCCGCACCTGGATGACACCTGGGAGACGGTGATCGTCTCGGCAGGAACGCTGCGCATCGAGACGGGTGGCCAGGAGTACACGCTGGGCGCGGGCGATGCCGTCCGGTTCAGGGCCGATCTCCGTCACGAGTACCGCAACACCGGCGATAAGACAGCCGCGTGCACCTTCGTCATCAGCTACCCGCGCGTCTGAGGAGGGACCTCGGCTACTCGCGCGTCCGAAGCACGGCGATGACGGCCTCGGCGCAGCGGATCCCGTCAACCGCAGCCGACATGATGCCGCCCGCGTAACCCGCACCCTCGCCACACGGGTAGACGCCCTTCAGGTTGGACTGCAGGCTGTCGTCGCGCACCACGCGCACGGGGGATGACGAGCGCGTTTCCACTCCGGTGAGGACGGCATCGGCGGTCGCGAAGCCACGCATCCGGCGATCGAACACGGGCGCCGCCTCGCGCAGCGACGCAACCACGAAGTCCGGAAGACACGCAGCGAGATCGGTGTACCGCACGCCGCGCGGATACGTTGGTTGCACATCACCGGCGGTCGAGGACGCGACACCCGACAAGAAATCGCCCATGAGCTGTGCGGGCGCCCGGTAGTCCCGCCCGCCCAACTCGAACGCGGCACGCTCCCACTCACGTTGGAACCGGACTCCCGCAAGCGCGCTGTCGTCATCGAAGTCTGCGGGCATCACGCTGACAAGCCACGCCGCATTGGCGTTGGCCCCCTCGCGGGCGAACCGGCTCATGCCGTTGGTGACAACGCCCTCCGCCTCGCTCGCGGCAGCCACGACCCAACCGCCGGGACACATGCAGAACGTGTAAACGCCACGCCCGGACGGAAGGTGGTACGACAGTTTGTAGTCCGCGGCTCCCAGGCCCGGGTGCCCCGCTGCCGAGCCGTACTGCGCGCGATCGACCATGCGCTGGTCGTGCTCGATGCGGACCCCGATCGAGAAGGGCTTCTGCGCCAGTCGTGCGCCCCGAGCCTGCAACATCTCGAAGGTGTCGCGGGCGCTGTGCCCCGTAGCCAGGATCAACGCGTCGGCGCCAAACTCCTCGCATCCACGAGCGCTTTGCGTCACAACACCCTGCAGGGTGTCTTCGGCGCCGAGAATGAGGTCGGTAAGGCGGGTCCCGAAGCGGACCTCACCGCCGCGTGACTCGATCTCCTCGCGCAGTCGCCTCACGGCCCCGGTAAGGTGATCGGTGCCGATGTGTGGCCTCGCCTGCCACAGGATCTCCTCGGGCGCTCCCGCGCCGACGAACGTAGCCAGAACGCTGCGGCACCGCGGGTCGTGTGTGTTGGTGGTGAGCTTGCCGTCGGAGAACGTGCCCGCGCCACCCTCGCCGAACTGGATGTTGGAGTCGGGGTCCAGCACGCCGTCACGGATGAAGCCCTCCACCGCCCGGATGCGCTCCCCCACCGCCGCACCGCGTTCCAGAACGATCGGCCGCGCGCCTGCGTGTGCGAGCGTGAGCGCCGCAAAGAGCCCCGCCGGTCCGGTCCCCACCACGATCGGGCGCGTGGACGGTGGCGAGGTGAGCGCCGCGATGGCAGGCATCTGGACGACAGGAGCCACGAACACATCCCCGTCCGCCACACGACCGACCACAGCCGCTTCGCTCACTGCGGCCGCCGGATCGAGCGTTACGCCGATGGTGACTACGAAGTGCACGTTGTGCTTGCGGCGGGCATCCACCGAGCGCTTGAGCAGACGCGCCGAGGCGATCGCAGTCTCATCGATTCCCAGCCGTTTGGCTGCGGCGCGCCCGAGTGCGAACTCATCGGACGGGTCACCCGCCGAGAGCGGCAGCGCGAGGTTCCTGATCTCGATCACGCCGGATCGCCCGGGGCGGTGACGCGTTTCTCGGCCGCATGCTCGGCGGCGAACCGCGCGGCGCTCTCGCCTGCCACGATGCCCGACGCCCACGCCCAGTGAAGGTTGAAGCCACCGGAGCGACCATCGACGTCGAGCACCTCGCCAGCCGCAAAGAGCCCGCTCACACATCGCGATGCCAGCGTTCCGGGGTCGAACTGCGCGACGTCGGCGCCACCGCGGGTCACCTGCGCCTGCCGCGCATCGGCCATCCCCAGGACGCTCACCCGAAAGTCCTTGAGGAGCGCCGCCAGCCGTGAGTCCGGCACCTTCCCGGCGGGAGTGGACGGCTCGATGTCCGCGGCACGCAGCACCGCTCGCGCGACCCGGTCGTGGAGCATGCCAACGAGGAGCGTCCCCGCGCTGCGCCACGAGAGTGACTCGCAGCGGTCTGATAATGCTGTCTGGAGATCCTCGGCCGACATGTCCGGGAAGAAGTCGATGGAGAGCGTGCAGTCCTTCTCCAGATATCGAGACAGATCGAACACCATGATCCCACTCACGCCGTAGTCGCGGAACAGCAGCTCGCCGCATTCGGTTGCAAGCACAGCGCGGCTTCCTCCGACGTCCGCAGGGCTCTCACCCGGGGCTGAATCGCGAGCGTCGCCGGCGGCCGCTCCCCAACCGGCAGCCGCAGCTTCACCCGCAAGTAGACTCGCCTCGCATCGCACCCGCACACCCGAGAGTCCGCGGATGGGCGCGATGTCTGTCTTGATCGGGCCGAGCACGGGGACGCGCCCAACGGAGTCGTGCCCGAACCCTGTAAGAACCGAGGCTCCGCCTCCGGTGGCTACCACCACGGCACTCGCGTGTAGGGTCTCGCCAGTCGCAGAGGTCACCGTAAAGCCGCCACCGGGCGCCTCGGACACACCCGCGACTTCAAACTCGCAGCGAACGTCCACCCCGACGTGGTCGCACTCCAGCCGCAGCACTTCGAGGACGGATGCGGCGGCGTTTGTTGTGGGATAGACGCGACCTTCGTCGTCGGCGCGCGTAAGAAGACCTATCCCCGCGAAGAATGCCCTGATCGCATCGCTGGAGTACGTGCCGAGGAGCTGTTCGACGAACTCGGGATGGTTGTACGCCTCAGGCACCACCGAGACATTCGTGAGGTTGCACCGTCCGTTGCCGCTCTCAAGGATCTTGCGCCCTACGCGAGCGCCGGCCTCGAGAAGCGCTACGCTCGCTCCAAGACGTGCCGCTGCGATGGCCGCTGTCAGCCCCGCCGCACCTCCACCGATGATCAACACATCTGATTGCCGCATGGCGCCCTTCTCGGTTGCCCATATCCGCCGATTCGCACGTACCATCTTAGATGTCCGGCGCGACAGTTGCCGAGACTCCGCGACCCGGGAGCGCCGCTGGACCGCGGTAGGTACCCATTGTGCTCGCCGAGTGCGATAGTGTCGTTCGTGCTATCCCTGCCAGGAAGGATCGAGGTTCGCCCGGTGGCGTATCTGCTTGGTTGCGAGAATGTCCGTCTCGAATACCCGACGAAGACGGTCTTTGACTCGGTCACGCTTGGCATCGACGAAGGCGCCCGCATCGGTATCGTGGGCGGCAACGGCGACGGCAAGTCTTCCCTGCTTGCGCTGCTTGCCGGTTCGGTCGACCCGGACGACGGTCGCATCATGCGACGTCGCGGGATCACCATCGCCACGCTCGAGCAGAACGACTCGCTCGACCCCGGAGCCACCGTTGCCCACTCGATCGTCGGAGACGTACCGGAGCACACGTGGGCATCGGATGCCCGGGTTCGCGCGGTCATCCGCGGGCTTATCTCGGACATCGGCTGGGAGAGCAAGATCGGCGAACTGTCCGGCGGGCAGCGGCGACGCGTGGATCTTGCCCGCGTGCTCATCGCGGACAGCGACATCCTCATGCTTGATGAGCCCACCAACCACCTGGACGTTCACGGCATCGCGTGGCTCGCCGAACACCTCAAGTCCCGCTGGCCCAAGAAGTCCGGTGCGCTCCTGGTAGTGACGCACGACCGCTGGTTCCTCGACGAGGTCTGCCTTGGCATGTGGGAGGTACACGACGGGAAGGTCGACCAATTCGAAGGCGGCTACTCGGCCTATGTGTTGCAGCGCGTAGAACGCTGGGAAGCGGCGCAAACGGCCGAGCAGAAACGCAGGAATCTTATGCGCAAGGAGCTGGCATGGCTCTCACGCGGTGCGCGCGCCCGGGCGACCAAACCGAAGTTCCATGTGGAGGCGGCGCGGGCGCTCATCGCCGATGAACCGCCGTTACGCAACTCGCTCGAGCTCAAGCGCACCGCCATATCCCGCCTGGGCAAGCAGGTGGTGGACCTTCTGGGTGTGACCGAGCGATTCGGCGATACCACGGTGATCGACAACGTCACCTGGCACATCGGTCCCGGTGACCGGTTCGGCATCCTGGGCGAGAACGGCTCCGGCAAGACCACACTCCTTAATGTGATACAGGGATCGCTCGAACCAACCTCGGGCACGGTGAAGATCGGCTCGACCGTTCGATTCGCAGTCCTGTCGCAGCACCTGAACGAGTTGAATGCCGTGGGCGACCAGCGCGTCCGCGAGGTCCTGTCGCGATACAAGACGCGCTACGAGTTCGACGGCAAGGAGATGACACCGGCGCAATTGCTGGAACGTCTCGGATTTGAGAACGCCCACCTCTCGGCCTACGTGTCCGACCTGTCCGGCGGTCAGAAACGACGCCTGCAGTTGATGCTGATCCTGCTGGACAAGCCAAACGTGCTGGTTCTGGACGAGCCGGACAACGACCTGGATATCGACATGCTCGCGGTGGTGGAGAGCCTGCTGGACACGTGGCCGGGCACGCTTCTGCTCATCACCCACGATCGGCACCTGATGGAGCGCGTGACCGACGACCAGTTCGCGCTCATCGACGGGAAGATCCGCCACGTCCCGAGGGGTGTGGACGAGTACCTACAGATCCTGGACGATCGCGCGGCCATCTCGGCGAAAGCCGCGCCCGATGCGTCACGAACGAAGGGCGCCGCAGCCAGCCAAACGCGCGCTCGATCGGGCGGGCACCCGGCGCAAGTCCTGTCGAGCGCGGACGAGCGCGCCTTCAAGAAGGAACTCGCAGCGACCGAGCGCAAGCTCGATACCCTCGGCATCACGTTGGCCACGATCCGCGCCGGGATGGAGCAGGCGGACCCGTCCGATTACGTCGCTCTGGGGGATTTCCAGGGGCGGATCGACGACATCTCTCGGCAGATATCGGACCTCGAAGACCAGTGGGTGCGGCTGTCCGAACTGCTCGGCTGCGCCTAGAAGGATCGGAGCACTCGCTCGACGCCGCACCAGCCGCACCGGCGAGTGGAGCCCCTTCCCGGGGGCGCGGAGCCTGGAGCCTGGCCCCGGCATCCCGCCTCCCCATCCGCTCCTATCGGGGCAGCAGACCCCTCGCGCAGGTGAACCCGCCACGCACCCACCGGCGCGCCCGACAGTTGAAGCAACTCGGGTCGTCGCCCTGCAGGTAGCACTCGTCGTCATCGTCACGCGAAAACGCCGCACACGACGCCGCGATCGCGGCCGTGGCCACAAGATCCCCGTCGTCGTCGAGGCTTCCAACGAACACGAGTCCCGAGTCAGTGTCGATCACCGGGGCCATCGGCCGCTAGAACGCTCTCAGCGCTTTGCGGTCGACCACGGTCCACGGCGCGGCAGCGCCCTCGTCGCTGGGCGAGACCATGAGAACCGCTGCTCCATCGCGCAGAATGAGCTTGCACTCCTCGCCAACGACCACTCGTTCCCCGTTACCCAGAACCACGCCGTCAAGCGTTGCCACGAGATCGACGTCTTGATGCTTGATCTGAGCGACTTCGGCCACGCCCTGTTCGTCACCCCTGATGTGGAACTTGCCCTTGAAGCGCCCGTCGTTACCCGTCAGCTTCAGACCCGCGCCGGCCAGGGCTCCGATCACGCCGATACCCGACCCCCCGTGTTCCGAGAGATGAACGCCCAACTCGGCAGCAAGCGCGTACGCCTCGTCCTTGGTGACGATGCGCTCCTTCGCCGCAAGCCCGTATGACATGAGGCGCTCAGGGTCGTCCAGTCGCTCGAGAGCGATCACGGCAAGCCCTGGATCGGCCACCTCCACGCTCTCGGTTCTCAACGTCTCCGCGCACCACGCGATGACCTGCTCGAGCATGTCCTCGGCGATCTCAGCGTCGAAGCACATCGAGCTGTTGTGCGACGTGTAGGCTATGTCGGGATGGATGAGCAGCTGGTGTCTCGTGACGCGGCCGACCTGAGCCCAGCCCTTGTCGACAAGCCCGGAGGCGATCGTCTCGGCGATCTCGCCGGTGCCCTTGCTATAGGCGTCATCGGTATCGTCGATCGAGACCAGGATCCTCATGGGGTCTCCCGTGTTTGAGCGGAGGCGGGACGCAGTGGCACCATCGGAGAATAGCATAGCGCGATGGGTGGGCTGGACGCGTTGTGCGGCGGGTGACGCCAGGAGACCCGAGCCCTACGGCAACGACTTCCCGTGGCAGTTGAGGCACAGGTCGTCGCCGGTCTCTATGACCATACTGTCGTTGACCGTCTCATGAGGGAAGGTCTGGAACCGCGGAGTAGCAACGTCACGAATGCCTCCGGTGTACATCACCGAGTCGATCGTCTGTGAGTAGAGGTCCTGGTTGATGTACCCGTCGGGAAACGAGAGCGTCGGACCGGCCAGCGCGACTCCGTCGTAGAGCGATCCCGCGAACCGCGTGTCCTCGTGACACTGCTGGCAGATCGGGCCGCGGTTCACCTGCACCGCATCCCGGGGTTCCTGCATCACGTACCCCAGTCCGCCATAAACATGCCCCAGCGTGGCGGGATAGTCTCCCCGAGGGGAAGAATACGCAAGCCTGCCCATGGTGACCGGATTGAAGACGAACTGGCCGTTCGCCGACCCCTTCGTGCCCCACGATCGGACGAATGTTCCATCATCGGCCAACACCTGAACGCGGTTGTTCCCCGAGTCCACGACGTAGATGTTGCCGCTGGAATCGACGGCGATACCCCTGGGTGCGCTGAACTGACCGTTGCCCGTGCCAAGCGAACCGAACGTGGCCTGCAGAGTACCGTTGGACAGGTAACGGAAGACCATGTGCTTGCCTGCATCGACAACGTACACGCGATCGCTGCCATCGAGGGCGATCGAGATAGGCCGCTCGAAGGATCCCGTCGCAAAGACGCCCACGAGTGTTCGTGCGGAGCTGTACTTGACGATCCTTCTGTTCATGGAATCGGCCACGTATATGTTGCCGAGCGAGTCGACCGCTGCGTCGGTCGGAAGGTAGAACTGGTTTGACGCCGTGCCCGGGTAGGGACTCCAGAGAGGTTGCGGTACCCTCCCTACGAGCGTTCCATCGGGAGGAGTCCGCACGGCTACGTCGCTACCCTCGGGATCGGCCACGACGAGCGCCGTACCCGCGGGGTTCGTGCCGATTCCGGCCGGCGTCATCTGAAGATCGGGAGGGAAGACCGTGCGCCTGACCGGCGCCGAGAAATAGCCCACGTACGTACCGTCGGTCTGAAACCGCGAGACGTAGCCTTTGCGCGGGTCCGACACGAGAACCTCTCCCGCGACAACGGCAACCCCGCGTGGGTCCTCGAACGTCTGCCCGCCGTAGCCCGTGCTCCACTGGCCGAGATAGCCACCTGTGCCGTTGAATCGCTGCACCCGGTGGTTCCCGGGGTCGGCCACGTAGACATCTCCCGCCGCACTGACTGCCACCTCCACCGGTCCGGGCCATGACGAGAGCGGCACGTTGTCGTAGGTGTACGTCGAGTCGACAGGATGGTTCACGGCGCTGCCGCCCGCATGACGCCCGCGGTGACACCCGGCGCACCAGTCAGAGCCGTACACGGTGGTCGTGGTGTCCGAGCCGTTAGGACGCCGCTTGAGCAGGTTCGTGCTCTGTGACTTATACAGGTCGATGTTGTAGTTGCGCGCACGCTCGGTGCTGTACTCGGCCACGATGTTCGAACCGTGTGGACTGTGGCAGTCGCCGCAGCCGAGGAATCCACTGTCGTCTGAGTATGCGGTCTCGGTACGATCCCCCCCGCCCGGGTCCCCGCCGGGCACAAGGTTGGTCACCGGCGTCACGGACCGGTGAGCGCCGCCCGAGATGGTCGGGTCGGCTCCGGTTCGGGCCTTGATGACTCCGTAAACGCCTCGCCCGCCGGTTCCGTCGTGGCACGCGAGACAGGTCGCGGTGCCGGTCGCTCTGATGAGCAGATCGGAGGTGCTTGCCGCGACATGCACGTTATGACACACGTCGCACTTGTCGGTGCTCGCGGTGAATCCGCCGTGGAGTCCCTGGCGGACCGATATCCAGTCACCCTGGTGACATGGGACGCAGTCACCGCCGGGGAAGGTGACGGAACCCCCCTCTGCGTATCCAAACGCCACGCCGGGCAGGGCGATCAGCGCGATCAGTGTCGCTGCTAGCAGGAATCCTTTGTGGCTCACGCTGTCCCCCTCGTCGCGCACCGTGGCCATAAAATACCACATCAACAACAAAACTTAAGGAAATGTGGCACGACCTTGGGCATGGACTGGTGCGGTCACCGCCTCCTAGGATGCGCCCCGATCATGCGTCCGTCCGGTGGGGGCCGCGCGACGCGTGGGCTACGCAAGTCCCACCCAGTTCGCCGTGAGTACCGCCCGGTGTTTGGCGTGAGTCCCGCATCCGATCACATGGCGGTGTCAGTCTCGGACCGGGGCGACAGGGGCATCATACGTGAACGATGAGAGATCCCACCCGCCGTATTCGCCGGCGATGGCGTAGACGCGGTTGAGGAATCTCAGTATCGCCTGACGCGGGTCGCCGGATCGCCGCGCGCTATCGTACGGCATGATCCACTCGCCCATCTGCTCGATCCAGGCCGCACCGTCGGGGTCGATGGGCGCCAACTCGCAGCCGTCAGGCTTAGGATGGATGTATGCATAGAAGACAGGATCGCGTGAACCGTCGTCGCCCGGCCAGAAGCCGGCGTTCATGAACTCCGCATCCAGGTCGTATCGCATGATGTAGCCGCGATTCCGGGGCGCGACAGCCTTCTCGCCCGTGAAGCGCAGGACGGCCAGGTCGAACGCTCCCCACCAGAAAGGCACGTGCGTCCTTCCAAAGAACGGGGAGCGCCATTCGTCGAAGACGCCACGTACGGCTGACATGACCTTCCACCATCGCTCAACCGCAACAGGGTCGTATTCAGCCGGACGCGTGTCCAACGACATCGGCGTGGTGTCATCCACCTCCTGGGGCTTGTCCCACAGATCCGCCACGATCCCGAACTCGGTGTAGATCTCTCCAAGCCGCGACCAGACGTCTGCCACAGTCACGTCGCCGAGGAGAGTGACATTGGCGAGCCGACCGTCACTGAGACTCACCCGCATCGTATGATCCGCGAAGTCGAGCGACACCTCGACACTTGCCGTACCCCATGGCATCGCTCCTGTGGTCAACCCCCGGGCACCGACCTTGAGTGAAGATGCCAGCCACTGCGGCTGCACCGGCGAAAGCGCCAGCCGAGTCTTTCCGAGCATCTGCGTGTAGCGCTGGATCGTCTTCTTCGTACCTGCCCACTCCAGATAGGGCAAAGCGGGCCACTCGTTCGGCACTTGAGACACAGCGGCACTCCCCTCTCCGGCACCTTCTCGCTCGACCGGCGGACGTCACCCATCGCCAGGTACTTACCCCGTGCCGGAGTCGAGTGATGGTCTGATGATGCCGCTGCGCGCCCCACCTGGTCGGACTGGACGCGTTTGTAACTGCTGCGACTGTCATGCGGGTTGAACATGCCTTCCGGGCGGTGGTGCTACTGCTTCCAGTCCCAGCCGATCTCGAGCACACCCCGACCGCCGCCTTCGTAAAAGGCGAGCGTCACGCTGTACTTGCCGTCGGTCCACGTGATCGTCCGCGAGGCGCTGTCGATCGCGAACTCGGGCTTGTCGCCGTAGCGCTCCTGGTAGAAGGAGTAGACGTCTTCCAGCGAAAGGTCCGGCCCGTCCTTGCCGTCCCGATCGGCGATGTCGAACTGCCGCCAGTACGCCATGTCGGTGTTGTGGTAGATGTACTCGTAGTACTTGTCCTCAAAGAAGATGAACTCCCCGGGCGTCTCCACTAGCTCGGCCGGATACTCCGCGTAGAACGGGTTCGTCTCGGTCACCTCGGCCTTGGGCAGGTCCACCGTCAGGTAGACCGCGTTGTAGCCGCTCTCCTCGGTGGTGTTGATCTCGACCGGGTACTTCCCGATGGTGCCCTCGATGTAGCCGTCCGAGGCGTCGGCGTCAGTCGTCTCGCTCATGAGACCGAGATAGTGCTCGAGCACCTCGGCCGTCGGCGCGGCGGTGTGGTAGACGACGTGGTGGATGTTGCGGAGTCCGCCTTCAACAGCTCTCCACTGCGGATCGTCGCGTACCGAGTAGAAGGCGGTATCGAGCAGGTCGGATTTGTAGAGCGGCACCGTATCCTCAGGGAAGCCGTGAAGAAGGTGCACCGTCCACTCCGCAGGCGTCTCTGAGGGGGTCTTGGGCGTGACGCCCGGGGAAGCGGCGGGCTCGTCCCCGGCAGAACAGCCCACGGTGGAGAGTGCAAGCAGAAGAACAAGAGCAAGCTGTGCGATGCGGTTCATGCGAGATCCCCCTTCGTACGTCCGATACCCGATTGTCTCACACGAATCTAGCGACTCTCCCGAACTGGTCAAACACGTTTGTATCCGCGTCAATGCAACGCCAGGAACCAGCACCCGCCCACACGCGATCGGATGCGCCTTCCCTTGGGGATCTCCGTGTCTCGGGTGCTATGCGGAAGCCATCTAGATGGAACACCCGAGCCGGCACGTCGGGGCCGGGTGTTTGTAACTTCCGCAGCAGCGGCAGCAGCAGCTCAGCGGCGGGTTGAATGAGGTCTCACTGCTGCCTCACACGGCAGACGACAGCGCCGCGACAAGCTGCCGCACCTCCCACTCTTTGCTGTATCGGGCATATCGCATCTCAGATTCGTCCAGGTCACGGAGGACGCCGAACCGCTCGCGGACGACTTCAATCCACCTTGGAACGTCCAGCGGCGTCGTCAGGTATCCGATGGCCTCTGGCTGGAACTCGTCTGCCGATCGGCATCGCAGTACGTCCTCGGGATCGAATGGACGGTCACCTAAGCCATCGTCCACCACGTCGCTCCGCACCTTCAGGACCGTTAGCCTCCGAGCAAGCACCTCATCGAAGGGTCGGGCGGATAGCCATAGCGACCGGCGGCCGAGATCGAGCCGGGCGGGAACCTCAGTATCCCCGAAGGGGCTGCGGATGAGGAGTTGCATTTGTCGAGTTCCATCGAGTGGCGCGGTCCCGAACTCGAATTGCCCGACTCGCGCTCCGTCTATGGCGTCGACCATCAGGTCCGCCAGTGCACCGTTCACACCGGCGAAGTCCAAGTCGGTGGAGAAACGACCTGCGTTCCCTGCACGGAACTTCCGAATCGCTGTGCCGCCCCTGAGCGAGAGTCCCAGGTCGAAGAAGCCCTGTTCAGACAGCTAGTACAGCATGTGATCTTGGGCAATGTCGATTATGGCCGGCCCGCCACCTCCGGGGCCCTGGTAATGACGCAACAGGTAGCCCTCTGTGATCATTCCTCGCCGACCTCCATACCACCGGCTTGCGTCGACGATCCTCGACATTTCGCTGGTAAATGCAGCAGGGCACCCGAAGGCACCCTGCGAAAGCGCGTGGTCGGGCTTAGTAGACGCCTTTGTAACCGCTGCTCAGGACTCGTCGGCCTGAGCAAGCAGGGCGGCCACGGCCTCGGCGAGCAACGGTACCTCGTTCACCGCCACGTCCCAGACGATGGCGAGATCGACACCCTCGTACTCGTGTATCAAGATGTCGCGCAGTCCGGCGATGTCCTGCCACGGCACTACCGGACGCGCCTCCCGCAGTTCCTTTGGCAGCCGCTTGACCGCCTCGCCGATGACCTCAAGGTTGCGAATAACAGCATCTTGCGCCAGCTCATCACCCGCCCACGCACTCTCGTCCATGCCTGAGACGTAGCG
>JBASNZ010000078.1:0-5786 GCA_049657775.1 Coriobacteriia bacterium | reverse complement strand
GGCGTGCAGCAGTACGTGACCAAGCCCTTCAACTTGATGGAACTCTCGGCCCGGGTGCGGAGCCTTACCCGGAACCGTCCCCGTGCGGCTGCCGCGATCGCCGGCGAGAGCGACTTTCGCAAGCTGGCCGTTCGCAAGGGCGGACGCACGGTGCTGCTCAACATGGACGACATCGTCTATATCTCGGCCAAGAACAAATCCACGTACGTTCACACGTACGAGAACCAGTACCTCGTTGACCTCACGCTCACCGAGCTCGAGGTCAAGTTCTCCAAGGAGAACTTCGAGCGCGTTCATCGCAGTTACATGATCAACCTGAACAAGGTCAAGGAGATTCTCCGCATCGACGGGGCGTACGTCGTCGTCGTAACGGACCGGGACGAGACGCAGATCCCCGTAGCGCGTCGGCAGGTGCGTGAGTTCCGGGAGTCCGTGGGCCTGTGACGGACGGCACGTTGGGCAGACGAGCGGGCTCTCTCCTTAACGCATCGCCACCGTGCAGGTCAGCGTCGCAGTATACCCGCCGGGAGCGGTCCGCGCCTGTGCCAGCGCGCGGTGGATGGAGGCCCGCCGTGAGAGGGCGGGGTATGCGAGCGGAGTCTCTTCATCGGCGCTTCTTCGGGGACCCCTCGCTGCCTGGGAACTCGGATTCGGTCGCCATCGTGCGATGAACGGCACGCTGCGAGACGGACTGCGGAGTGCTCGTGGCCCCGGGCCCGCCTGCTAGTTCCGTAGGCTTCCAAGCGGTGCGGGCACTCGTCCTCCGCGGCGCACGAGGCCGGTTCCGGCCCACTCGTTGACCGCCATCACCGGCGCCGCTCCGAGCAGTCCGCCAAACTCCACTGCGTCACCGACGGTCTTGCCTGGCACCGGGATGAGTCTTGCGGCGGTCGTCTTGGAGTTGATGACGCCGATCGCGCAGACGTCGGAGATCACCGCGGCGATCGTCTCGGCAGTCGTGTCGCCGGGAATCGGGATCATGTCCAGGCCGACCGAGCACACGGCGGTCATCGCCTCGAGCTTCTCGAGCGTGAGCGCACCGCACTCGACCGCGCGCACCATTCCGGCGTCCTCGGATACCGGGATGAAGGCTCCTGAGAGGCCGCCGATGCTCGACGTGCCCATCGCCCCGCCCTTCTTGACGGCGTCGTTGAGGAGCGCGAGCGCGGTCGTGGTTCCGGGACCGCCACAGCGCTTGACACCCATCGCCTCGATGATGTCAGCCACGCTGTCGCCCTCGGCCGGCGTTGGCGCCAGCGAGAGGTCGACGATGCCCATCGCCACGCCCAGCCGTCTGGCGGCCTCGCGTGCCACCAGCTCGCCGATGCGCGTGATCTTGAACGACGTCGCCTTGATCGCCTCTGCGACGGCTGTGAGGTCGGCGTCGGCCGGCAGGGACTTCACTACCGCGCGCACGACGCCGGGCCCGGAGATTCCCACATTCACCACGGCGTCCGCTTCGCCGGAGCCGTGCATCGCGCCGGCCATGAACGGGTTGTCCTCCACCATATTGCAGAAGACCACGAGTTTGGCGCACGCTATGCCGTCGCGATCACGGGTCGCCTCTGCCGCCGACTTGATCGTCTCGGCCATGAGTAGCACGGCGTCCATGTTGATGCCGGCGCGCGTGGAGGCCACGTTCACCGAGGAGCACACCCGCTCGGTGGCGGCGAGTGCGGTCGGCATCGCCTCGATCACTCGCCGATCGCCCGAGCCGATGCCCTTCTGTACGAGCGCTGAGAACCCGCCGATGAAGTCGACTCCGACTTCCCGGGCGGCGCGATCCATTGCCACCGCTATCGGGGCCAGATCGGCCCCATCGCGCGGCGCGATCTCCGCCACCGGGGTGACCGAGATGCGCTTGTTGATGATGGGGATGCCGTACTCGCGATCGATCGCCTCAGCCACCGGCACGAGTCGCTCGGCTGTCCGGGTGACGCGCTCGTAGACGCGCGCGGCCACGGTATCGATGTCGTCGGCAGTGCACTCGTTGAGTGAGATCCCCAGTGTCACCGTTCGGATGTCGAGGTGCTGCTGGGTGACCATGGTGAGGGTCTCAGCGATCTCCTCGGGAGAGATATCGAGCATGGTGTCCTCCCGCTAGACGCGGTGCATGAAGCGGAAGACATCCTCCCGCTGGAGTGTGATCTGCATGCCGAGTTCTTCGGCGACTTCGGCGAGACGTGACTGCACCGCATCGAATGTGGTGGCGTCCTCGTCGACAGTGACGAGCATCGTCATGGAGAACACGCCGGACAAGATGGTCTGCCGGATGTCCTCGATGTTGGTGCCCGTCTCGGCAAGCGCGCCCGAGACTGCGGCCACGATACCCACCCGGTCTTCGCCGAGAACGGAAAGGATCGCCTTCGTCTTCATCGGGCCCCTCCCTCAGACGGCGGATGGTTGCTTAAGGCTATACTCTGAGCCGACCCATCGCAAGGCGGTCAGGCACCTGTTCGCGCACGGAGGTCAGGGCTGTGGCGGTACCCATCGTTCCCATCCATATCGGTGACGTCGTGCGGCTCAAGAAGCCGCACCCGTGCGGCGCCAACGAGTGGGAGATCACCAAGCTCGGGATGGACATCGGACTCAAATGCCGCGGGTGCAATCGGGCTGTTCGCCTGGAGCGCTACGAGTTCGACCGGCGCTTCCGCGGGTACATCACCAGGTCGGGTGAGCCTCCCGCGGAGTGACGGGGCGCGCTATCCCTGGGCAGGCTTCCTCGCCACCGCCATGAGCGACATCCCCACCGGCAGGCCCGCTCGCCGCAGCCAGGGGCGCTCGACCGAGAATACCCCCGTAAGCGCCGCATTCAGGGCCAAGGGCGGCAGATCCACTCCGGTTGCTGCGCGAGAGCCGGTGAGACGGGCGAAGATCCGTGTGAGATAGCCGATCGGCAGCAGCAGCGTGTTGAAGTACGTGATTCGCTCGAGTGTGAGGCCGGATCGCTCGAGCGCGGTCTGCAGCGATCGCCTTGTATACCTGCGGTAGTGCGCGTTGATCTCGTCGTGCGGACCCCAGAGCGACATCAGTGCGGGCACCGTCAGAACGAAGGCGCCGCCCGGTTTGAGTACCCTGAGCGCCTCGCGCCCTGCGGCGACATCGTCCTCACAGTGTTCGAGGACGTCGAGCGCGATCAGCAGGTCCACGCTCCTGTCCTGCTGCGGCAGCCGCTCGAACGTGCCAGACGCTACGTCGCAGCCGAGTGCGGTCGCGTTGCGGACGGCCGCATCGTTGGGTTCCACGCCCTTGAGGGCGGTTGCCCCGGGCAGGAGTCCGCCGAGCACGCGCAACAGGCCGCCGGCGCCGCATCCCACTTCGAGGACGTAGGGCGAGCTCGTGGGGAGCTGACGCAGGATCTCATCGACAACGATCTTCCGGCGCACCACGAACCACCAGTGGCGTTCCTCAAGATCCCCGAAGCTCAGGAGCAGCGATTCGTCCATCGCTAGGAACCGGTCAGTTCTTCAAGCTTGCCCGGCACGTCGACCTGGTTGAGCTGAACGTGCACGTGATCGCCGCCGTTGCGCGTGTAGCCGCCCAGCTGCAGGTCGACACGGTCCGACATCTTGCGGACGCACGCGATCCGCGTGATACCGCCGAGCACCCGGTCACCCGCGACCACACTCACGTCGTCCACATGGATGAGCACGACGTCCACGTCGGCCCAACCGTCCGGTTTGATGTGGATCTCGTAGTCCGCGTGCTTGTTGTAGAGCTTGTACGGGCGGACCTGCAGCACGGTACCCGTGACCGGTGAATACACATCGGTGCCGGGCTCGGTTCCCACGTCGATCGCCGTGTCGGGCGTGCCCCTGCGGTTGCTCCTCCAGAGTCGCAACACGGTGCCGTTCCAGATGCTGCTGGCTCCGGATGACGTTTCGGCGGAACCGCTGGCGGCTGTGCTGAGAGGCGCGTGCTTGAGCTTGGCGGCCTGCACCATGTCGGCGTCGGGAACCAGTGCGGTCATGTGAAACGCCTTGTCACCCGAGGCCTGATGGAACGCCACCTGAGTGATCTTGGACGGGTCGATCGGTAGACGGAGATACAGGCTCCGGTAGTTCGCCAGCATCGGCGTCGCATCGCGCTGTAGCCCGGGCGCGGGTGTGGACGAGGGGACAGCCGTCTCGATGACGGTGGCATCGGCGTTTGCCGGCACACTCTGGGGGCGCAGCGCCGCCGCAAGAACGATGCCCAGCAGCACGAGCACTCCCGCGATCACGAATACATAGCCAAGCGGGCTCCGCCGCGTGCGCATCATCCGCCTGCGGGGGCCGACCGTGATGCCGGTGTCGCGAACCGGCCCCAACCGGGACGGTTGCGAGATCCTCCGTACTGGTCGGCAGGGTGTTCTCATGTCGCCCGGACCTGTCACGGCAGCACCTGGGCCGTGTCGCCGGACACCTTCACCTGGGTGGATCGCTTGGCCGAGATCGACTTCAGCCGGCCGAGTATCACATCCGCCGCGCTGCCCGTGACGACCTCGGGCTTGCCGTTTCCGTCGAGGTACACGGGAGTGACGCGCGCGTTTGCGACGCCGTCCGGGCCCAGCTCGGCGTCGAGGATGAACGCCTCTCCGGTCTTGCGCGAGTAGTGGTCGAACACGAAGTCGCCGAGAGAGTAGGCGATAAGGCGACCCTTGTAGTACTCGACAGCCTGTATCACATGCGGGTGGTGCGACATGACCATGTCGGCGCCCGCGTCGATGGCCTTGTGCGCATCGCGCACCTGGTCGCCATTGGCGTCGTCCTGGTATTCCACACCCCAGTGGAACGACACGATCACGTAGTCGTTCTCGGCCTTGGCGGTCTTGATGGCCGCGACCACCGCATCCATGTTGTTGCGGCCCTGGGCAAGGCCTGCATGGCTGCTGGTGGCCACGAACCCTGGCGGAAGGATATGTGAGAACGAGAGGAACGCCACCGACGCGCCATCGCGCTCGACGACGGCCGGCTTCCACGCGGCATCCCTGTCGGCGCCTGCGCCCGCGTGTCCGATGCTGTTGGCGTCAAGCGCCGAGACGGTGTCGGCCAGTGCGGCCGCGCCGTAGTCGAGCACGTGGTTGTTGCCGAGCGAGAGGAAGTCGAAGCCTGAATTCGAGAGGCTCTCGATCCCGCGTGGATCGCCTCGGAAGGTCACGTCCTTGTCGGCGTCCTGTGATCCGCCTGATGAAAGAGGACTCTCGAGGTTGCCGACGGTCACGTCGGCGCGCTTGAGGAGCTCATCGACGGCGGACAGAGGCGCGGAGCCTCCCGAGGTCTGTATGAGGGCCTTCACCCGGCGGTCGAAGATCATGTCGCCCACAGCGGTCACGGTGAGCGTGGCGGGTCTGGCCGAGCGAGCGACCGCCAGCGATGCGGAGGCGGCTGCCGAGCGCGGGAGCGACCCCGGGATCGGGGTGGCTTCCGTAAGCGCCGCCGACGTCGGTCGTGACGTGCCGTGACTCAGGACGAAGGCGAGTCCGACGCCGCCCAGCATCACCACAAGCAGCGCGCCGGACGCCACGTAGAGCCGCTTGCGAAGCGCTGCGCGTCTGGCCGTTTCACGCGCGCGGAAGGCCGCGCGGCTCGAACGTGGTGCCTCGGTCATGGGGTCTCTCATCGGCTGGGCGGGTGCGTGTGCAGAACCAGGGTACCAGTGTCCAGCAAGTGGCGCGCCGTACCACTCACCAAACGGCGGCAGGGACGCTTCGTGCGGCGTCGAAGTACCTACGTATCCCGCACGTGAATCCGGTCGCAATATGGCGACACACGAGTGATAGAATCTCACGCAACACTCAACGGGCG
>JBASNZ010000077.1:0-12208 GCA_049657775.1 Coriobacteriia bacterium | reverse complement strand
GGTCGACCCCGTCCCCTGTGGAATCAGAACGCAGCGCCGCTGAGGGCGTGTGCGCACTCGCAGTCGCGAAGCGTTGGTAGCGCGGGAATCATGGTGTGCAGGAGCGCCCTGAGCTTGTCGTTGTTCTGGTTGAACACCCGAACCACTTCCTCGTTGGAAACAGGCTCGACCCTCTCGGTGCCGGCATCGTGATCCGTGATGAGCGATATGTTGCAGTAACAGATCTCCAGTTCGCGGGCGAGATAGCACTCGGGGTACTGGGTCATGTTGATCACTTCCCATCCTTGCGACGAGAACCACCTCGACTCGGACTTGGTCGAGAACCTCGGACCCTGGATGACCACGACCGTACCCTTCTCATGCACCGGAATGCCCAGCTCTTTCGCCTTCTCGATTGCAACCGCCCGCATGTTCGGGCAGTACGGGTCGGCGGAGGAGACGTGAGTCGTGGTGGGGCCATCGAAGAACGTGTCCTTGCGGCCCCAGGTCCTGTCGACGAACTGATCGCAGATGACGAAGTCACCGGGTTCGACCTCGTGTTGGAGTGAGCCGCACGCATTGGGGCCGATGATCTGCGACACGCCAAGCATCTTCATGGCGTATAGGTTAGCCCGGTAGTTGATCATATGCGGCGGATACTGGTGGTCTTTGCCGTGGCGCGGCAGGAATGCAACAGAGCGCCCTCCGATCTCGCCGCACATCACCGGGGACGAAGGCGCTCCGTACGGGGTGTCGATGACGACTTCGATCGGATCTTCGACAAGGGACTGAAAGCCGGTGCCGCCAAAGACGCCTATCTCGGCCTTGGGATACTGCATAGCAACTCCTTGTGTGTCGGGGCCTGCGCCCGCTCGAGGGTTATTCCCAAGGGAAGATTGTAGACCATCGCCAGCCGGAATCAGGCGCCCCGAAGCAGAACGTGCTCCTCACGCACATCGCAGCCGCCCCGATCGTCATCGGCCGGGCGAGGCACATACAGCGGCCGATTGAAGAGATTGAGCGCATCGGTCCAGGATTCGTCGATCCGGGCCGCCGAGCGCACAGCCTCGTTGAAGCTTGTCGCCTTTGCATCGAGATTGTCCACGTGGTGCAGGACGAGCGCTTCGAGTGTACAGGGCTGCTTGGGCGCCCCCCACTCCAGTTCGCCGTGGTGGGCGATGAGAACGTGCGACAGACGCGCGGCCGTACCCTCAGGAACGTCCTCCCCGATCGACGCGATCGCTCTTTGCACGCGACGCTCGCCCAGAACGACGTGCCCGATGAGTCTTCCCTGCTCGGTGAGGTCGATCGACGTGTCGAATGTGAGCTCCTCGACCTTGCCGATATCGTGTAGCAGCGCACCCGTGACAAGCAGGTCCGCGTCCAGATCGGGGTACAGCGGCGCGAGTGCCCGACAGATTCTTGCCACCGCCACCGTGTGTTCCAGCAGACCGCCAACATACGCGTGATGCGCCGACCGTGCCGCGGGCGTGACCTTGAACCGGCCGAGGAACTCCTTGTCCCTGAACACCACGCGGAGCACCCGGGACAGGAACGGGTCGCGCACCGAGCGGACAAGCCCGCGCAGTTCGGAGAGCACTTCTTGTGGGTCCCTGGTCCCGGTCGGGAGCAGATCGGCCGCCTCGTAGTCATCACTCGGACGCATCGAGTCGACCGACACTCGCTTGACGCCTCGATACGAAGTGACAACGCCACGGACAGCGACCACGGCGCCGCTTGGCGTGGACTCGGCCAGACGGGTCGGCCGGAACATGACGCCCGCGACCGCTCCGGATCGGTCCGAGAACTCCAGCGAGAGATATGCCTCGCCAGCGCGAGTGGAGCGGAGCTCGCGCGAACGGATCGCGAAGATCGTATCGACCTTCTGGCCCTCTGCGAGCGAGTGTGCGAACTGCGTCTTCATCGTTGACCTCCCTGCGTGACACCCTAAGGACAGTCTCACAGGCAGGTCTGACATCAACGCACCGGGTGCACCCTCGCTGTCGATCCCGGCTCTATGCCGTACCGCACAGCGGCACTTCCCATGTTGACCGCCAGGGTGAGCCACCCCGAGGAATCGACCAGAACCACGGGTTCGCCCTCTCTCACGTCCGAGAACGTCATGCCAAAAGGCGCCCCGATGACCCGGTGACCGAACTCGATCTCGAGGAGTCGACCGGACAGGTCGACGTGCGCCACGTCCGTCGTGGAAACCGAGAGTCGAACGGAGCCGAAGCGATCGATGTCCACGACTTCGGCCACGAGCGCGCCGTTCTCCTCTCGTGCACGCGCGAAGGGGGCCGGTACGAGCGCTCCGATGTCGACCGGAGCACCGATCGCGGAAGGCTCCACGCCGCACGCGAGCGCCGCGGCGGCGGGGGCGAGGACGTCTCGAGCGTGGAACGTCGGCAGCGCTCCCTTGAAGCTGAGTGCGTCGGGTTCGATGGAGAATGCCTCGGCAAGCCCTCCGGACCGCCATGTGGCCGGAATGAGAACCCCGTTGTCGGGTCCGACGAGTTGGGTTCCTTCGCCGGTCACGAGGCAGAGGTCCTTCCGGCCACCGCCGACGCCCGGGTCGACGACGACGAGGTGTATCGCGTCAGGAAGCTGCCATACCCCCGCTGCGGCAACGGCCGCCGCTTTGCGGATATCGTAGGGCTCGACATCGTGCGCCAGGTCCACGACCCGCGCCTGTGGGCAGGCCCGGTAGATGACCGCGTGGCACATGCCGACCCAGGTGTCACCCATCCCGAAATCGGATGTGAAGCAGATGATGGACTGCACGGCGCCTCCCGGGTCGGACCCCTGCGAGCGTGAGGTCGAATGGCGTACCATATGGTAGATGTCTGACAAGGAGGCGGTCCACCCATGAGGGCTATCGTGCGTTCCCGAGGAGTGATGATCGTCCTGCTCGTCTTCGTGTGCATCGCACTCACCGGATGCTCCACCACATTCGAGTACGTACCCGAAGGTGCACAGTACACCTTCGCCGAAGCGGAGGAACTGGCCTCCAGCGCCCCTCTGGGCTCCGCCTCAGACATGAAGACATCGGATGCGAACGGTGTTCGACAGGAGCGTCTGACCGAGCTGCGCGGCTACGGTGACGCGGAGCGTGCACTCGCCGATGCACTAACGCGAGACTTCCCCGCCGACCACGCCGCAGTGCCGCTCCGCATCGAGGCTGGCACGGTGGACGGCAAAGACGCCTGGATCATCATCGAAGCGTGGGGCGACAAGGATGCGACGCTCACGCACAAGCGTCTGTGGGTGCTGGACCGCGCGACCTACGCCGTGATCGGCTCCTCGTCTTTCCGCTAGGCCACCGCCCCGGGCAGGAACGCTAACGCTTCGACGCCGAAGAACTCGGCCGCCTCGCGCCTGATGACATCCGCATCGAGTCCGGCTCGCTGCAGATCATCGGCCAAGGTCGCAACCCTGAGTCTGAGCCGGTACTCGCTGTCGCCCTGACCCGGCCGGGAGACTGCGCGTCGTCGCACGACCGCCGCGAAGTACGCACGAACGCGCGCGCGGTCACGCGCCGACAGGTCTGAGGGATCGAGCCGCGAGAGCAGGTGACGCCATGTGGCGTCTTGCGCGCGTTGGGCGGTCTGGGCCGAGACCCCCTGGCACTTCACCGCGTGATCACGCAGATGGGCGAGGTACTGTCGCAACGAGACCTGCGGTGCCGTGCCCTTTGAGTTTGTGCATGCCATAACGTCCTCCTCGGATCTGAACCGAGGAGAGCGTAGGCGACAGGTCTGACATCGGGTGCGGGGCTACTCCGCTACCGGGAAGATCGCGGTCATGCCCTCTCGCGCGACTGCGACGTACTCGGGTGAGGCGATCAACTCGTCGCTGACCAACTGGTAGATCTTCGCGTTGGTGAGCGCATAGAAGTCCTTGCCACGAGAGTTGAGCGAGTCGGTAAGTCGGCTGCCTTCCAGTATGTGCATGTCGCCCTCTACCCGGTGGTCCTTGGTGATCACCATGACCCGGACGGTGTCCTTCTTGGTGTAGACCATGCCTCCCCTTCCAGCGATAGACCGTGCGACTACTGGAACGGGTACGACTCTACTCCAACTCCCGCACCCGCGAAACGGGGGTCTCACATGAGGCGCTCGACGAATGCGCGAACGGCGGACGCGGCCCCCAGTTCGGCGAACGTGAGGACAGCGGCGAGCAGGACCTGGCGCCATGCACCGGCGAGTGTCAGGGCACGGCGCTCAAAGAACGGCAGGAGGGTCACGAACACCAGGTTCACGGCCACGAACGTCACCACGATCGCGAACGTGGTGACGATGGGATAGACCACTCCGGTAAGAGGAAGCACCCAGCGCGTGATCGCATAGGCGACCGGGAGCGAGGCGAGCCAGAGCAAGCCGCGGCCCCCCTGGAAGACACGGAGCCCCGAGACCCCGTTCCACATCTGGCTGTTGAGCATGGGGGCCACAAGTAGCGGAAGCGCATACCCCGCGAGCAGGCCTGTGATGAGCCGGATGTCGTTGGATGTCTCGCGCAGACCCGCGTACGACGTGACGCCGTCGAACGCCATCGCCGCGAGGAACACTCCGCCGACGAACAGCCACCGGGCGCGGGGGGCCTCTGAGGGCCTGCGTCCGCGCTCGACCAGCGCGATCATCAGAAGCGACAGAGCGAATCCAACGTAGATTCCCGTATCGCGGGCACACACCGGCAGCTGGTACCCACCAGCGGCGAACGATCGCTCGGGCAGCTGATGACAGAGCCCGTAGCCAACGATGCGGAAGAGAGCGTCCAACGCCGATGTTCCTTCCTGATGCGAAACGGCAGACCCGGCGAAGAGCCAGACCTGCCGCTCGATTCTAGATGGTCGGGATGGCGGGATTCGAACCCACGACCTCTGCGTCCCGAACGCAGCGCTCTACCAAGCTGAGCCACATCCCGGCGAGCCGCTATCATACTTGAGCCGCACCCCGCGGTAAAGCAAACATCCCGAGATGAACGAAGCGCCCGGCCGGATCGCTCCGGCCGGGCGCACTCGCGACATCGCGTACGACTACCCTACAGCCTCACGTGGCAGTACGAGCAGTACGTCTCCTTGTGGCACTTGAAGCACGGTTCGGCTCCGGTCTTCTTCACGATGTTCGGGTGGTACGTGCGCCATGCCTCCTTGGCTGATGCGCCAGGATGGTGGCAGTTGTCGCACATGTACTGGTTGTGGCAGTTGGTGCACGTCGCCTTCGTGAGCTTCTTGGCCTGGAAGTCGGCCTTGTGCGTGTCTTTGAAGTCACTCGGGTGCGGCATGGCGATCTTGTGGCAGTTCTTGCAGAACTTGGCCTCTACCCCGCCGGTGCCGTGGCAGTAGTCACAGCTGTCGGTCGCTGCCTTGTACGCCGTGCTATGGCCCGCGGCCTTGCCGAGTGCCAGGTTACGCGTCCAGGCTGCGGCCTTGTGTGATGCCGGGAGCGCCTTGAGCTTGACGTGGCAATCCACGCAGAACTGCTTGTCCTCGTGGCACTTCTCGAAGCACGGGTTCGCGCCGTCGGCGGCGACCGTCTTGGGGTGCTGTACGGTCCACGGGACACCGTTCTTGGCGCCCTTGTGGTGGCAGTCCGAGCAGAGCTCCTTGTTCTTGTGGCAGTTGGCACACAGAGCGGGAGTCTTACGGCCTGACACGTGGTTGGTCTTGAAGGTGTCGGGGTGCGGCATCTCCATACCGTGGCAGCCCTTGCAGAACTTCGCGTTCGTGCCGCCGGGACCGTGGCAGACATCGCAGCTGTCGATCGCCTTGACGGCGGCGAGCGCATGCTTGCCGGAAGGCGCTGCGGCAGCGGTGCCGTAGTTGCTCACGGTGAGCTTGTCGCGCAGCCACTTGGCGTCTTTGTGAGACGTCGGCAGCGGCTTGAGCTTGGTGTGGCAGTCCACGCAGAACTTCTGCTCGTGGCATGCGCCGAGGCAGCCGGCCACACCGTTGGTGGTGACGGCCTTGGCGTGCTGGGTCTCCCACTTGACCTTGGGATCGTACGTCCAGTTGCTCTTCGTGCCGTGGTGGCAGTTGTTGCAGAACAAGAAGCTGGTCTTCTTGGTCTGGTGGCACAGATCGCACTTGTCGGCCTTGGTCTTGTAGACCTCGGGGTGCGTCTTTTCCTTGAACTCGGTCGGGTGCGGCATCTCCATACCGTGGCAATCGGCGCAGAACTTGTCGATCACATGGCAGGTGCTGCAGTAGTCGACCTCGTCCACGGCCACCAGAGTGAGGCCCTCGCCCTCCGGCGCCGCCTCGGCTTCGCCCTCTGCGCCCTCTTCGCCCTCCGCGCCTTCGGCTGCCGCCGTGCCCTCGGCACTCTCGGCCTCATCGGTGACGACAGGCCGGCCGGTCGAGCGATCGACCTTGGCCATGGCGAGCTTGGCGTGACCCGTGGGGTAGAAGTCCTTGGCGTCGTGGTTGGCGGGCTTGAGATCGAAGTCTGCCGTGTGGCACGCGGCGCACTTGCCCGGCGCCTTGACGCCACCCTCGGGCGCCTCGGCGGTGAGGGTGTGGCAGCGGAAGCATGCCGTCATCGACATGAAGTTCTGGTGCTTCACACTCTTGGGGCCGCCGTTGGGATTGGACAGCGACGGTTCCCACTCACCGCTCTCGTTGTGGGCCACACGGTTGTGGCACGCGGTACAGTTGACCTCGTTCTCATCATGGACCGCGTGGTCGATGATGATGCCCGGCGAAGCAGTGATCGTGCGGGTCTCGAGGTTGTGGCACTGCGTGCACTGCCCCGAACCCATCTCCTCCGTGTTCATCGCAAGATGGCTGTTGGGGTTCAGCGGGAGCTCGAAGTTGTTTGTGACGGTTAGAACGAGTTCTCCCAGAGCCTTTGCCTTCTTGAGAGTGAAGGTGATCGGGTCGGCGTTCACCGGCTCGTGACATGACATGCACGAGACCATGTTGTGGCTTGAACGATCGTACGCCGCGATCGAGTCGTCCTGCACCTTGTGACAGATCTCGGCGCAGAACCAATACGTCGACGTGGCGCTGAACGCCACGATGACGACCGCGGCCAACACCAGGACGACGACACCCGTCCAGATGAGGTACCGCGGTCGCCGGACCGGGTCCTTGAACCCGGCCAAAGAGATCTTCGCCATGCGCATCTCTCCTTGCTCGTCCCGGGGGTCCGACATTGAGTGTATGGCGACTCCCTCTCGCCGCTCATCTCAGTAACTGTAACGAAACCCTCGTGAAGGAACAATACAAGGTGGGGTACCGAAACGCGCTGGAGACGCAGCGGATCGGCCCAGCGGCGGGAGGTGCAACGCGTCCGGCGGTGCCAAGAGCCCTAGTGCACGACCATGGAATCGACGAGCGCGTTGAGCTCAAGGATGGCCGCGGAGATCTGGCGCGAGGTCCCGGCCGCCTGCTGCGATACCACGGCGATCTCTTTCATCGACACAACGACCTGGTCGGATGCCGTGCGCTGCTGCTGGGTCGCGATCGAGATCTGCTTGGCGGCGTCGGTGGTCTCTTCGACCTGGGACACGATGCGCTCCAGAGCGTCCTGGGTGTTCTGGGCAAGGTTCTTGCCTTCGTTGACCTTCTTGGCGGCTTTCTCGGTTTGCATGATGAGAGCCGAGGTGGACGCCTGGATCTCGCGAACGACCCGCCCGATCTCTTGCGTGGACTCGGTCACCGACTCCGCGAGCTTGCGTATCTCCTCGGCGACGACCGAGAAGCCCTTGCCGGCGTCGCCCGCGCGTGCAGCCTCGATGGCCGCGTTGAGCGCCAGGATCTTGGTCTGCTCGGCGATCTCGTCGATGATCGTGAGGACGCGCCCGATCTCTTGACTGCGCTCCCCCAATGCGAGGATCCTGTCCGAGGACTGCTGGGTGGTGACTCGAATCTCCTCGATGCCCTCGGCAGTGTCGGCAACTGCCTGCATGCCTTCCTCGGCGCTGCCGAGGGTCCGCTCCGCGACGCGGACGACGGACTCGGAGTTGTCGGCGATCTGGCTGGAGGTCTGGGCGAGTTCCTCGACTGTCGCCGAGGTCTGCGTGACCGCCGCCGCCTGCTCGGATGCTCCCGCGGCCTGCTGCTCTGTGGCTACCAGCACCTGGGCAGTGAGCGCTCTGATGTTGGTGTTTGCGGCGCGGATCTGGTCAAGCAGGCTCGCCGCGTTGGACAAGACCCGTTCCAGCTCGGAGCTGAGGCCGTCAAGCCCCTTGATGTCGTGCACGGCGACCCCGAGCGAACGACCGGCGGTGCCGAGCACCTGGAGCAGCACCTTCTCGGCCGTCCGGAACGAGACGTAGTGCGCCAGCACGCCGAGAGCTACGCCGGCGGCGATGCACGCGAAGAAGAAGAGCCACCAGGCGAGCGTACTCTTGGACTCCACGAACAGCGACGCGAAGAGCGGGAATATCACTCCGATGCCGACGCCGGCGGCGATCAGACGCACAAGCAACTGACGGCCCGTATCACCCAGTCGTGACGCCATGTGGAGGATCCTCCGTTTCGAGCCAGCCTCATCCTCAAAGCCGCGTTCGCGGCTGGCACAATACTACCAGAGCGCGGCACTCCGCTGCGTAGTGGAAGACGGGTTCCCCGAGGAGCGATGCGCTTCGTTCTCGCGTCTTGCGTCCATACCCCGCGGGGTATATACTGCGCAACGTAAGCAGGCTCGAGTACAAGGAGTGGACGTGCGGACGTACACGATCGATACTGCGTCATGCGATAGGTCGCCGGGTTGTCCGGCGCGACGCGTGTGCCCCAAGGGAGCTATCGTCCCCGTGTCCGGGGGCATGTATCCTGGAGCCAATGGTTATCTGGTGAACGAAGATCTGTGCGCCGGATGCGGCGTGTGTGCACGTGTCTGTCCCGGCGGCGCCGTCACCCTCGGCTAGGAGGTACCGGTCATGGATAAGGCAGTAGTCACGGTCGAGGTGTACGACCTCCCTGTCGAGACATCGTGTTTTAGTGGTGGATGAGGCCCGAGCTGGTCTCCGGAGGAGATCACCGCAATCATCCGTTCCGAGATGGAATCCCGTTTTGGCCAGTCGGCGATCATCGAATATCACGACACGTCGCGGGAAGACGTGGTCACCGCCCACGCCGAGATGGTCAAGCTGATACGCGAGCAGGGTCTCGTGTACCCCGTGACCGTCATCGACGGGGAGCCGCTGTACGAGGGCGCCGTTTCGTATCCGGCCATTCTTCGCGCGGTCCAGACCCGTCTGGACACCATCTGCTAGTGCGTCATCTCATCGTGGACCGCGACAGGCCGACGGCGAGACGCCCCGGCCTGTCTTTTTGTGCCGATACCACGCAGTCGGACGGTTCGCCGCCGACGGACGTCCGGTGTCACTCCGCGCTTCTGCGACGCCGATCCGCGTAGAGACCGACGAGTCCGCCGTCCCAGAAGACCTCCCACCCGCTGCGGGTGTGCCCGTGCTCCGGCGGCAGCGAAGCGTCGTAGGCAGCGCGTGCCACAGGGTCGCGAAGCGTGGCGTATGCCTGATTGAGCGCGAGCATCCGCTTGTGCGCACGCTCGGGGGAATCCTGGCTGGTGTCAGGGTGGTGCCGCCTCGCCAGCACCTTGTACGCCTTCTCTATGATCTCCGGGTCGGCGTTGCGTGCGACCTGCAGGGTGCGATAGTGGTCCTTAGCCATGGCCTCAGTGGACCCCGCAGACGGACGTGGGGACGAGTGCATCATCGAGATACATCTCGATCGTGTCGGGACACCGTTCGTTGGCAAGCAGGAGCGACTGTGTGCAGATGGTGACGGAGACACCCGCTCCCGCGGTGTCGCCGGGTTGAGCGGGCTCGATGGCCGGGGCCACCGGGCGAGAACGCTGCTTTACCGCCTTGGCCATGAAGCGCTGCCACACCCGCGCCGGATAGCTCCCGCCGGTGACTTTGATCCCGTGAACGTTCGTCATCGAAACCTGACCCTGCCGGTAGCCGACCCACACCGAGGTACAGAGGTTGCCGCTGTACCCGACGAACCAGGCGTCGCGGTACGCCTGCGTGGTGCCGGTCTTGCCGGCCGCCCACTGTCCGATCTTGGCGGCCTGGCCGGTACCGACCTCGACCACATCGTGCAGCATGACCGAGGCCTGCTTGGCCACCCCCTCGGGGATGGCGCGCGTCTCGGTGCGCTCCGGCTCGAAGACGAGCATGCCGCGATCGTCGGTGACCTTCACGACCGCCGTCGGCACGCGCCGCATGCCTCCGGTCGCGATCGTGCCGTACGCGGAGGCCATCTCCAGGGCCGAAACACCGGTGCGCAGTCCACCGAGCGCGATCGCCGGGTTCGGCTCGAGCGGCGTGGTGATGCCCATGGCCTTGGCCGTCTCCACAACGTCCTCCGGACCGACTTTCATGATGAGACGCGCGTACACGGCGTTCACCGACCAGTTGGTCGCCGCCGACAGCGTCATGGACCCGCTCGTGATGGCGTTCTCGTAGTTCTGCACGTTCCACGTGCCGTCCTTGACCTTCACGGAGTACGGCGTGGCCGGGAAGACATCAGAGGGCCGGATCCCCTCTTTGAGTGCGGTGACAAGCACGAACGGCTTGAAAGCCGAACCCGGCTGGCGTTTGCCCTGCACCGCCAGGTTGAACTTGTCGGTCGCGTAGTCCCTGCCCCCCACCATGGCCACGATCTCGCCCGTGGTGTGGTCGAGGCAGACGAGCGAGACCTCGGGATCCTTGGCCGAGGGAAGCAGCGCCCGTGCAGCCTCTTCGGCCTGCGCCTGGAGCGCGGGGTTGAGGGTCGTCTGCACGCGCAGCCCGCCCTGGAACACCATTTCCGAGCCAAGCTGATCGATGAGGTACTGCTTCACATACTCCACGAAGTGCGGCGCGATCTGCCCCGCCTCGGCTGGCGCTGTGTAAACCATCTTCTCCGCACGTGCGTCACGGTACTCGTCACCCGTGAGGTAGCCCAGCTCCTCCATCTTGGCGAGAACCACGTCCCTGCGCTCGAGCGCAGCCTCGGGGTGAGACCCCGGCGAGTAGCGCGACGGCGACTGGATGAGACCCGCGAGCAGCGCCGACTCAGCGACGGTAAGTCCGGCCGCCGGCTTGCCGAAGTAGCGCTGGGCCGCACTCTCGACACCGTACGAGCCCTGCCCGAAGTAGACGAGGTTGAGGTACGTCTCAAGCACCTGCTCCTTGTCGGCCTTGGTCTCGAGCTGGTACGCCATGAGCGCTTCACGAACCTTGCGGGTGAGCGTGCGTTCGCCCTCGGTGAAGAGCAGCTTCACGACCTGCTGCGTGATCGTGCTGCCACCTTGCGCGTACTCCCCGGCCTCGGTGTTCTCGCGCAGCGCGCGCATGATGGCTTCGGCGTCAACGCCCTGATGCAGGAAGAACCGCTCGTCCTCGATCGCGATGGTCGCGTCGCGCATGCTCTGCGGGATCTGGTCGATCTTGACGACGGTGCGGTCCTGCTCGCCGTGCCAGGCCGCCAGCAACGATCCGTCGGCGGCGTACACGACCGAGGTCCGCGCCGGCTTGAACGCGTCGGGATCGACTCGAAGATCGGGAAGAGTGCTCGAGAGCTTGTACAGGTACACGCCCAGGCCGAGAAAGAGGATGCAAACGACAGCCAGAACGGCGGCCAGTACTTTGAGTATGCGCTCCAGTCGGGGCGAGTTCACGCGCTCTCCTCCGCCACTTCCGCCGACCCTCGGCGTGCGGAGAACCACACGGCGCCGATGTCCAGTATGCTGTCTACAAATCCGCAGGTCTGCCAGGAGCGGCAACACCAATGGTAGCACGCCAGATGCCCGCCAAAGAGACCACCGCACCGCCCCCTGCGGGGCGGCTTGCGCACGTGTGGTTCCTCACCTGGAGACGGGCGCTCACGCGGGCCATCAATGGCATCGACTCCACGGTCCGTGCCGTTCGTGGCGCGGTGGGAACGGCGTCTGCCGGCATACTCCGTCGCGCTCGAACGACCGCCGCCGAGGTCGACGGGGCGCTGAGCGCGGCTCCCCGCGGGGTGGGACGCGCGTGGCGGCGCGCGCTGAGCGAGATCGCTCGCGTCCTTTCACCCGCGCGCCGGTGGAAGACCGCGCGATCGACCGTGACGGATGCGACCCGCTTCTGGGCCCGGCCGGGCACCTTCTCGGGACTGAGCCCGACGGCCGCGGACCGCGTGGCGGTCCTGGGCATGCGCCTGTTCCTGATCGGACTCGGAGCCTCCGTGGCTCTTGGCCTGTGGCGAACCGGCGGCTGGCGTTCTGCCGCTGGC
>JBASNZ010000076.1:0-14746 GCA_049657775.1 Coriobacteriia bacterium | reverse complement strand
CGCTCGCTGGCGAGTACCTGGGCCGTGCCGTAGCTGACAGCGCTGGCGCGCCGGGCGCCGCCCGGGCAGTCGCCGAGCTCGCGCGCGTCCTCGAGCGTCAACTCGACCTCACCGGCGCCGCAGATGTCTTCCGGCGCTGCGAGATGGACCTCATCCCGGTGCTCGTGCGCATGGAGGAGGTCGGCGTCGGCGTCGACCGCACGGTTCTCTCGGGACTTGCCGAGGAGACCGGCGCCGGCATCGAGGCACTGCGCGCGGAGATAGCGTCCCTTGCGGGCTGTGAGTTCAACATCGACTCGCCCAAGCAGCTTGGCGAGGTGCTCTTCGACAAGCTCGGACTGCCCTCGGGTAAGCGCACCAAGACCGGCTACTCCACCGACGCATCGGTCCTGGGCGGGCTCGCGCCCAGCTACCCGATCGCCGGTAAGATCATCGAGTATCGCGAACTAACCAAACTCAAGAGCACGTACATCGATGCGCTGCCCCGCATGGTGGGCGAGGACGGTCGGTTGCACACGTCGTTCAATCAGACGGTCGCCGCCACCGGACGCCTGTCGAGCAGCAATCCCAACCTGCAGAACATCCCCGTGCGTACCCCGCTCGGGCTGCGCATCCGCGCTGCGTTCGTTCCGGCCGAGCCCGGCGATCTCATGGTGTCGGCCGACTACTCTCAGATCGAGTTGCGCGTCCTCGCGCACCTCTCGGGCGACCAGGGCCTCATCGACGCGTTCACCTCCGGGCGCGACTTCCACGCTGCCACGTCGTCGCGGGTGTTCGGTGTGCCTGCCGAGGAGGTAACCCCGGAGATGCGCCGCCGCGCCAAGGCTGTCAACTTCGGCATTGTCTACGGGCAGAGTGCGCATGGCCTGGCCGAGACGCTTTCGGTCGGGTACGCCGAAGCGCAGGAGATGATCGATCGGTATTTCGCGGCGTACCCTGGCGTACGCTCGTTCCTGGATCGCACCGTAGCTGAGGCCCACAAGGACGGATTCGCTGTCACGATGTACGGGAGGCGCCGACCGATTCCCGAGCTCAAGAGCTCCAACTTCAATATGCGCTCGTTCGGCGAGCGTACCGCGATGAACCACCCCATGCAGGGCACCGCGGCCGACATCATGAAGCTCGCGATGGTGGACGTCGACCGACGACTGCGCGATGAAGGATTCGTGAGCCGCATGGTGCTCCAGGTGCACGACGAACTCGTCTTCGAGGCGCGACCGGCAGAGCTCGCTCGGCTGACAGACATGGTGCGCGAGGCGATGATCAACGTCGCATCGCTTGCGGTTCCTCTCGAGGTCAGCGTGGGGTCGGGAACCGACTGGGCGAGTGCCAAGTAGGCGGACCGCCCGTGCATCCCTGAATCTTGCTGAATTCCTCCCCTGGTGCTACGTTGCCGAGAGTGGCATCGAGAGGGGAACGATGCACAAGGGGCTGGGACGGATAGCCGCACTCGCGGTGGTCCTCATGATCATGATCGCGCCTGCGGCCGCGCACGGATGGGCCGAGGGTGACTCCTACTACGACGGCGATCCGATGGACTGCGCCGCGTGCCACGCTGAGGACTTCGTCTTCGGCACTCGTGAAGGCCCACACGGCTACTACACCTCGACGACTGGTCGCTGCGACATATGCCATTCGGTCCACGCCGGCCCGTCCGGGGGCATATCGCTGCTCCCGATGTCGACGATCAAAGACAACTGCCTGTTCTGCCACGACGGGACAGGCGGGTATGGCGTGTACGGCACGATCACCGCACGAGGCCTCGGCGTGGGCGCGAATCACTCCGTCGACGCCACGAACGCCGTACCTGGTGGCGACGCCGGAACAGGTGGCTCGGCGGTCGTGACATTCGGAGGAGAAAACGACTTCCTCAGTTGCGACGATTGCCACTCCCCGCATGCCTCAAGTGTCGTGGCGACCTTTAGTGTGAGCGCGTCCGGTTCCATGCGAGCGATCTTGGCTGGCTCACGTACTGGAGTACCAACAAGCTGCTCAAGCAGCGCCCGACAGGCTCGGACACCACGGCAACGGTGTACGGCTCTGACTGGTGTCTTGGTTGCCACAAGGGGAGGGCGAGCGGCGGGTCGATCATGAACCACCCGGTCGACTCGAGCGTAAGCACCGCCACACCGTTCTCGTACGATCGCGTGCCTATCGTGAAGTCCGACATCTCACTCGAGACCACATTCGGCACCCTGGGCCTCCTCGGCGCGGTGCCAGGGAATCTGACGGGTGCGATCTGGCACAACCGTGGTTTCGTCATGCCGTACCCGAGGACAGCGGAACAGGTCGGGCACGCGCCAGTGTGTCAGCAGTGTCACGAGGACAGCCGTGTGGTCGGCGAGCCCGGCGCGGTCGCAGCCGCGCAGGTCTACCGCTATGGCGACGGGTCGACATCGGACGATGCCGGAATCGACAATCCGCTGTTCCAGGCGTTTCCCCACGAAACGCAGAACTTTCGGATGCTGGTTGAGGCCACGACAACCGCCACGACCGACAACCTGTGCCTCAACTGCCACCCGGCGGCGCAGCTGCCATAGGAGCGCTGCGGCGTGGTCCTTCCCCGGCAAGCAGCCCTGCCAGACTAAGTGCAAAGGGCCTTGCACTGACTTTGGCAATTCACGTTTGGCAATTCAGGGGACCACACCTACCACACCTATCACACCTATCACACCTACCACAGGAGCGCGCTGTTCAACACACGGCCCCGGGTGGTATCATTCTAAAGCTTGTGCGCACCCGCGCGCGGGCATGTAATGTCGGCCCCCGAGAGACATGTCCCGGAAAACAAGCGACCGAGATACGTGGCATCGGGGCCCCGCTACGGAAGGGGCCACCACAGTGGTAGAGAACGACAGCATCATCGTTGACGATCGTGAATATACAGATGAGGAGATGCACGCCCTCATCGACAGCACCATCACCGACTTCGACGACGGTGACCTGGTAACCGGAACCGTCGTGCAGGTTGAGCGGGACGAAGTCCTGCTCGACATCGGCTACAAGTCCGAGGGCGTCATCCCGGCGCGCGAGCTCTCCATCCGCAAGGACGCGGATCCATCAGAGATTGTGAAGCTTGGCGACGAGATCGAGGCCCTGGTTCTCCAGAAGGAGGACAAGGACGGTCGTCTCATCCTTTCCAAGAAGCGTGCCGCGTACGAGCGCGCCTGGGTTCAGGTCGAGGAGAAGTTCAACTCCGGCGAGAACGTGGAAGGCGAAGTCATCGAGGTCGTCAAGGGCGGTCTCATCCTGGACATCGGCCTACGCGGCTTCCTGCCTGCCTCGCTCGTCGATCTCCGCCGCGTGAAGGACCTGCACTCGTTCCTCGGCGACCGGCTCGAGTGCCGTGTCATCGAGATGGACCGCAACCGCAACAACGTCGTTCTCTCGCGACGCGTGGTGCTGGAGGAGGACCGCAAGCAGGAGCGCCAGGACATCCTGGGCAAGCTCGTGAAGGGCATGATCCTCCCCGGCACCGTCTCCTCGATCGTCGACTTCGGCGCATTCGTGGACCTTGGCGGCATCGACGGCCTCGTGCACATCTCCGAGCTCTCCTGGAGCCACGTCAATCACCCGTCCGAGGTCGTCTCGGTCGGCGACAAGGTCGAGGTGCAGGTCCTCGACGTCGACCTGGACCGTGAGCGCATCTCGCTCGGCCTCAAGCAGACCCAGGACGACCCGTGGAAGCAGCTTGTCAGCGGCTTCGTCCCCGGCACCATCGTGTCCGGTAAGGTCACCAAGATCGTGCCGTTCGGCGCGTTCGTGGAGATCGGTGACGGCGTCGAGGGCCTGGTGCACATCTCCGAGATGGCCAAGGGCCACGTGGAGAAGGCCGATGATGTTGTCGCGGTCGGCGCCGAGGTCCAGATCAAGATCATGGACGTGGACACCGAGCGCCGCCGCATCTCGCTCTCGCTCCGCGCCGCCAACGAAGAACTCGGCATCGAGGAAGTCCTCCCCGAGCGCGACGAGGATTCCGAGTACGAAGAGGATGCCGACGAAGCCGTGGTCGAAGAGGCCGCAGCCGATGAGGTCGAGGACACCCAGGTAGCCGAAGAGACCGCCGAGGTTCTCGAGGAAGCACCCGAGGTTGAGGCCGAGGTCGTCGAGGAGTCTGCCGCGAAGGAGGTCCCCGAGGTCGAAGCTGCGGAGGAGCCTGCTGCCGAGGCCGACGCTGAGGTCGAGGCCGAGACTGAGGAGTAGGCGCCCGCGCCGCTCGCACAACAGGTAACGCACGGGGCCGGACGTCTTTCACGGGCGCTCCGGCCCCTTCATCTCTAGGAGTCGTGATGTACGTACTGGGAGTCACAGGAGGCATCGGGTCGGGTAAGTCCACCGCCGCGGCGTTCTTTGGCGCGCGCGGAGCGATCGTGCTCGATCTTGACGCTATCGCCAAGGGCTTGCTCCGCGCGGAGTCGCCGGCGTTCCGTCCGGTTGTCGAGGCGTTCGGTCGCGACATCGTCGGCGCGGACGGCAATATCGACATGGCCGCGCTCGCGGAGCGCACGTTTGCGAGTCCGGAGGAGGCGCAGCGCCTCGACGCCATCGTGCATCCCGCGGTACTTGCCGCCACGGCGGGCGCGCTCGACGCGCTTGCCATGCAGGCCGAACCGCCGCGGCTCGTCGTGCTCGATGTCCCGCTGCTCGTGGAGGCGCCGGAGTTCCTGGATCTGGTGGATGCGGTGCTGACTATCTCTACCCATGCGGACAGCCAGATCGAGCGTGCCGTCGCGCGGGGTATGAGCGCGGACGAGGTCGAGCGGCGCATGGCGTGCCAGGCCGGGGACGCGGAGCGGCGCGACATCGCTGACTACGTGATCGAGAACGATGGCGACGAGATGGATTTCCGCGCGGAGCTTGTACGCTTCTTCGAGGAGGAGCTGGCCCCTCGTGTCGCGTGATCATCCCCTCTCGCTCCATCGCGTACTGCCGGTCGCTGTTATCGGCGTACTGGCGGTTGTGGTCGTGCTCGCGTTGCAGGGCCCCACGTGGTGGCAGCGCATGTACCACCCGCTGCGATACGAGAGCCACATCGCCCAGGCGGCCGGTGCCAACGATGTCGACCCATACCTGGTGGCGGCGGTGATCAATGCCGAGTCCGGTTTTGATGCCTCGCAGGTCTCGGATGCCGGCGCGGTCGGTCTCATGCAGCTGCTGCCATCCACGGCTGTCGAGGTCGCGGCCGAGGCTGCGATGAATCGTGAGGTGGACCCCGTCACGCTGCGTGAGCCCCAACTGAATATCACGCTGGGCACCAGGCATCTCTCGGATCTGCTCGCCCAGTACGACGACACCGAGACTGCGCTTGCGGCGTACAACGCGGGCGAGGGAAACGTTGACCGGTGGATGTCAGAGCAGGGTGGTACAACACTCACGGCGGCCGGATTCTCCGAGACACGCGCGTATGTGGAACGGGTACTCTCAGAACGCGAGCGCTACGAGGAGCTCTACCCGCACGCATTCGATTAGCGAGAGAGTCAAGAGGCCGCACCTCCGAAGAGGCCGCACCTCCGAAGAGGCCGCACCTCGCTATGCTATGCTTTCTCGATTCGGTGCGTCCTCTCGAATGGAGTTCTCTCGCATGCGTGCGTTCATCATAGGGGCAGGCAAGACGAAGTTCGGTCCAACGACCTACACGCTAACGCAGCTGCTGCACCAGGCCATAACCCGGGCACTCGATGACGCCGGTCTGCGGGTTACCGAACTCGGTGCCTTCGTGGTGGCCAACTTCCTTGGCGGGCCCAACAACTCGCAGCTGCACCTCAACGCCGTGGTTGCCGGGCTGTTTCCGGGAGTGCGGATGCCTGGCTGGCGGGTGGAAGCCGCCTGCGCGTCGGGTGGCGTAGCGCTGCACCAGGCGATCCTGTCCCTCTCGGCGTACGATCCGGTCCTGGTTGTCGGAGTGGAGAAGCTGAGCGGTCTTGGCGGCTCCGAGCTTACACACAACATCGGTATGGCCGGTGACGCCGAGATCGACCAGTCGCAGGGGCTTACGTTCCCGGGGAACTACGCGCTGATCGCGCAGGAACACATGCGGCTGCACGGAACCCGGCTCACCGATCTTGAGGCCGTTGCGCTCAAGAACCACGCGAACGCGCGCTTCAACCCGAATGCTCACTTCCAACACAAGACGGTCACGCAGGCGGACATCGATGCGGGCGCCACTGTCGCTGCTCCGCTGCGCCTTTTCGACTGCTGTCCTATCTCCGATGGGGCCGCAGCGCTCGTGATCTCGCGAGAGCCTGCCGATGCTCGAAGCCTACGCGTGCTGGGCAGTGCGGTGCGCGCCGATGTGATCTCGCTCGCACAGCGAGAGGAGTGGACCACCTTTCCCGCTGCCCGTGAGGCCGCGGTCGACGCATACTCCCAGGCGGACATCGTGGCGTCAGACGTGGACCTCGCCGAGGTTCACGACTGCTTCACGATCGCGGAGATCGTCGCCATGGAAGATCTGGGACTCGCCCGTCCGGGTGAGGCCGTCGAGCGTCTGCGTGCCGGCGACACTCAGATCGGTGGGCCGGTCCCGGTCAACGCCAGTGGAGGCCTGAAGGCCGGAGGCCACGCGATCGGCGCCACGGGGATCAGCCAGGTCTACGAACTGGTGAAGCAGATTCGCGGCGAGGCGGGAGAGGCGCAGGTTGCCCGCGCCTCGGTGGGCGTCGCGCACAATATCGGCGGCATCGGTGGGACGGCCGCGGTCCATGTGATCGGGAGGAGCTGAGATGAGTCCCATGCGCTGCAGCTCGTGCGGCACCCGGTACGCGTACGCGCTCGATTCCTGCACGCTGTGCGGCGCCCCTCTGTATGCGGAATCCGTCGCCAGCGGCACCGCGCTCGCCGTGACTCGGATCGAGACGCCATCGCGCAACCACGAGACGGTCCCGTACTGGGTAGTGCTCGTGCAGGACTCGAACGGGGCGGTTTCGATCGCGAAGAGCGAACGCGAGATCTCCGCGGGCGATGCATTCGCCGTAGGCGAGCGCCCCAAGCTGGATCGCACCATCGGCGTGCTTGGCTACGGCGTCATGGGCTGCGGGCTCGTGGAACTCCTGGTACTCAAGGGCGCCAGGGTCGTGTGGTGGGGACGAGCCGAGGAGCGCCTGGCACGGGGGCGCGAGCGGGTGTTCGACCGTCTCGCCCGGAGTCTCGATGAGGCGCAGATGCTCGAGGCCGCTCAGCGCGTCTCGTGCTCGACGTCGATGCAGTCGCTCGCAGACTGCGACCTCGTGATCGAGGCGGTCGTGGAAGACTTCGACGAGAAGGCCGCGGTTCTGCTCGCCGCCGAGGCGCACATGGCGCCGGCGGCCATCCTTGCCACAAATACGTCGTCGCTGTCCATCGACGCACTTGCCGCCAGGCTGGCCCGACCCGAGCGGTTCGGCGGACTGCACTTCTTCAACCCGCCGGTCCGGATGCAGCTTGTCGAGACGGTGTCCTCGGCCGCCACGGCGCCTGAGGTGCACGGGGAACTCGATGACTACGCCGTCTCCCTCGGCAAGGCGCCGGTAAGAGTAGCAGCCGCACCGGGGTTTGTTGTGAACCGTGCGCTCATGAAGCTGCTCAACGAAGCGGTTCGTGAGATGGAGGAGAGCGTCGCATCGCCTGACCAGATAGACAAGGCCATCCGTCTGGGGCTTAACCATCCTATGGGACCACTTGAGCTCGCGGACCTCATCGGCATCGATGTCGTCGTGAGCATCATGGACGACCTTGCAGCGCGCCTTGGCGACGAATCGTACGCGCCACGCCCACTGCTCCTGGAGATGATCGAGCGGGGCGACCTTGGCCGCAAGACCGGACGGGGCTTCTTCGCGTATGAGTCTCACCCTGCTACCGGGTGATCACAGCTTGAAGTAGACCTTCCTGCGGTCCAGATACGTTGCCACGGCAAGCCATGCGATGACCTCTGCGCCCGAGATGAGCAGCGTCGCTGCAGTTGGATCGCCCAGTATGCGCTCGCCGACCGCACCGACAGCACGCAGGAGGGTTATGTCGGTTCCGCCGGGGGTCGTCACCCTTACGTTCGTGGCGATGCCAAGAAGCGCGTTGAAGCCCACGTAGATCGCAAGTGCGTTCAGGCCGAGCGGAACGAGCGGTTTGAGTGCCTTCGTATGTCCTCGTACATCAGCGATCCAGTGCAGAGCCATCAGCACAACGATGTCGATGCCCCACATGAGTAGGGTGAATGAGCCGGTACCCAGCTTCTTGTTCACCGGCACCGCCAGCGCCAGAACCAGTCCCGCTCCGAGAGCCGCCACCCCGCCCGCGGTGAGGCGAGCGATCGTGCGACGGTCCTGCGGGTCACGTCGCAGCCACATTCCAGCCGCGAGGCCCCAGAGCATCACGGAGGCGGCGGTAAGCGTGCCCAGGAATCCCTCGGGATCGAAGCCCTGCCCCTTGTACGTGTGCGTAACGCCCACTATGAGCGTGTCGATCCAGCCTGCGATGTTGTGGATGCCATCGAGGTAGCCGACCGGCACGCCGGGAGCGCCCACGAAGAGGGAGACCACCGTGTGTGCGGTGATAAGCGCGAGACCCGTGCCCAGAGCCATCCACGGGCTCTTGCGCCGGAACGGCCAGGCGATCAGCGAGGCAAGCGCGATCCGCTGCAGCACACCCAGGATGCGAACCGGAACGCCGTACTTGACCAGGTTGAGCGCGAGTCCGAACAGGATCAGCAGTCCCACGCGCTTGAAGAAGGCACGTCGCTCCGCCTTCGGGTCGCGGGACGGCTTGGCCGATGAGAACGCCATCGAGACGCCGGCGATGAAGAGGAACGACGAGAAGATGGTGTCGGCGAGTCGAAATCCGTGCCATTCGGGATGAAGGAGCCACTGGGGGACTGCCTCCCGGATGGTGGGGTGATCCATGAAGATCATGCCGATGACGGTTATCGCGCGAAAGACATCGAGAGAGATGAGTCGGACGGATCGCCGCTCGGGCGTGGTGAGTACGTCTGGATTGTCCGCTTCAGGCATGTGTGGCAGTATAGCAGCGCCTCATCTAGCCACACAATCGCTCGACGATTCGGAGACCTATGCGCCCCCGGTTGCGCTACGTGCTCATCACTCTCATAGCGGTGGCGGTGCTGTTCGCATCGGGACTGTGGTGGCTACGGCACCCGCAACAGCCCCCGCTCGCCTCGGAGACGGCCGTGTTCTTCTCGCCGCACCCTGACGACGAGACCTTCGGCATGGCGCAGGCGATCAGTCACCAGGTGCGAAACGGTCGGCGTGTCGTCGTGGTACTTATGACCGATGGCGAGGGCAGTTCGCTCGGGGCGCACTGGGACTCCAATGGTGGCACCGATCGTGACGCTGACGGCGACGTTGACAAATGGGACTTCGGCCTGACCCGGCGTGCCGAGTTCGAAGCAGCTATGGGTGCGCTGGGAGTCACCGAGTGGCGCTACGAGGGGGCGGCCGACTCCCAGGGTGCCGAAGGCTGGCAGGATGGCTCGCTCAGCTCGGGTGACCTGTCCGATGAAATCACGCAGATCGCGAGCGAATACGGGTCGGCGACGTACTTCACGGTGATGCGCTACGAAGGAGACCAGGCGCGCTTGCTTGGCGACGCCAAAGAGCATCCCGACCACACCGCGCTCTGTGGTGCGGTGCAACAGTTGGCGAACGATCGCGATGCGGACGCCTACTTCTATAAGCCGTACACATTCTACCGGTCGTTGCGGATCCTTCGGTGGTCACCACTTGTCTCGCGTGGAGATGCGGAAGACTTCGAGCGCAAGCGGGCGGCCGTGCGGGCCTACTCGGAGATCGCAAAGGTAAGTACGCTCACCCTGTGGGAGAATTCGCAGACAGACCGGGACGAGTACGCAGTCCCGCTGAGCTGGCTGGAGTAGGTCGACCCACCGCGTACTGTGCCCGATCGCCCGGGTGCGTGCCGCCATGTCGCCACTTCGACCTGCATTGGGAGGGCACGATGGCTGACCTTCACGTCATCTCGGAATACGAACCTGCGGGCGATCAGCCCAAGGCGATCACGCAGCTTGCACACGGCATCCGCAGCGGCATGCGCGATCAGACGCTCCTGGGCGTCACGGGCTCGGGCAAGACGTTCACGGTCGCCAAGCTCGCCGAGGCCGTCAACAAGCCCACGCTCATCCTCGCCCCAAACAAGACGCTCGCGGCGCAGCTTGCCTCGGAGATGCGCGACATCATGCCCGAGAACGCCGTCGTCTACTTCGTGTCGTACTACGACTACTACCAGCCCGAGGCGTACGTCCCCACCACCGACACGTTCATCGAGAAGGACGCGTCGATCAACGCCGAGGTCGAGAAGCTTCGCCACGCTGCCACCGCCGCGCTGCTGTCTCGCAAGGACGTCGTCGTGGTCGCGAGCGTGTCGTGCATCTACGGCATCGGCTCGCCCGAGGACTACGCCGGTATGGCGGTATTCCTCAACACGGGCGCCGACTACGAGCGCGATACGCTCATCCGCGACCTCATCGAGATCAACTACGACCGCAATGACTACGACCTCTCGCGCGGTACCTTCCGCGTACGGGGCGACGTCGTCGACATCTTCCCGCCGTACAGCGATAACCCGATCCGGGTCGAGCTCTTCGGCGACACCATCGAGGCGATCACCGAGGTCGACATGATCACCGGAGAGGCGGTGGCCCCGTTCGACACGCTGCCGATCTGGCCGGCCACGCACTACGTCACGCACCCGGAGCGGATCGGCGAGGCACTCGACTCCATCCGGGAGGAACTCCGCGTCCGTCTCGGCGAGCTCAAGGCCGAAGGCAAGCTGCTCGAGGCGCAGCGCCTCGAGATGCGCACCAGCTACGACCTCGAGATGCTTGAGACGATGGGCTACTGCAACGGCGTCGAGAACTACTCGCGTCACCTTGACGGACGCGCGCCCGGTGAGCCACCGCACACGCTCATCGACTACTTCGGCAAGGACTTCTTGTGCATCATCGACGAGTCGCACGTGACCATCCCGCAGCTGCACGGCATGTACGAGGGCGACCGCTCGCGCAAGCTCACACTCGTGGAGCACGGGTTCCGGCTGCCGAGTGCGCTCGACAACCGGCCGCTTCGGTTCGAAGAGTTCCGCGCGCGCATCCCACAGACGGTGTTCGTCTCCGCAACGCCGGGCGACTACGAGCTTCGTGTTGCCGACCAGGTGGTGGAGCAGATCATCCGGCCGACGGGCCTGGTGGACCCCGGTATCGTCGTGCGTCCCACGCACGGGCAGATCGACGACCTTATGGGTGAGGTGCGCGAACGCGCCGAGCGAGACGAGCGCGTGCTCATCACCACGCTCACCAAGAAGATGGCCGAGGACCTTACCGACTACCTCTTCGAGCACGGCATCAAGGTGCGCTACCTGCACAGCGACATCGGCACCCTCGAGCGCGTGGAGATCCTGCGCGACCTGCGCGCCGGTGTGGTCGACGCGGTCGTCGGCATCAACCTGTTGCGGGAGGGTCTCGACCTGCCGGAAGTATCGCTGGTGGCTATCCTCGACGCCGATAAGGAGGGCTTCCTCCGCAACCACCGCTCCCTCATCCAGACGATCGGGCGCGCGGCACGTAACGTCTCCGGCGAGGTCATCCTGTACGCCGACAAGGTCACCGACTCCATGCGCACGGCCATCGATGAGACCGACCGCCGCCGCGCCATCCAAGTCGAGTACAACACCGAGCACGGCATCGAACCCCAGACCATCCGCAAAGTCATCCACGACATCGCGCAGTACGTGCGCGAGACCGAGGTGGGCCTGGAGCCGAGTGTGCACGTGGCCGAGGAACTCGGCAAGATGCCCAAGAGCGAGGTCGCGCGCATCATCGCCACGATGGAAGAGGAGATGCACGGCGCGGCCGAGGCACTCGACTTCGAGACGGCCGCCAGGCTGCGCGACCAGGTGGTCAAGCTCAAGGCCGAGGTGGAGTCCACAACCACCGACGAGGTGCTTGCCAGGCTCAAGCAGGGAGCCCGCAAGGGTTCGGCCCACGGGGTGCGCAAGCGCAAGCGGTAGGGCTGCCTCTCCAGTTGATTCACCTTGACGATGGCGTACTTCCGGCGTAGTTTCGCATCAGGGTTGTAAACAGTTTAAAACGGGTGATTCGATTATGGCTCGGACTGCAACGACGATCGGTTTCTCGGTCCCTCCGGAGATTGCAGCGGATGTCGAACGTATCGCTGCCGCCGAGGGGCGTACCAAGAGCGAGCTGTTCCGCGAGATGGTGCGCGTCTACAAGCGAGAACGCGAGCTCGTGATCTTCGAGGACCTTGCGGCCTACGGTCGCGAACGGGCGCGTGAACGAGAGGTACGTAACGAGGAGGACGTGGAGCGACTCATCCATGACGCGCGCGGTGCGTAGGGTCGTTCTCGACACCAACGTGTACGTCTCCGCGTACGGTTTCGGCGGCAAGCCGGCCGCTGCCGTTCGGGGCGCGATCCTTGGGGACTACACGCTTATCGCCTCACCGGCGATCCTCACCGAGCTGGCCGACAAGCTCTACGAGGTGCTCGGGTTCGACGATGAGCACGTTCGGGGCGTTATCCGGCAGATTGCGCGCGTGGCGGAAGTGGTTCGGCCCACCCAGGCGCTCCATGTCGTAAGCGACGAGGCGGACAACCGCGTGCTCGAGTGTGCAATGGATGGGAACGCGGACATCATCGTGTCCGGCGACAAGCACCTGCTTGGCCTCGGCGCGTACGAAGGCGTGGAAATCATCCGGGTCGCGGAATTCCTCGCCGGATGAATTGCTCAGGGCTGCCGTTCGTCTGACTGAAGCAGCCTGAGCCCAGAGTCCCTAGACAAGCACCGCGCGGGGGAGCCTACTGTAAAGAGCGTCGCATGTCGGGGAGCAGCGACGTCTTCTTTGGCGGGGACACTGCAGAGGTGCCGCGCCAACGACGATGGGGGACTCTAATGCGATCCGTCTCGAGGCGCGCCTCCGTCAAGCTGCTTTCACTCCTTCTCTCGCTCGTTCTCGGAGCCGCTCCCGTCCTGCAAGGAGCCGGGATCGCGGCTGCCGCAACGGTCACCGAAGATCTCAGCGCGGCGACCACCTCGGCCGCGCCACGGGCGGTCGTCCGTGAACTCGAAGGCGAGCGCACCGAGACGAGCCGCGCGTTCCTGCTCTCCGATGGCACCGTCCACGCCGAAGTACCACGCGCAGCCCATCAACTACCTCGATGAGTCCACAGGCAAGCTCGTCCCGATAGATGAGACGCTCACCGATGCCACCATCGATGGCGTCGAGGCCGCTGTCAGCCGCGCCAACCGTTTCCGGGTGGTGCTCCCGGATGCGATGGGCGAGGAGCCCGTGAGCATCGAGACGAGTGTGGCCTCACTTTCGTTCCGGCCCGCTTGGCACGGTCAGGAAGGAGCGGCGCGGCCGTCTGTCTCCGACGTCGCCGCGAGCCGGGACGCGTCTGCCGAGGTCTCGTACCCCGAGGCGTACGCGGGCGTCACTTTGTCCTACGAATCGCGCAAGGACGGACTCAAGGAGACCATCGTCCTTCACCGCCTCACGACCGCGAGCGTCTTCGGTTTCGATCTCACGCTAGAAGGTCTTACTCCGCGCCTCGAATCCGACGGCTCGGTCTCGCTTACCGCACCCGGCGCCGCAGGACCCGCCTACGTGCTGCCGGCTCCGTGCATGTGGGATGCGAGCTACAAGACGAGCGGCACGGGCTTTTCCGATGACGTTCGCTACGAGCTCTCCGGCTCGGCGCCGGCGTGGCGCCTCGACATCGTCGCGGACGCGGAGTGGCTCGCTTCGCCCGAGCGCGTCTACCCGGTCATGATCGACCCGTACGTGGTAACCTCGACCGCGGTCCCGCTCGACACCTACGTGTCATCTAAGCTCGAGAACCAGAACACCAACTTCTCGAACTCGACGCTTCTTTGGGTCAACAACCACGACCCGGCCGCGAACTGGACCGAGTACGGGCTCGCGCAGCCCGGGTCCACGCTTGTCGCCGACATGGCGGCCAAGAAGGCGTCGGGCTACGAGGCCGTCGCCTCGCGTCTCAAGTACTACCTCTACCAGATCGCGGCCGCGGGCCAGGTCAAGGGCTACATGTGCACGACGGCCGTCAACATCTCGACGGTCACATGGAACTCCGGGCGCCCGTCGTGCTCTGCGAGCTACTCGACGCCGTACGTGACCGCTGCGAGCGGGTGGAACGTCTTTGACACGACCGCGATGGTTCGAAACTGGCAATCCGCCGGGACGGCGGCGGGTTCGTGCACGGTCGAGTTCCAGGCGACCGCCGGCGCGCACATCGCGTACCGCTCCGCCCAGTACGCGACCGGCAAACCCGTGTGGGAGGTCGACTACGCGCCGGCGCCGACGGTCACACTCGACTCACCCGCATCGGGCACCGTGACCGCGATCCCCGCGGCTGAATGGACCTTCGAAGAGGCGCTCGGCAACATGCAGGTGGAGTACGCCCTTGAGGTCGCGACGTCTCCAGGTGGTGCGCCGGTGGCTTCCAAGGGCGAGGTGAGCGCTGTCTCGAGCACGGCGCTCCCCGTGCTTGCGGGAGGGTACGTCCCGGGCACCACATATTGCGTGCGCGTGAAGGCCGCGTCTTCACCTTCCACTCAGGTGTCGCGTGTGTGGAGCGCCTGGAGCAACTCAGGGAGCTTCACGCCACTCCTCCCATCGAGCGCAACGACTCCGGCGGCTGACATCTCCGCAAGCGCGGGCTGGTTCACCGAGGCGGACACGAACGGCGATGGTCTCAACGACCTCAAGAA
>JBASNZ010000075.1:0-34013 GCA_049657775.1 Coriobacteriia bacterium | reverse complement strand
GTTCGGTCTTGCCGCATTCGTGCTGCTCGCGGGGTTCGGACGTTCGGTGCTTGCTGCAGCTCTGACTCTCACGTGCATGACACTGCCGGTGGTGATCACCGCCACAGAAGAAGCGCTTCGCCAGATTCCCGGTGACTTGCGGCAGGCGTCCCTCGCGCTCGGGGCGACCAAGCTGCGAACGGTGCTCAAGGTGGTGTTGCCCGCGGCGGCTCCCGGCATCATCACTGGCTCGATTCTCGGGCTGGCGCGCGCTGCCGGTGAGACCGCCCCTATCCTGTTCACCGGGGCTGTGTTCCAGATGCGACGGCTGCCCGATGGTCCGCTCTCGCAGTTCATGTCGCTCCCGTACCACATCTACGCCCAGGTCACGTCGGTTCCCGACTGGAACCGCACGCTCGTATGGGGTACCGCGCTCGTGCTCGTTGCGGGTGTCAGCGCGGTCAGCGTGATAGCGGCGATCTGGCGATCGATCCAGAGGAGGAAGGTCACATGGTGACAGCGCTACGAATGGCCCCGGACGGTGCGGTCTCGCTGGCGACGGGGCTCACTCGTGACAGTGGGCTTACTCTCACACACGCCGCGACTGCGCGAGGAAGCTTCACGCTCTCGCAGGTCTCGGTTGCATACGGCCGCGATCTCGTTATCGAGGACGTCGACATGCACATCCCGTCCCGGGCGGTGACGGCACTCATCGGACCATCGGGCTGTGGGAAGTCGACACTACTGCGATGCCTCAATCGCATGAACGACGAGTTGGGCAATGTGCACGTCGGAGGAGCGATCACGCTCGACGGCCAGAGCATCATGGGGCGCGCGATGGATCCCGTGGAGCTGAGGATGCGCGTGGGACAGGTCTTCCAGCGGCCCAACCCGTTTCCGATGAGCATCTATGACAACGTCGCGTACGGGCCGCGCACGCAGGGTATCAGGCACCGCAGTGAACTCGAAGCGATCGTGGAGGAGTCACTCAAAGGGGCGGCGCTGTGGGAGGAGGTCCGCAAGAGCCTCAAGAAGCACGCGTTCGAACTCTCTGGCGGACAGCAGCAGCGGCTCTGCATCGCTCGCGCGCTCGCGACCAAGCCCGAGGTCATCTTGATGGACGAGCCCGCCTCGGCGCTCGATCCCATCTCGACGCAGCAGATCGAAGATACCATCGCCGAACTGAAGTCCTCGGTCACCATCGTGATCGTCACCCACAACATGCAGCAGGCGGCGCGGATATCGGACCAGACGGCGTTCATGCTTCGGGAGAGCCTGGAGGAGCCCGCGCACCTCATCGAGGTGGGTGACACCAAGCGGATCTTCACAAATCCCGATGACCGGCGCACGGAGTCGTACATCACGGGCCGGTTCGGCTAGGTCGCTGGCTTCGGGACAAAAGGAAACGAGGCGCGTTGGGGGTTCGCGCCTCGTTCATTTTGAGCGGCGCCCCCGCGTCTGAGGGGGGGGAGGGAGAAGCGGGTCGCTCTGCTCGATTTCGGTATATGCAACGCCTGTGCCAAAATCCCGCCCGACGTTTCTGACGAATTTGTTAACTTTCCCGCCGTGATCGCTGGCTGCTCATCCGTCGTGACGGGCGCGTCCGGTCTGGATTGCGCATCCGCACGTTGCGGGTACGAATCCTTGTCGGACCCAAGGAGGCTAGGCAATGGACCGCATACGGATTCCCGCTCTTGACCGGGCTGTGTCCAGGATCGCGCTGGGCACCTGGTCGATGGGTGGCTGGATGTGGGGCGGATCGGATCAGGGCGCGGCGCGAGCGACGATCGAACGAGCGCTTGATGAGGGCATAGACATCATCGACACCGCGCCGGTATACGGGTTCGGCCTGTCCGAGGAGCTAGTCGGTGAGGTTCTGGCCGCACGGGGCTGTCGCGACGACGTCGTCATCGCCACGAAGTGCGGGTTCGTGTGGGATGAGCGGCATGAGCCATGGCGCGACTCGCGCCCGGCGATCATCCGGCGGGACGTCGAGGCGTCGCTGAGGAGACTTAGAACCGATGTGATCGACATCTGCCAGGTGCATTGGCCCGACAAGGAGGTGCCCTTCGATGAGACCGCCGCCGAACTGGAGCGCCTGCGCTCCGAAGGGCTCATCAAAGCGATCGGCGTCTGCAACTACAGCGTTCCGGAGATGGTGGCCTTCGAGGCGGGCGGTCGTCTGGACGCCTCCCAGTTCCGATACAACCTCTTCGAGCGCGCTGTCGAGGTCGACGTGCTTCCGTACGCGCACGATCACGGCCTCACGACCTTCGCGTACAGCCCGCTCGCGCGCGGACTCCTCACGGGGACGATGACCGCAGGGCACGAGTCCACCGACCCGGCCAGGCGCAACGGGATGTTCCACGGGCTCTCGTACCGGCGACATCTCGCCGCGGTCGCTCGCCTCGATGCGTTCGCGCAAGCCGAGTACGGGCGAAGTGTCGTCCATCTCGCGATCCGGTGGCTCCTGGATCAGCCGGGGCTGTCGATCGCACTCTGGGGTGCGCGGCGCCCCGAACAGCTGGAACCGGTGGCTGGTATCTCGGGATTCGCCATCGACGCCGACGCGTGCGTCGAGATCGACCGCATACTGGCCGAGGAGTTGGGCTGATCGCCTAGCAGCGTCCGCCGTCCTCACAGAGCAGCCCCGGTCGAAGCAGCAGCACGATGCCAAACACGATCACTACGCCGCCGCCGCTCACGATCGCGGTCGGCGCACCTATGCGCTGCCCCAGCGAGCCGAAGATGGCGGAACCCACTGGCGTCATCCCCATGAACGCGAGGACGAAGAGCGACATCACCCGCCCGCGGATCTCGCCCGGGACGGACATCTGCAGCGAGGTGTTGATGCTGGACACGATGGCCAGGAACGCCGCGCCGATGATCACGAGCAGCGCGATCGACAGCGGCACGGAGCGCGACAGGCCGAGCCCGATGACGCCCAGTCCCATGACGAGGTAGCCCCAGCGGATGATCCACTCCCGACGGATCGTCCGGGCGAGGGTGGCGACGACGAGCGCGCTGGTAAGCGCCCCTGCGCCGTTAGCGGCCATGAGCACGGAGTAGCCCGTCTCGTTCAGTCCGAGCGTGCTTTTGGCAAGTGCCGGCAGAAGTGCCGTGAAGGGCATTCCGAAGACCGTGAGCACCGCGGCGCTTATGAGCAGCCACGCGACTCGCGAGTGGTCCCGTGCGTACCTGAGCCCACCGAGCATGACGGATCGCACGGACTCGCTGCCACGCACGTGCTTCTTCTGCTGCGGTCTGATCACCGCGAGTGCCCAGATGACGAACAGGAAGCTTGCGGCATTAACGTAGAACACCTCGGTGACCCCGAGCACCGCGAACACGAGCCCGCCAACCATCGGGCCCACGAGACGGGCGGCGTTGAACTGGGCCGAGTTGAGCGCGATCGCGTTCATGAGCGATTCGCGAGGCACCAGGTCAGGTGTCATCGCCTGCCATGCGGGTGACATGAAGGCCGACGCGAAACCACCACCGAGCGAGAGCGTGTATATCCACCACATGGTGATGTGCCCGGTCTGATTGAGGATGCCGAAGGCGAGCGCCTGGGCCATGAGGAAGGCCTGCACCACGATGAGCAGTTTCCGCCGGTCGACGCGGTCGGAGACCACGCCGGCGAACACGCTGAGGAAGGTGACTGGCAGCCCGGCCATGGCGTTCATGAATCCCAGTGACTGAGATGAGCCTGTGAGGTCGAAAACGACCCAACCGAGCGCCATGAGCTGCATCCAGGATCCGATGTTGGAGATCAGTGCACCCGCGAACGCGTAGCTGAAGTCCCGGTGGCGGAACGACTCGAACGTGCGTCCGAGCCTGGGTAGCCCGCGTGGAGGGACTGCCGCGTCGGCTTCCGCCGTCAGCGCGTCGGATGGCGGTTGGATCGGGTACTCTTCGGGGGATTCCTGTGCTGACACGGCACTCCTTGTATATGCATGGACGCTGCCCCGTGAAGCGGGACAGCGAGTGGGGGCGACAGTGTATTGTACCCCACGCGACGCGTGGGTCATCTTCTGGTGCCCGGTGGATGTGACAGGGGCGGATCCGCTGCCGGAACCGCCCCTGGATGCTGTGCGTGGTGTCTTGGGACTATGCGTCGATGATAGCGAGCGCCTCGTCGCGGTATGCATCCATGACGTACGGGATGCCGGAGACCTCCGCGGCGTCCTTGGTGAGTGCCATGAGGTCGTCGCGCGAGATCGTCGAGAGCTTCATGTTGCGAGTGCCGCTCATGAGTTGCTGCAGTCCGACCTTGATCTTGTCTGAGTAGGTGTAAATGCCGATAGCGCCGAGCGGGAATCTCTCGACCTCGTCGCCGTACTTGGCCTTGAGAGTCTCGTAGCTGACGAATATCTCCTCTTTGGTGGTGCCGAACTCGGAGACCGTCTTGGGGAGGTTGGCCTCCTTCATCCACATGCCGATGTTCTTGCCCACGAAGCCGGGGATCATAAGCGCGCGGCCCATGCAGACCGCCTTTGTGTGCGGAGCACCCATGGCGAGCGCCTTGAACACGTGGTCCTCGGAGGAGAAGCCGCCGGCGATCGCGATATCGGGAACGAATGCGCCCTTGGCGCGCAGGCGGCTGATGAGCTCGTTGGCCATGCTCTGCAGGTAGAAGGTGGGTACGCCCCACTCCTCCATCATGCGCCACGGGCTCATGCCGGTGCCGCCGGGTGCGCCGTCGATGGTGAGCAGGTCGATCTTGGCGTTCGATGCCCACTTGATGGCCATGGCGAGCTCACGCATCGGGTACGCGCCGGTCTTGAGGGTCACGCGCTTGGCACCGAGCTCGCGTAGGCGCTGGACCTCGTTGTAGAAGCCCTCCTCCTCGACGAAGCCGAGGCGGCTGTGACGCTCGAAGTGCTTGATGGCGGTGGCCTTGAATGCGGCCTGGACTGCCGGGTCGCTCGGATCGGGCGTCACGAGGTAGCCGCGGCGCTGCAGCTCGAGCGCGCGATCGAGGGAGTCGACCTTGATCTCGCCGCCGATGCACTTGGCGCCCTGACCCCACTTGAGCTCCATGGTTTCCACACCGAGCTCGCCTACGCAGTACTCGGCGACGCCCAGACGGGTGTCCTCGACGTTCATCTGCACGAGGATGTCGCCGTAGCCCTCGTGATAGCGGCGGTAGAGCTCCAGGCGACGCTTCATGTCGGGCGCGTTGACGACCTTGCCCTGCGCATTGCGCTCGAGGCCGGGATCGATACCGCAGACGTTCTCGCCACACACGAGCGACACGCCGGAGATCGCGGCGCCTATAGCGAAGTGCTCCCAGTTCTTGCGGGCGATCTCGGTGGAGCCGAGCGCGCCGGTGAAGATCGGGACCCGCATCTTGACCTTGTTGGTCGTGCCGAACTCGGTCTCGGTGTCCACCATCGGGAAGAGCGTGTTGTCAGGTGTACCCTCGACGCCATCGGGCAGGCCCTTCGCGCCGAGCGCGTACCCCATGATGTTGAGGTGCGAGTAGTCGACGGGGTAGTCCTTGTCACCACCGGCAGTGATCTCGCCGAAGGGACCCGGGTAGATGACCTCCCGGCCCCGGAACGTGGACTTGAAGACCTCGCAGTTGCCGCGGCAGCCGTCAACGCACCGCGTGCAGATACCCGAGGACGGAGAGACGTCGCGCGAGCGGTTGCTCGTCTGGGTCGCCTCATTGGCGTTCGGTCGCTGAAGAGTCATTCCCTAACCCCCTGTGTACGTAAAAGCCCCCTCACGGGGCCGCTCGGTTTGGGCTATCGTAACGTACTAGAAACGTGAGAGAAATCCCGAAGCAATACTCGGGTGTGCGAATTCAGGGAGGAATAATGCCGCAGCAGCTGCGACAGGACGTCATCAAGGAGATCAGAGACCAGAAGATCGAGTTCATCCACCTGTGGTTCACCGATGTTCTCGGGTTTCTCAAAGCGTTCACGATGGACGTTGAAGAGCTCGAACTCGCGATGACCGAGGGCATGGGCTTTGATGGGTCGTCGATCCAGGGATTCGCACGCATCCAGGAGTCCGACATGATCGCGTATCCGGACCCCACAACACTGAAGATCCTTCCGTGGCGCACTGGCGGTCAGCTCGTTGCGACGATGTTCTGCGACATCGTGCGCCCGGACGGCACCCCGTACGAGGCCGATCCCCGCTACGTGCTCAAGCGCCAGCTCGAGCGTGCGGCCGAGATGGGCTACACGTTCTTTGTCGGCCCCGAACTGGAGTACTACTACTTCAAGAACGATCGCGGCACCAAGCTCCTCGATCACGGAACCTACTTCGACCAGACCACCCGTGACCTGGCGGTGGATCTTCGCAAGGACACCGTGCGCGCCCTCAAGCGGTTTGGCATCCAGGTCGAGTACAGCCACCATGAGGTCGGCCCCAGCCAGCACGAGATCGACCTTCGCTACGCCGAGGCGCTGACGATGGCCGATAACGTCATGACCTACCGCGTGGTCGTGAAAGAGGTTGCGCAGCAAAACGGCGTCTACGCGTCGTTCATGCCTAAGCCGATCTACGGCGAAGCGGGAAGCGGCATGCATGTGCACCAGTCGCTATTCAAGGACGGGCGGAATGCGTTCTACGATGCCGAGGACCCGTACCACCTTTCGGCCACGGCCAAGAGCTACATCGCCGGTATCCTGGCTCACGCCCGTGAGACCTGTCTCGTCACCAACCAGTGGGTCAACTCCTACAAGCGGCTCGTGTCTGGATACGAGGCGCCGGTCTACATCTGCTGGGCGCACCGCAACCGCTCGGCTCTCGTGCGGGTGCCGATGTACAAGCCGGGCAAGGAGAACGCGACACGCGCCGAGCTTCGTTCGCCCGACCCCGCGTGCAACCCCTACCTGGCGTTCGCGGTCATGCTGGCCGCGGGCCTCGACGGTATCGAGAAGGGGCTGGAGCTGCCCGCGGACGTCACCGACGACGTGTATGAGATGACCCAGGCCGAGCGCGATGCATGCGGCATCGGCACGCTGCCGGGAGACCTGGACGAGGCCATCGTTGAGATGCAGGGGAGCAGCCTGGTGCGAGAGGCCCTGGGCGACCAGGTCTTCGAGTACATCCTGCGCAACAAGAGGTCCGAGTGGATGGACTATCACACGCGGGTCACCCCGTACGAGATCAACGAGTACCTGCCGCTTCTCTAGCGGCCCGGTGTTGACAATGAAAAGGCCCGCCCGGGCAACCGGGCGGGCCTTCGTGTGCGGTGGGAGGGCTTACTTGAACCAGGTGTTGCTGGCCTTGCCCTTCATGTCCGCCAGCTCGATCCTCTCGCGCATCGGCCGGGCTGTCTGCGCTGTGGACGCTACCGCCTTAACGCCCGTACCTGCGTCGAGCGCACGCATGGTAAGCGCGATCGGGGAGAGCGACTCGAGCGTGATGTAGCCCGCGGGGTCGTCGATGTCGTAGAAGTCCTCGCCGAGCGCGAGAACGGCCTCTTCGCAGGTGGCCGAGCTCAGGGCGGTGGTGCCTCCGTAGCACTGAAGATCGATGCAGTACGGACCGTGCAACCACAGCGTGTAGTCCGCAGACGGGTGCAGGGACGTTGGCGGCGTAAGCACGAGCGCACCGCCCCAGCTGCCGATACCGGCACCGCCGGCGAGCGCGTCGGGGTAGTTGGCGCCGCTCGCAAGTGCCATGAAGTCGAACGGTGAGCCCAGGGCGTACGACATGAAGTCCGCCACCTCGGCTGCTGTGTCGTACCGGTCCGTTCCCTCGATGCGCTCACCGTAGAGGTCGCCGGGTACGCGGTCCATGAGGTCCCAGACGACGTCGTCGCTCACGGCAGCGGCACCGCCGATGACGAATGCCGTATCGCTACCGTTGTCCACCAGGTACTGCCATGCCCGCTGGGACTCCGTCGGCAGGCCGTCCGGGCGCGTCAGCAGGATCGGGAAGCCGTCGTAGTACGCGAACGGTGACGCGGAGAGCGCGTCGGCGAACGCGTCGCCACGGGCAACGAGGGCAGCGGTGCCGCCCTCGATGTACTCGAACGGCAACTCCTTGATGATGAGTTCGCCCGTGTGATACCGGTTGTTGCCCGCAAGGCGCTTGACGGTGAGGCCCTTAGCAACGATCTGCGCTTCGCAGGTGGCGTCCACAACGCCCGTACCGCCGATGATGTACGCGTGCGTGGCGCCCAGGCGCTCGATCTGGTAACCGATGTCGAGCGGCAGCCGGCTCTTCTCGGTGAGAAGGAGCGGTGCGTCGTACGCACCCGCGAGCGTGGATGCCGCAAGCGCATCCGCGAACGACGCGCCGCTTGCGATCACGACCGTGTCGGCGGAGAAGAAGTTGTTCTCCGAGATCTCAGCCGCAGTCTCGTACCGGTTCTCGCCGTACACCCGGTATGCCCGGCTTGCGGCCAGGTCGGCGAGAGGAATGAGGTGACAGTTCACGCCGGTGGTGAGGCTGCTGTCCTCTAAACCCGTCGCAAGGCCGAACGATGCCTCGAGCGGGTATCCGCGCCCGGGCCACGTCATGTCGCGATAGGCGCCTGTGAGGTCCTCGAAGGCGACGATCACATACGAGTCGTTGGGGAGTCCGGTGATGGTGTACGTGCCGTCCGCGGCGGTCGTAGCGCTGCCGAGCAGGGTCAGTGTGCCCTCCCATGCGTCGAAGGCGTCGTAGGCTTCGACTTGGACACCGGCCACTGCGGGGCCACCTCCGCCCGAGATCCACCGCACGACGGTTCCGCCGACACCGGCCGCAAGGGCCTGCGCGGGCAGCGATAGGATCAGGAGTGTCGCGAGCATGGTGATGGAAAGGGCGCGTCGTCTGGCAAAGCGAAGTCGCATGGAGTCCCCCCTGGGTCGGATGTGCATGCTTTCAGTGTACGGCAGATCGACCGGATTTGAAGCGGCATTCGTTCACGATTCTCGATTCTCGATCGGATTCCCCGGCTGGCCGCGGAGAGGGACCTCGCGCCGTCTTCGAACACGTGCTCTCACAGCCGAGGGGCTGCAGGATGTGGCCACCCGGCAGCGAACCCGGGGCGGGCATCGCGAACCCTCGCGCCGGTGTCGCTCCGAATGGCGGCGGCCGAGGAGTGAGGTGCTACTCGAAGGTTCCGAGCGTCCTGCCCCAGCCGTGCGCCGTGATAGCTGAGTTGAGTTGATCGCAGAGCTTCTCGCGCGTGTACGTGCCGGGTGGCAAGAGGTTGACGATGTCGAGCACGTCTTGGTGCAGGTCCGCGAGTTCGGCGCGGACGATGACATCGAGGCGCGGCACGAAAGGGCTCTCTGTGTACAGAGCGTCGATGACGCGCGTGAGGGTGGCGTGGTCCTCGGGTGTATGCATGCAGGCATGATAGCAGGAGGGCGCGCAGGGACGCCCTTCGCTCGCACCGGCGAAACCGTGTCGACCCCCTGTCCGAAGACGAGACGCCTCCCTTGGCGATCGGCGTCCCCACGCCGATATGCGGACATACCCGCAAGCCTCGAGGGAGATGCGCTACTCGGTGAGCCAACCCCGCACGGCGCCCTCGACGCCGTCGCGTCCGGCGTCTACGACGCCCGAGAATCGCTCGGCGAGCGTGTCGAGCTCGGCGAGTCCGGCGGGGATGGTGGCGCTTTCGCCAGCGATGGCGGTAACGCGCGCGAGCAGTTCGACCCCCGAGAGGGGTCGGCACTCCTCGGGGAGGGGATCGTCGTAGCCGATGCCCGCAAGGGCCTTGAACACGTCGGCGCCGAACTTCGCCCAGTGCGCCGTGGAGACCACCAGCACGGGGTTCTCGCCCCGCAGGCGCTCGGCCACCTCCCAGGCGACCGCGGTGTGCGGGTCCATGAGGTAGCCGGTCTCGTCAAAGACGCGGCGGATGGTGGCGAGCGAGTCGTCGTTGGAGACCCAGTCACCGCTCATGAGGTCGCGCATCTTCGCGAAGGTCTCGCGGTCAACCCGGAAACGCTTCTCAGTTGCGAGCGATGCCATCCACTTGCGCACGGAGTCAGGACCGGCGAGATGGAAGAGCAGGCGCTCCAGGTTGCTGGAGATGAGGATGTCCATGCTCGGGCTCGGCGTGGTCACGAACGCACGCTCGGAGATGTCGTATGTGCCGGTCGCGATGAAGTCAGACAGCACGTTGTTGGTGTTGCTCGCGCACAGCATGCGCCCGATAGGCACGCCCATGCGCTGCGCATAGTAGGCGCCCAAGATGTTGCCGAAGTTGCCGGTTGGCACGCACACGTCCATCGGCTCGCCGGCCACGACCCCGCCCTCCGCCACCATGTCCGCATACGCGCTCGCGTAGTACGCGATCTGCGGCAGCAGTCGGCCCCAGTTGATCGAGTTGGCCGAGGAGAGACGAAGCGAGCGCTCATCGCGGAGCGCCGCGTTGAAGCCGGGGTCGTTGAAGGCGGCCTTGACCGCGTTCTGGCAGTCATCGAAGTTGCCGCGAACACCAAAGACAGCAACGTTGTCGCCGCGCTGAGTGACCATCTGCTTGCGCTGGATGTCGGAGACGCCGCCGTCCGGGTAGAACACGACGATCCGCGTGTGGTCGCGGTCCGCGAATCCCTCGAGCGCGGCCTTGCCGGTGTCGCCTGAGGTCGCCACGAGCACGAGGAAGTCGTCCGTGAGCGTACCCGCGGCCTGCTGCATCGAGATCGCCTCGGAGAAGAAGAGCGGCATGCACTGCAGCGCGATGTCCTTGAAGGCCGAGGTGGGCCCGTGCCAGAGTTCGAGGACGTGCATGCCCGGCAGGACTTCCTCCACCGGGGCGATGCGCTCGTCGTCCCATTGCGCCCCGTAGGCGTCATGCATGAGCTCGCGTGTGCGTTCGGGCGAGACGTCCACGCCGAACAGCCCGAAGACCCACGCCGCCCGCTCGGCGTAGGGGAGCGAGGACAGCGCGAGGATGTCGTCGAGACAGATCGCCGGCAGCGACTCGGGGACGTAGAGGCCGCCGCCGTGCGCGATGCCCTTCACGACCGCCTCGGTGAAGGTCGGATGGCTGTCGTCAACCGCGCGGGTATCGAGATATCTGGTTTCCATGCGTGCATGGTAGCAGAGCGTGCGCGGTGTGGGAGAATCGGGACGTCCCCGGCTGGAGGTCCCGGTATGCCCGGTACGTTCGCAACGTTCGAGCGCGGAGAAGGTCCCATCGTGGCCGTGGCGCTTCACGCCGGCCACGCTCTTCGAGACGAGCTCGCGGCGCTCTCGGTCCTCGGCGATGACGCGCGCCTACGAGAGGAGGACCCTTGCACTGGTGAGTGGACGCGCTGCGCCCCGACCCGCGTTGTCGTGGATCGCTCGCGCTTTGAGGTGGACTGCAACCGCCCCCGCGAGCGCGCGGTGTATCGCGTGCCCGAGGATGCATGGGACTTGCATCTGTGGAGCGACGCGCTAGCCGACGACATCGCCGCGCGTTCGCTTGAGCTGTACGACGCGTTCTACTCGGAGATGCGCGCTCTGCTGGCCGATATCGTCTCGGAGTACGGGTACGCGGTGGTGCTTGATCTGCACTCGTACAACCACCGTCGGAGCGGTCCGGACGGCGCACCCGCGCCGCGGGACGAGAACCCTGACGTCAACCTGGGAACCGGTCACCTCGATCGCACGCGGTGGGGGGCAGTCGCCGAGGAGTGCCTTGGCACGCTGCGTGAGGCGCTTGTCGACGCCGATGTCCGCGAGAACGTGAAGTTCCGGGGCGGTCACCTTTCGCACTGGGTGGCCAAGGAGTTCGGTGGCGCGGTATGCGTGCTCGCCATCGAGTTCAAGAAGACCTACATGGACGAGTGGACAGGCGTTGCGGACGCCGCGGCCGTGGCGAGGATAGCATCTGCGCTATGCGTGCTTGTGGCGCGCTTGAGACGGTCTGTTTCATTGTCGTGAAATCCTCTTGTCACGCGCACCGCCGCTGGCTAGTCTTGAGCGGCTGCAACTCCCGATGAACGCGAGGCATCCGTGAAGATCGGCTTCATGGTCAACGACATCGCTACCGAGCAGGCGGGTTACACCACCGGCCGCATGGCGATGGCCGCGATCAACCGCGGCCACGAGGCGTGGATGCTCTCCGCGGGCGATTTCGCATACGACCCTGATGAGAAGATCCGCGCCCGTGCGGTGCATGCGCCGAAGGCGAAGTACACATCCGGTGCCGCGTACCTCGCCGACATACGGGGCAAGAAGGCACGGTTCAACCGGGTCACCGTCGACGACCTGGACGTCTTGGTACTGCGCAGCAATCCCGCCGACGAGGTCGGCACGCGGCCGTGGGCACAGAGCGCGGGCATCGACTTCGGCCGCATCGCCATGCGCAATGGCGTCATCGTGCTCAACGACCCGAACGGCCTGGCCAAGGCCATGAACAAGATGTACTTCCAGCTGTTTCCCGAGGAGGTCCGTCCGCGTACGCTTATCACGCGCGACCGGGACGAGATCAAGTCCTTCGTAAAGGACGAGGGCGGCCGCGCCGTGCTAAAACCCCTGCAGGGCTCGGGTGGGCAGGGCGTGTTCATGGTGGATCATGCTTCCACGAAGAACCTTAACCAGATGGTCGAGGCGCTCACCCGGGACGGTTACGTGATCTGCCAGGAGTATCTGGAGGCCGCCGAGGAGGGCGACACGCGGCTGTTCATGATGAACGGGCAGCCTCTGCGTCACAAGGGAAAGTACGCCGCGTTCCGCCGCATCAGGCAGGGCGACGACATCCGAAGCAACGTGCACGCTGGAGGCAGCATCGCCCAGGCGCACATCACAGAGGCACACCTCCGCATCGCCGAGATCGTCCGACCGAAACTGGTGGCCGACGGCATGTTCCTCGTGGGGCTCGACATCGTCGGCGACAAGCTCATGGAGATCAATGTGTTCTCGCCCGGCGGCCTCGGCAGCGCTCAGAAGTTCGAGAAGGTGAACTTCGCCCAGGCAGTCATCGACGCCCTGGAGCGAAAGGTCGAGTACGCCGCCTACTATCGCCGCAACTTCTCCAACGTGCAGATGGCGACGCTGTAGTCCGGTGCGCATGGCAACGCTCTGGTCCAGCGGCGATGTCCGCCGCCACAGCACGGAGCCCGCATCGTCTGCGCGACACGGGCCCCAGGTAGCGTTCTGCTGATCGCACCCCTTACTTGAGCAGGGCCTTGATCGAGTCGTATGAGGCCGAGGAGATCGCTCCCGTGCCTCCGTACACCTCCATGGAGCCGAATCCGTACTGGTTACCGTTGAAGAAGGTGCTGATCGCAGTCGGCACGCCGGTCGTGCTGGTGAGCACGATCGGGCCGCCGGCATAGCCGCACGCCGCGCCGCCCCCAAGCGCATCCGCGAAGGAGCCACCGGTAGCCACGCCGATCATGTCAAAGTCGAGCCAGCCGTCGTTTACGCCGACCTGTGCACACGCAACGGAGGTCGCGTAGCGGTCGGCGCCGGAGATCCGTGCCGCGGTCGGCCATCCACCGTTGGCCTCGATGCGGTCCCCGATCTCGGTCTGTGTCGCGTTGGAAATGGCCGACGTGCCACCCACGACCGTCCCGGCGATCAGGTTGCAGAACGCGATCGCGTCAACAGTGTCCTGCGGCACATCGTTGGTCTGCACCAGCAGGATCGGAATCTTGCGCGCGTACGCAAGCGGCGACACCGCAAGGGCGTCCGCGAACGAGTCGCCGCGCACGAAGTACGCCTCCGCAGCCCATGCGTCATCGTTGTTGCGGATGTCCATGACACGGTAGGCGACCTGCTTGGCAGTCGCGTAGCGGTTGGCGCCCTGCAGGCGTTCAACGGTGGTCACGCCGGGTAGCGCGTCGAGCGCGGTCTGGACATTGGCCGATACCGCACCCGTGCCACCCACGATCGTGACGATCGACGCGTTGAGCCTGTCTATCTCGGCGGAGACGACCGCCGGGAGCGCGTCCTTGCCAACGAGCAGCAGCGGGCACTCCATCGCGCCCGAAAGGCCTGAGGCGGCGAGCGCGTCCGGGAAATCCGCGCCGGTGGCGATGACCACGTTGGCGCAGTCGAGGAAGTGCTCCTTAGAGATCTCGACGGCGGTCGAGTACCTGTCGGCGCCGGACACTCGCGTGGCGTCGATCGACGTCGCGGCCATGTAGATGCTGCTCGTGGCGCTGCGCTCGTCTTGCCAGACAATGCGGTTGCCCCAGGCCTGCGGGTACAGCTGATTGCCGGCGCCCACGGTCACCTCGGAGTAGCCGAAGATGTCCCACCTTGCCCACAGCAAGATGTCCTCGTTGGCGTTCCGGTCGTCCTGCCATGCGACGTACTGGTCGAAGACCGACGGGTACTGCTGCGTGTTGGCATTCGACGTGATCTGACCGGTCTGACCGTCACGCAGGTCACCCGCCCAGATATTCTTGTCGTCAGTCGAGGCGTGCAGGTACTCGGTCCAGGCCACATAGTCGCCGTGGATCACGGTGTCGCAGATGTCGGTCCCCGCCGGCGCAAGGCGGACCTGCTGCTCGCCGCCCTCGACGTTGTAGACGTACACGCCCCAGCGACCCGTGGCATCTTTGTCGTCCCAGTAGACGATCCGGCCCTTGTCCACATGGATGCCGTTTGGATGCGAGGTACCCGGCACGGTCCCCGAGGCACCCGTGACGACATTGCGCCAGCGGATGTACCGGGGTGTGGCGATGCCCTCCATCCAGATCGCGATCTGCCCGTCGATGTCGGGGCCGACGTCGTCGATGGTGTTGGTGGTCAGGCGGACCCGCTGGTCGATCCTCATGTCGTAGTACCAAACTTCTGAGTCGGCTTCGCTCTGGTCCACGAAGACCAGCCGCTGCTCCGAGATGGCGGGGTCCATCTGGTCTCCGTCGTCGTACTCGGTGACCATCGTCGCCGTGTTGCTGGCGAGGTCCTTGACCCAGACGTTCCACTCGAACGGGTCGCCCGCCATTGCGGTGAGATTCTGCGATTCGTATGCGACGTACCGGCCCGACGTGACCGGTGACTGGCTGTCGTAGCTGAGCGAGGACGTCACCGAAGTCTCGGTGAATGGAACCTCGGCGCTGGCTGCGGCGGGCACCATGGCCACTAGCAGCACGGTCACCAGCGCGACAGACACGATTCGACGACGCATGAGACACACCCCCCCCGGATAAAGGACCCTCACACGAGTGTATCCCCGAGCGGGACGTGCGCGCGACTAGCTCCTGCCGAACCCGTACCGGATCGCCTTGGAGGGGCAGTCGTCTACGCACGAGCCGCACCACCGAGGAGAGACGGGTTCCCACGATGCCCCATACGCCGAAGGGGCAGAAGTAGGGGCAGAACCCTCGTTTGCCGAGGCCGAGCGGGGCGAGCGTCACACCCACGAGTGCGTAGTAGACAACCAGGTTCATCAGCGAGTCGACGCTTACGACGTGCTCGGTCATGTAGAGCAGGTCGACGCGTTCCCAACCGCCGGTAGCTACCGCAAATGCGATGGCAGCTCCGGCCCAGGCAGCCACAGCACGTACTTGGTGATCGGGAGGAAGCGCACGCGCTTGTGTGGCCTGGCGCCGACCTTCCCGGCCGCCATCTGGAGCTCGTGGAACGGACAACCGTACCCGCAGAACGCCCGACCGGCAAAGAGCAATGAGGCGAAGATCGCAGTCCACGTGAACAGGCTGAACTACGCCGCCCGCTCGGCGGTCCCCCGCGTCATGAGCGCGGGGGAGTAGTAGTTGAGTGTGATCGGCAGCAGCAAGAAGAACGCGAGCGACAGTGTGTGGCGAAGCGTCTGGCGGCGGGTGTTCATCGGAGCTCTCCTTGGTGGCACCTAGCGCGTGGTAAGCCCGCGCACGTAGCAGGCGAGCGACGCACGCTGCATCGGTCTGAGGTTCTCGGTCACGCCGGCAAGGTGACGCCGGGACAACGCTGCGGCGCCGTTGGCGAGTGACCACATGCCGTACGCCATCGCATCGGGGCCGAATCCTGCGCGCTCCGCGAAATCGCCGTTCTCCACACCTCGTGCGAACTCGTCGACAACAAGCGTGAAGGGCCAGGCGACATGCACGAACGCCGCCCAGGAAGGGACCTGATCCGTGAGCCCATCGAACGCGAGTGCGTAGTCGTTGGGGCACTCCTGGGTAAAGCGCAGGTACGCCATGCCGAGCTCGACGACACGCTCGGGACTGGCGAGCTGGGCCGGGACTCGCTCAAGGTACTCGCCCAGGCTCGTGAGTGCGCGCATGCCGAGCTCGTTCAGGATCGCTTCTCGCGACGGGAAGTGGCGGTAGAGCGCGCCGGGGGAGTAGTCGGCCCGGCGGGCGAGCTCGCGAAGCGAGAAGCCGTCGATACCGGACTCGGCCACGAGCTCCGTTGCGACCGCGAGCAGGCGCTCGCGGGTGGCGGCAGCGCGGCGCGCACGAGGCGAAGCGGTGTCGGCAGCGGTATCGGGCACGATCACTCCGCGGTGAGGTCGGTGTACAACAAGTGAACACCGTGCACAGTACGCCCTCCGCAGTGTGCGGTCAATAGCTACCGGGGGTCGTGGAACTCCTGGGCCAGAAGATCCATGAGCAAGTTGTCGTGCCAGCCCTCCGGGCCGCGCTCGGCCTGCCGCATGACCCCCACGGGGCGGAAGCCGACCTTCTCGTAGACGTGGATCGCTCGCGCGTTGTCAACCGCGGGGTCGATGGTGATGCGGTGATGGCACCGGACGTCGATGAGGTAGGCGATGAGCGTGCGCAGCGCATCGGTGCCGAGTCCCTGTTCGAGGAGATCTCCGGCCACGGTGATGTCGATCGCGGCGTGCCGGTAGTCGGGCTCGTCCTCCTCCTCGAACATGATCACGCCCGCGAACGAGTCCGCGTGTTCGATGACGTAGACGTAGATGTGCTCGCCCAAGAAGTCACGCCGGTAGCGGTCGTCATCGTAGTGCCCCCACCACGGAACGATGTCGGGGTGCGACAAGAGCGTCATGACCGCGTCATGGTCTGCAGGCGCGAACGGCCGCAATGTCACGAGCGTACCGCGCAGGATCGTGAGCGCAGTTCCGGGCACGGCGGACCTCCGGAGTGTGTCGGAGCCTTCTGGTACGATTCTAGCGGGTTGGGGAGGGTCCGCGGGCGAAGGGTGAGGCGCATGAAGCAGGTCATCGTGATCCTGGACGGCGCAGCCGGCTGGCCGCTGGACGAACTCGGTGGACGTACAACGCTGCAGGCCGCCGATACGCCCAACCTCGACGCCCTTGCGCGTGCCGGCGTGACGGGGCTGGCTCAGACTGTGCCACCCGGAACCGAGCCGTCCTCCTCGGCAGCTTGTACCGCGATTCTCGGGTATGACCCGGTCGCCAGCTACGTCGGCCGGGGCGCGATCGAGGCTGCGAGCATGGGTATCTCGCTTGCACCGGATGAAGTCGCACTGAGGATGAACCTTGTGCACGTCGCCGACGGCACCATGGTCTCGTACGCCTGCGGGCACATCACCACTCCCGAGTCACGGGCGATCGTGAAGGACCTGGCCGCGGCACTCAACGACGAGACATTCCGCATGTATCCGGGCGTCGCGTACCGGCATATCCTCGTGGTCAAAGGCCATCCCGAGCTCTTGCAGCTTACCTACACGCCGCCGCACGACATCTCGGACAAGCCGGTGGAGGGGCAGCTACCCTGCGGTGCAGGCGCAGAGGTGCTGCTCGACCTCATCGACCGCGCGCGCCCGCTGCTCGCGGCATCTGCCGCCAATCGCGAGCGGCTGGCGCGGGGCGGATTGCCTGCGACCGAGATCTGGCCGTTCTGGCCGGGTATCGCGCCCACGGGCCTTCGCCCGTTTTCCGCCGAGCGCGGAGTGAGCGCTGCTCTGACATCGGGTGTGGACCTGCTGGGCGGGCTTGCCGTGCTCTTTGGCATCGACCGGCTCGAGATCGCTGGCGTGACAGACGGGGCCGACACCGACTACGCGGGTCAGGCCGAAGGCGCCCTCGCTGCGCTCACCGACCACGACCTGGTGATCATCCACGTGGAGTCGCCCGATGAGGAAGGACACGCAGGCGATACCGAGGGCAAGGTCGCCGCGATCGAGGCCATCGACCGCGAAGTCGTCTCACGCGTGATGGCGCACCCCGGCGGAGTCCGCATCCTCGCGATGCCCGATCACCCCACGCCGATCGCGCTTAGGACGCACGTGGGGGAGCCCGTGCCCTTCGTGCTGGCGGGCCCCGGCGTCGAGCCCTCGGGCGCTGTCGGCTTTGACGAGGTCAGCGCCGCGTCCGGCCCCCTTATCGATCCCGGCTACCGTGTGATGGATCTACTCCTGGGCAGGTAGCGGGCGCGATTGCCACGGCGCACCTGCGGGTATCTCCGATAAGCGGAGACCTTATCAACGCAGGAGGCGCAACAATGTCACGCAGCATCTGGCGAGGCGATATCAGCTTCGGCCTGGTCACTATCCCGGTCGCGCTACATCCTGCCGAGGAGCGCAACGAGCTGGCGTTCCATCTGCTCGACGGACGGGATCTGGCGCCCATCAGCCAGCAGCGCGTCAACTCGGTCACCGGCGAGGTCGTGCCGTGGGAAGAGGTTGTCAAGGGCTATGAGTACGAGGACGGTCACTACGTAGTGGTGACGGACGGCGACTTCCGGGCAGCCAACGTGGAGGCAACGCAAACGATCGACGTGGTCGCAATGGTTCGCGCCGAGGAGATCGACCCGGTCTACTTCGATCACCCGTACTATCTGGTTCCCGCGAGCAACGCCGCGCGCAAGCCGTACGCGATCCTGCGAGAAGCGCTCGCGCGAACCGGGCGCGTGGGCATCGCGAGTGTTGTCATCCGCACCCGACAGCACGTTGTGGCGCTCATCCCCGATGGCGACGCGATCGTGCTCGACGTGCTTAGATACGGCTTCGAGATCCGCGGCGTCGAGGACCTCGATCTACCAGGACACGACCTCGAGAGCCTGGGCGTGACCGAGGCCGAACTCGAACTCGCGGGTCAGCTCGTGGCCGCCATGGTGAGACCCTGGGAGCCCGAGAAGTTCCACGACACGTTTAAGGAAGACGTGCTGGCACTCATCAGGAGGAAGATCGAGACAGGCGAGGTTGCGGCACCGCCACCGGTGCCCGAGGTGCCGCCGACGGGCGGAGAGGTGGTCGACATCATGGCGCTGCTCAAGAAGAGCGTCGAGGAGCGTCGGTCCGCCGCATCGGGCAGCGCATAGCCGATGCCGCTCAACGAGTATCGCGCCAAACGGCACTTCGACCGCACGCCTGAACCCGCTGGCGGCACGCAGGGGCAACCAGCGGCGGATGACGGCGGATCCGTGCAGGCCACGGCGGCCGACGGCCGCTTCGTGATCCACAAGCATGCGGCCTCGCGGCTTCACTACGATGTGCGCCTGGAGCTCGACGGCGTGCTCAAGTCATGGGCGGTGCCCAAGGGCCCGAGTCTGGACACTTCGCAGAAGCGCCTGGCCGTTGAGGTCGAAGACCATCCGATCGAGTACGCGGACTTCGAAGGCACGATCCCCAAGGACGAGTACGGCGGCGGCACCGTCATGATCTGGGACCGCGGGACCTGGGAGCCGATCAACGATCCTCATGAGGGATATGCGAAGGGCGATCTCAAGGTTCGGCTCCGGGGACAGAAGCTCCATGGTGGCTTCGTCTTCGTCAAGCTGAAGCTTCGGGAGGGCGACAAGCGCACCAACTGGCTGCTCATCAAGGAGCGCGACGAGTATGCGCATCCCCTCGACAAGGGCGACGTACTCGATCAGACGTCCTCGGCGGCGACCGGGCGGACGATGGATGAGATCGCCGCCGAAGGCCCGATCTACGGGGCGGACGATCCGCCCGGGCCACGCGATGCGCGGTCAGCCTCCGCCAAGGGGCAGGAGGCGGCGCCCACGGATCCGGATCCCGCGAGTGCGCCCGGAGCGGTTGCGACGGGTGTTCCCGACCGGCTGGAACCGATGCTGGCCACGCCGGTGAAGGATGTTCCCGAAGGCGACGAGTGGCTCCACGAGATCAAGCTCGACGGGTACCGCGTGCTCGCCCGCGTCCGTGATGGTGAGGTGCGCTTCTTCACGCGCAATGGCGCCGACTGGACCGATAGGCTCCAGGCGCTGGTCGGCCCGGTCGAGCAACTTGGACTCGGCGACTCCTGGCTCGACGGTGAGATCGTCGCGATCGGCCCCGACGGGCGCAGCAGCTTCAGCGCCTTGCACGACGAGCTGGCGCGCAAGGGCGCGGCGAACGTGACCTACGCGCTCTTCGACGTCCCGTTCCTTGGCGGCTATGACCTGCGCGGGGTGCCGCTCGAGGCGCGAAAGGCGCTCCTGAGCCACGTGCTGCGCGACGCGCGGCCACGTTTGCTGTACGTCGATCATGTGACAGGCGAGGGTGCAGCGTTTCACAGGCATACGTGCGAATTCGCACTCGAGGGAGCGGTAAGCAAGCGGGCCGCGAGTCCATACGCGTCCGGCCGGTCGCGCGAATGGCGCAAGCACAAGTGTCGCGCCCGGGAGGAGTTCATCGTGATCGGCTATACCGAGCCGTCCTCGGGCGGACCGGGCCTGGGTGCACTCGTTCTGGCGACGCGTTCGCCAGCGGGGGAGCTTGCATACGCGGGTAGAGCCGGCAGCGGCATTGCGCACGACGAGGCGCTGAGGGTCCGAGAGAGATTGGACGCACTGAAGGTAGGCACGCCACCCGTGTGCATCGGCGCGACCGAAGCCAGAGGTGTCACCTGGGTGCGGCCTGAGACGGTCGTTGAAGTCGAGTTTGCCGAGTGGACTCCGACAGGCGTGCTCAGGCACCCGTCGTTCATCGGCGTTCGGGAGGACAAGGCCGCCGAGGAAGTCGTACGCGAGGACGCGGGCGACCCGCCGGGAGCCTCTGACGTGCCCGTCGATGAGTTCGCCGGGGTGCGCCTGACGCACCCGGACAAGGTGCTCTTTGGCGCGATGGGTGCGACCAAGCGCGATCTTGCACGGCACTATCGGGCGGTGGCCGATCGGATGCTGCCACATCTGCTCGAGCGGCCACTTGTCTTGGTGCGATGTCCACACGGCACGGACGGTCAGTGCTTCTACCAGAAGGATGTGTCACGGGGGTTTCCTGCTCGCCTTGCGACGGTCGATATCCAACACGAGGAAGGACCCGTTCGCTACGCGATGGCGCGAGACGCGGGAGACCTGGTGTCGCTTGTACAGTTGGGAGTTCTCGAGATACACACCTGGGGATCGGTCGCCGATGACGTGGAGATGCCCGACCGGATCGTGATCGACCTGGATCCCGCCCCCGATGTGACCTGGGAGGCGATCATCGAGGCGGCGCTCGTCGTTCGCGATGGGCTTGCGGGACTGGGCCTTGTGCCGTTCGCGAAGACGACGGGCGGCAAGGGGCTGCACGTGGTGGCCCCGATCGTCCGCGCGGGGGACTGGGGCTCGATCAAGGAGTTCACGAGAACGTTCTGCGAGAAGGTGGTGTCAGCCGATCCGGCGCGGTACACGACCAACATGCTCAAGGCGCGCAGGACGGGCCGCGTCTTCATCGACTCTGTCCGCAACTCGCGCGGAGCGACGGCGGTGGCTCCGTATTCGACGCGAGCGCACGCCGGCGCCACCGTCTCGATGCCTGTCGGCTGGGACGCCATCGAGTCGGGCGTCCGCTCCGACGCGTTCACGGTTGCCAACGCCGCCGCGGTAGTTGCCACCTCACCCGATCCATGGGCCGACTACGAGGCCTCGCGCAGGCGGATCACCGAGTCAGCGCGAAGCGCGCTCGGCCTGCTGTAGACGGCGCAGCCGCCGACCCCTTGTGGCATCCTGGCGCGCGTGAGCGCGCGCTCGACGCCTCACTCCCCGGCGAACTGCGCGGCGTGAAGGCTGGCGAACAGTCCGTTCGCGGCGATGAGCTGCGCGTACGTGCCTTCCTCGGCGATGCGTCCGTCGTCGATCACGATGATCCGGTCGGCAGTGCGTACCGTGCTCAGGCGGTGCGCGATGATGAGCGCCGTGCGGCCGGCCAGCACGTCTTTCAGCGATTCCTGGATCAACCGCTCGGTGCGGGTGTCGACCGACGAGGTCGCCTCGTCGAGGATGAGGATCGCCGGGTCGGCCAAGACGGCACGCGCGAATGCGACCAGCTGTTTCTGGCCCGCCGAGAGCAGCGCTCCTCTGTCGCCAACGAGCGTGCCGAAGCCCCGGGGCAGCGAGTCGACGAAGTCGGTGGCGCGTGCGAGCGCGGCGGCGGCGCGGATCTCTTCATCGGTGGCGTCGAGTCGGCCGTAGCGGATGTTCTCGGCGATCGTGCCGTCGAACAGGAACGGCTCCTGCAGTACGATGCCGAGGTTGGCGCGGTACGAGCCGACCGTCACGCTCCGCAGGTCATGGCCGTCGACGAGCACCCGGCCCGACGTGGGGTCGTAGAAACGCGCAAGCAGGTTGACGAGTGTGGTCTTTCCTCCGCCGGTCGGTCCCACGATCGCGAGTGTGGTGCCGGTCTCGATCTGCAGCTCGATGTCGTGGAGCACTTCGTGGCCCCCGCCGTACGCGAACCCGACACCCTCGAAGGAGACATCGCCGCGTACGCGCTCGAGCACGATAGCGTCCGGGGCATCCGTCACTGCCGAGGGAGTGTCGACAAGCTCGAACACGCGCTCGGCGCCGGCGAGTGCCGACTGCGTTTCGGGCCACAGGCTCGACAGTTGGCTGATCGCGTTGAAGAACGAGCGCGAGTAGTTGAAGAAAGCGACGACCACGCCTACGGAGACGAGGTCACGTGCGGCCAGCGCACCGCCGAAACCCGCGACGAGCGCGGTCGATAGTGCGGCGATGACCCCCAGGACCGGTTGGAACGCCGATGAGACCGTGGCGGCGGTGATACTTGCGTCACGGCTGGCGGCGTTGCGCTCGGCGAACTGTGCCGCGTTATGATCGGTGCGTGCGAACGCCTGTGCGACACGGATGCCCGCGAGCTCCTCGGCAAGCGTGGCGGACACGTCGCCGATGGCCTCCTGCCGACGGCGGAAGACGCGCCGGGCGACGGTGCCGAACGCGCGGCTCGTGAGCACCATGAGCGGCACCACCAGCAGGGTGACCCCCGCAAGCCGAGGCTCGACGAGCAGCATGCCCACCAGGGTGAACGACACCCCCAGGCTCGATGCCAGCACGCGTCGAAATCCCTGCGACAGGAACGAGCTTATCTGGTCGATGTCGTTGACGAGTCGGCTGAGGACGTCGCCGGTCTCGGCCGACTCGAAGTACGCCACCGACAGACGCCCGATCGCCCCAAAGACGTCCTGCCGAACCGAGAAGAGCGCCTTCTGGCCGATCGTGCCGATGACGAGGATCTGCATCCGCTGCCCGAACCAGCCCACGAACGCCGAGACGATCAGTGCGGCAACCGGGAGCGTGAGTGGGGCAGTGTCGCCGCCGGTCTTAGCAGCCGCCAGGGCGGTGTCGATGACCAGGCCGGTTATCGCCGGCGCAGCCGCCGTGTTGATCGCCGTGACCACGACCCATGCAAACCCGGTGAGGATACCCGCTCGGTGGGGCTGGAGGTAGCCGAACAGGCGACCGAGCGTGCTGCGCGCGTCGCGGGCGTGTTCGGTTTTGGCGACCGAGGCGAGTGAGCTGCCGGAGCGGGCCATCTCACTGCCCTCCGGAATCGCATGCGTTGGGCTGCACCAGCCCCGACGCGTCCGGCATCTGGTCGGCGATGACCTGCGCGTACAGGCAGTTCGACTCGGCCAGCTCGTCGTGCGTTCCGCTCGCGACGACGCGCCCATCATCGATCAGCACGACCAGGTCCGCCCGTTTGACGCTTGCGAGCCGCTGCGCGATGACGAATGTCGTACGGCCCCGCATGAGGGCTTCCAGCCGCTCGCGAAGCGTTACCTCGGTCGTCGCGTCGACGGCGGACATCGAGTCGTCCATGACGAGGATGGCGGGGTCGATGAGGAGCGCCCGGGCGATCGCGATGCGCTGGCGTTGGCCACCTGAGAGGCGGATGCCACGCTCTCCGACCCGCGTGCGGTATCCGTCGGGAAGGGCGACGATGAAGTCGTGCGCCGCCGCGGCCCGGGCCGCATCCTCGATCTGCTGCTGTGTCGCGTCGGGACGTCCGTACGCGATGTTGTCGGCGACGCTGCCCGAGAACAGGACGCTTTCTTGCAGGACGACACCGATATGGGACCGGAGTGAGTCCAGCGTGAGGTCGCGCACATCGACGCCGTCAACGAGGACGGCACCAGAGGTCACATCGTAGAAGCGCGGAAGAAGGTTGATGATGCTGCTCTTGCCCGAGCCCGTGGCGCCCACGATCGCCACGATCGTGCCGGGCTCGACCACGAACGACACGCCGCGAAGGGTCTCGACCTCGGAACCCGGGTAGCGCAGGTGGACGTCCGCGAACTCGACCCGCCCCGCCATGTCTGTCACCACCGAAGCGCCGTCGCGTTCGGTGACCTCGCTGGTGGCATCGATGACTTCGAAGAGCCGCTCGGCCGAGGCACCCGCTCGTGCGATCGCCTGCGCGCCGAAACCTATGATGAACAGCGGCTGCAGCAGCAGGCCGAGGTAGCTCGTGAAGGCGACAAGCTCACCCACCGTGAGCGTTCCGGTGGCGATACGGACGGCGCCGACCCACGTGACGACCGCGACTCCGGCGGTGCCGACGCTGAAGAGCAGGGGAAACGCATTCGCCGTGGTCCTGCGCATGCGCATCCCTTGCTCGAGCAGCACGCTGTTCGCTGCACGGTAGCGCTCGGTCTCGTACGGCTCGCGAGCGAACGCTTTGACCACTCGCACGCCGGCGATGTTCTCCTGAAGCACCGAGGAGAGCGCGCTCAGGCGCTGCTGGTACTCCTTGGAGATCGGTCCCAATCTGCCGACGAACCGCAGGAGTACGAAGATGGTCGCGGGCACGGCTGCAAGCGAGATCAGAGCAAGCTGCCAATTCATAACCAAGAGCGTCGCGGTGGCTCCCACAAGCAAGACGGCGGCCGCAACGGCTTGCACGAGTCCGCCGCCCAGGAAGTCGCGAACGATATCCACGTCAGACGTCACCCGCGTTACCAGAGGTCCCGTGCCGATGCGGTCGTGATACGAGAACGAGAGCGTCTGAAGGCGATCGAAGATGGTGTTGCGCATGTCGTAGGCGGCGCCGTGGCTCACCCGGGCCGAGAGGTATCCCTGAGCGAATTGGGCGAGTCCGCCGATCACCGCGAGAGCCACCAGCCCGAGCGATGACCAGAGGACTATCTCCGGGTGATGGCCGCTGATCCCGTCATCGATGATTCTGCGCAGCAACTGCGGTGCGGCCAACTCGCTGCCTGCGACCGCGAGGACGGCAAGGACGGCAAGGAGGGCGAGCACCGCGTAGCGGCGCACGAAGGTGATCGATCGAAGGAGGTACGTGTTCACGCGACTCCCGGCCAGAGGGACGATTCCCAAGATAGCCTACCCGAACCGCGTGCACGTGATCGCCCCGAGACGTGCCAACGACCCGGAGAGCGCAGATCCCGGGTCGTCGGAGAGGGAGGGGTCGGGCGGGATCCGAGGGGGTGATCCCGCCCGATGCGGGGGAGGTGCGCTCCTAACCCCGGAGCGCCTGTACGATCGCCGCGTACTGCTCGGCGTCGATCTCGCCACGGGCGAGTCGTTCGCGTGCGATCCGCATCGCTTCGTCCTCGGCAGTGCCGGTCGCAGCTGTGTAACCTGCAGGCGGCGTAGTGCCGGCCACGGAGTGATGCGGGGAGTGCTTGTGGCGTGTTACGGCCCAGACGATGACGCCGATGACGACTGCAAGGAAGAAGAGGCCGAACAGCGCGCCGCCGATACCAAAGAGGCCACCGTGGCCGTAGGCGCCGTAGCCACCCATCATCCGTGCACCTGTGAGTCCAAACCCAAGCATCGTGGGTGCTCCTTTCGAGGTGTGAAACCCTTACACCACGAATATGACCACCCTGTGTGCAGCGCAGGTGTGCGGCGTGTGAAGAACGTGTGGAGCGTGGGGGTCCGCGCGGACGCATGCGTTCGTGGGGTCCGCTACGCCTCGATGGGCACGCTCTCGGGATCGATGGTTCGAGGTCGTGCCGGGCGGCTCGGCGCGCTCGTGGTGAGTACGACGCCGGCGACGATGATCGTCATACCCGCCAGCACCCAGCCGTCCACGGGCTCAGGTGGCACAAGCCCGAGCGTTCCGGCGAGCCAGCCAAGGAAGACCGCGATCACGGGGTTCACGTAGGCGTACGTCATCACCTTGGATGCGGGGGCGTTACGGAGCAGCCATACGAACGCCGTGAACGCAACGCAAGATCCCATGAGGATGAGGTAGACGAGCGCTCCTGCGCCCGGGACCGTTATTGTGATGCGCGGCCACTCGCCGGCGATCGTCCCGATCACGAGCAGCACCACCCCGGCGGTGAACATCTCATACCCTGTGGCGACGACGGCGTCGGTCTTGACCGGGTGCCGCTTGGAGAAGATCGAGCCGCCGGCCCACAGCCACGTACCCAACACCTGGATCCCGATCCCGATGAGTTCGGCGCGCGTTCCGTGGAAGCCCGCGAGCCGGGGCGCGATGAGCACCGCAAGTCCCGAGAAGCCCACGACCAGCCCGGCCACGCCGCGAGCGGTCGGGCGTTCCATGCCCGGCAGCACCGACTCGGCAAGCGCCACCCATAGCGGCAGCAGCGCGACGATGAGGGCGGCCAGTCCGGACGGGATGGCCCGCTCGGAGAGGAATGTCGAGTACATGCCACCAGCCAGCAAGAAGATGCCGACGGTGCCTACGATGCGGTACTCGGACAGCGGGATCTTGATCGAGGTGCCGCGCGCTTTGGCAAATGCGAGCAGGATAAGCCCCGCGGGCACGAGCCTGATGCCGGCGAAGAGCGCGGGCGGGAGGTCAGCGGTGAGCCCGATGCGGATTGCGAGGTACGTCGATCCCCAGACCACGTACAGCGTGGCGAACGCGGCGAGGAGCTTTGCCTTGTGCGACCAGCGCAAGGGGTTGAGGGGCATCGGCGGTCCTCCTACTCGGCGACGGGTGTCAGGCCAGGATACGCGTGTGCCAACCGGACTGCCACCCGCGCTTAACCAATGATTAACACAGGTCTCACATGCGTTTCACCGTTACGGGCGGGCAGTCGGGTACGCTCACCCTGGAGCTTCGAAGGCTACGACGCTCCGCCTCCTCTGAGCCCGGGTGAGCCGCCATCACCCGGGCTCGAACATGCCAGGCGAGAGCGCGACCAACATCGGGTAGAGTGAGGATATGACCTATTCCGAGTATGAACGTCCGGCTCTCACCGGCGACACGATCATCGTGCGCGGTGCTGTCGGCGCTCGTGAGCTGCTGCTCATCAAACGCGGCAATCCGCCGTTCGTGGGGATGTGGGCCTTGCCTGGAGGCTTCCTCGACGCATTCGAGCGTCCAGAAGACGCGGCGCGACGCGAACTTGCCGAGGAGACAGGGCTCGCCTTCACCGGCACGCTTGCGCTGGTCGGTCTGTACGGAGAACGTGGCCGCGATCCCCGCGGCTGGACGATCTCGGCTGCCTACCTCGGCGTGTTGGACGACGATCGGGCGGACGTGTCGGGTGGCGATGACGCGGCCGAGGCGCGCTGGTTCCCCGTAGGCGCGCTCCCGGATCTCGCATTCGACCATGCAGGTATCGTTCGGGACGCGCTGGCGATGCTCGGGGAGTAGGCGTCACGGCGGGAGAGTGCCGCCCCCCTGTGATACGCTTTCGTCTCCGGGGAACACATCACGGCGGCTCGATCCGCCTGACTGTGAGGAGGGCGTCATGAGGGGCTCCAGGTCGCTTATCGCGGCACTTGTGATCGCATCGCTCGCGTCTGTCGTGTTTGCGCCGATCGCCGTCGCGGTGCCTGCGCGGGAGATGCGGCAGGGTGCATCGTCCACCACGCTGTCGGGGCTCTCGACAGTCGCACCGCTCTCAGTCGACGATCAGATTCCGGGCGTCCCGCTCGACTCGTTCCCGGTGACCTCCCACACTATCATCGACACCATCGATGCCTACCCCACCACGGCACCGCCTGTTGACCCGGTGGATGTCTACTCCGTCTACCTGGCCCCTGGCGACCAGATATCGCTCTCGCTTACCGGGACCGGCGTCAACTTCGACCTCTTCGTCTTCTCGCCGGCCTCACTCACGGTCCAGTCGGCCGAGTACGTCTTCTCCTCGGACGGCCCGACAGCGACCGAGCGGATCTGCTACACCGCGAGCGACCGCTTCGGCCCCGGCCGCTACTACGTCGCCGTGAGCACGTTCGACTCGGAGGGCTCCTACACGCTTGACTGGCAGGTCTCCGGCCGCTCGGATGGCAACGTCCCCGGCAACGCCCTGCGGACGCGTTCTGTTGCCGGGACGGTCGATCCGCTCACCGACGCCGACGATGTCTTCAACCTGTGGCTGCCCGAGGGCCAGAGCGTGACGTGCACGCTCACCGCCGGGGACCCAGGCGACGAGTTCGAGCTCTGGGTCTTCCCGCCACGATGGAACAACGGCGGGATCCTCGAGCCGACGCTCGACATCTATCACTCCGCGGAAGGCGTTCACAAGAAGGGCGCCTCGGTCGTTATCACGCTCACCGTCGGGCCCGGCCGTGGAGGATCGCACTACATCGATGTCTCGACCGACGGAGCGAGCGGCCCGTACACACTGGAGTGGGCGGTCGGCGTCGATATCCCCGGTAAGCCGCTGGAGTCCGCGGTCACTACGGGCGTGCTGCCCGCGGTAAGCGTCTGGTCACGACCCCTGCGATGGGGGCAGACGTTCCATGGCTCGTTGTACGTCACCCCCACGGCCCCCGCACCCGAGATTCGGTTGTGGAAGCCCGGCACGTTCAGCATCACCGGGGACCCCGCCAACGTGGTGGCCGAGGACGACCTCGCGATCGTGTACGAAGTCCCCGACGAGGCCTCCGAAGGAACGTACTACCTTGAGGTGAACGGTGTGGGTTCGCCGCTGTTCGAGTTGCGCGCGAACGTCGTCACCGAGTCGCGACGGCTTTCTGGCGCTGACAGGTATGCCACTGCGGTGCAGGTCTCGCAGTCGACGTTCGGCGAGGGTTCCAACACAGTGGTGATCGCAAGCGGCGAGGGCTTCGCGGACGCAGTCTCGGCGTCATCGCTTGCTGGCGCGTACGACGCGCCGCTGCTGCTGGTAAGACGCACCACGCTCCCGAGCACGGTTGCGGCCGAGATCGACAGGCTCGGTGCCACGCAGGCCTTCATAGTGGGCGGCGAGGCCGCGATCAGCGCGGCGGTTGCGTCGGCCATCGACGCACGGCCGGCGATGGAGACCCCGGTTCGGGTCTCCGGTAGCGACCGGTACGCCACGTCCGCCGAGGTCACCCGACGCGTCATCTCGCGTCTCGGAGCCGAGTGGGACGGTGGTGTGTTCGTCGCTCGCGGCGACGCGTTCCCTGACGCGCTGGCGGTCGGACCGCTCGCGTGGCAGTCGCGGCGTCCAGTCGTCCTCACGCAACCCCAAACCCTCCCGGCGGCAACATCGGTGCTCTTGGCGGAGATCGATCCCGTCTCGGCCGTGATCGTCGGCGGCACGGTGGCGGTGAACGCTCCGGTTGCGACCGTCATCGACGGACTCGTCGGCACCGTCGAGCGCGTCGAGGGCGCCACCCGCTTCGCGACCGCCGCCAATGTCGCGGCGTACGGTGTGGAGGAAGGCATCGTGCGGGCGGACTACATCGGAGTGGCGACGGGGACCACGTTCCCCGACGCGCTCACGGGAGGCGTGGCGTGTGGCGCCGAGGGCGGCGTGCTTCTGCTCACATGGCCGGGTTCGCTCGCAGCCGAGGTACACACGTTCATCGACGACTACTGCGACCAGCCAACCATGGACGCATGCCGCGTGTTCGGCGGCGCGAAAGCGGTGTCAGACCCCGTGATGGGTGAACTCGACGAGGCTCTCATGTACCGGTGGATCACCGACCCGCCAGCCTGGTTCCTCGACCTTCCGACGCCGGAGCGCGTTTGACACGGACCCGCGGCGTCCGTAGACTGGCTTTTCAACTTCATAGTCCACCGTTTACGGGGATGAGTACGCGGGACCACTAGGTCCACCAGAGAGCCGGGGCAGCTGAGAACCGGCGTCCGAAGGTCCGCGGAACATGGCCCCGGAGGTATCCGGAGGAAACGCGCAAGCGGAGTAATGCCGGACGGAAGCCCCCGTTATCTCAGGCTGCAGAGCATCGGACCCCCTCGGCACGAATTCCGCCCGTCGAGTGGAACACACCACCGGTCCCGTGCTCGAGAAGAGGCCGCGAATCTGGCGGCGAAGTCGGGTGGTACCGCGAAGGCCGCATACGCCTCTCGCCCTGACGAACAGTCCGGGGCGGGAGGCGTTTTCTATTGCAGGAGGTGGCACGTGAGTAAGTCGTGGGACGAGATCAACGCGCGCATCGCATCGGGCGAGGCGGTTGTGATGACCGCCGAGGAGTTCGGCGTCCTTGCGGCCGACGAGGGCGTGGCAGCGGCGGCACGCACGGTCGACGTCGTGACCACAGGGACGTTCGGGCCGATGTGCTCCTCGGGAGCGGTGCTCAACTTTGGGCACAGTGACCCGCCGATCCGCATGGGCAAGATCACTCTCAACGATGTCGAGGCGTACGGAGGCCTGGCTGCCGTCGACACCTACCTGGGCGTGACACAGCCGAGTGCGGTCAAAGGTATCGAGTACGGTGGCGCTCACGTCATCGAGGACCTACTGCGTGGCAAGTCGGTGCGGCTGCGCGCCTGGAGCCAGGGCACGGACTGCTACCCGCGTACCGAGATAGACACGTGGGTCACGCTCGAAGAACTCAATCAGGCGTACCTGTTCAATCCGCGGAATGCGTATCAGAACTACGCGGTGGCCGTAAACTCGTCGGACCAGCCGCTCCATACCTACCTGGGGACACTGCTGCCGCGTTTCGGCAATGCGACGTACTGCTCGGCAGGGGCGCTCTCGCCGCTGCTGAACGATCCGACGTACCGCACCATCGGCATCGGGAGTCGCATCTTCGTGGCCGGTGCGCCCGGCTACGTCGCGTGGGAGGGTACGCAGCACAATCCCAACCAGCAGCGCGACGAGCACGGCGTCCCGGTAGGACCCGCCGGCACGCTTGCGGTCATCGCGGATCTCAAGCAGGCAAGCGCCGAGTACTTCTCGGCCGCGACGTTCACCGGCTACGGCACGAGCGCGTTCATGGGCATCGGCGTGCCGATCCCCGTGCTCGACGAGGAGATCGCCACAACGCTTGCGCTCACCGACGCCGACCTGCAAGCCACTGTGATCGACTACGCGGTGCCGCGCCGCAGCCGTCCCGCGCTGGGTCGGGTGACCTACGCGCAGCTGCGCAGTGGAGAGATCGAGGTCGATGGCAAGAAGACCTCCACCGGCCCCATATCATCGCTGCCCAAGGCGCGTGCCATCGCCGCCGAACTCAAGCGCTGGATCGTTGAGGAACGCTTCGCGATCACCCGGCCCGTGCAACTGCTGCCGCAGCCCGGGTCCCAGTCCACGAAACCGCTGGAGATCCGCTCAGAGGAGGCGATCTAGATGCCGCGCAAGCGATTCGATCTCACGTTCCCGCCGCGTCAGGCAACCAAGGCGGTCACCTACCACCTGGTCAAGGACTACGACTTGGTGCCGAACATCCTGCGCGCGGTCATCCAGCCGGGACAGGAAGGCCGCATGGTGCTGGAGCTGCAGGGCCGCAAGGAGGACTTCGAGGCAGGCGTCGCCTTCCTCGAGGCCGAGGGCATCCTCGTGTCGCCCGCAGCGAGCGATATCTGCCTGGACGAGGGTGCGTGCGTGCTCTGCGGACTGTGCACCGGCGTGTGCAAGCCGGGAGCGCTTACGCTTGAGCCCGAAACTGCTGCGCTCACGTTCAACAAGGACAAGTGCGTGTACTGCGAAGCGTGCGTGGTAGCCTGTCCCAGACGGGCGGTCACGCTGTCGTTCTAGCCTCAAGGAGAGACCGTGCCCCAGCTAGCGTTCCTGCAGACGATCGTCGTGTGCGCGATCGTGGCCTTCGTCGTCGCGATCCTGGCAATGCCTGTCGGTGCCAGGGTGAGTCCCCGTGCGGGAGTATACGTGCTTCGCGGGAGCCTCATCGGGCTCGTCGTCGCTGTTGTCGCGTGCGTTGCGTGGGGCGCCTCCTCGGGCGAACTCGCAACGTTCGAGCAGACGCTGGGCTTTGATGGGGCGCTGCAGATGGCCGTCTTCTTCGGCATCCTGTACGTGACGTTCTTCAACTTCGCAGCGAAGTATCTGACCGATAAGGCCAGGGAGATCGCCAGGGAGGAGAGTGCCGATGCCTGACATCGAACTGCGGCTCGGCCGCGACGTGCTCGTCATCGACGGGGCCATGGGCACCATGCTCCAGCGCGCGGGTGTCCCTTCGGAGCAGTGCAACGAGCAGCTCAACATCACGGCGCCCGACATCGTGACCGACATCCATCACAACTACGTGCTTGCGGGTGCGGATTGCGTGACCACCAACACCTTCGGTGGCACACGGGTCAAGCTTGCCGAGTACGGACTTGCCGATGACATGGTCGAGCTCAACCGAGCGGGCGTGCGCGTCGCGCGGGCCGCCGGGGCGCAGCACGTGCTCGGGGATCTCGGTCCGACCGGCCTGCTGCTGGAGCCGCTGGGGACCGCCACGTTCGACGAGGTGTACGAGCAGTTCTTCGAGCAAGCCACCGCGCTTGCCTCGGAAAACCCCGATGCGATCATCATCGAGACGATGACCGACATCGCCGAGGCCCGCTGTGCCGTGCTGGCTGTCCGCGCGGCATGCAACCTGCCCGTGTTCGTGAGTGTCTCGTTCGGCCTGTCCGGACGAATGGACCTTTCGGGTACCGATCCCGAGACCGCGGCTGTCGTCCTCGAGGCGGCGGGCGCGACCGCGATCGGCATGAACTGCGGCCTTGGGCCGGAGCAGATGGTGCCGCTCGTCGGGCGCATGGCAGCCGCCACGACGCTGCCACTCATCGTGCAGCCCAATGCGGGTCTGCCGCGGCTCGTGGACGGGAAGACCGTCTTTCCGGGCACGGCAACCGAACTTGGCGAGTACGCGGCGCGCTTCGTCGACATCGGCGCGTCGCTCGTGGGCTCATGCTGCGGCTCGACGCCGGCGTTCACGGGCGCGATCGCCGATCTTGCCAAGGAGCGTCGGGTGCGCACCGATCGCGCCGCGCCCGACGGGATCGTTCTCGCGGGTCCCCGCAGCGTCGCGCGCATCGGCGGGGGTCGCCCGCTCGCGATCATCGGCGAGCGCATCAATCCGACCGGCAAGAAGGCGCTCGCGGTGTCGCTGCGCGAGGGTTCGATGACGGTCGTGCGCGAGTACGCGGTCGCGCAGCAGCACCAGGGCGCGCATCTGCTTGACGTCAACGTCGGCACGCCCGGCGTGGACGCCGCACTCGTGCTTCCGCAGGCCGTGAAGACGCTCGTCGGACTGGCCGACCTGCCGCTCGTGCTCGACAACACCGACCCGATCGCCATGGAGGCCGCCCTCAAGGTCTACCCGGGCCGTGCGCTCATCAATAGCGTCAACGGCTCCGAGGAGTCCATGAGCGCCGTGTTGCCGCTGGCAAAGCGTTATGGAGCGGCAGTGCTGGTGCTCGCGCTTGACGATGATGGCATACCCACGACCGCAGAGGGCCGAGTCGCGATCGTCGACCGCGTTCGCTCGCGCGCTCACGAACTCGGGCTCACCGACCGCGACCTCATCGTCGACTGCCTCGTGCTTACCGCGGCATCCGATCCGCATGCCGCCCGGGCTACCCTCGAAGCGGTGCGCGTCGTCTCGCACGACCGCGGTTTGGCGACCGTTCTCGGCGTCAGCAACGTGTCCCACGGCCTTCCCGGCCGTCCGGCGCTCAACGCCACCTACCTGGCGATGGCCGTGGGGGCCGGCCTCAACGCCGCCATCGTGAACCCCGCGGATGCAGACGTCACGCGCACCATTGCCGCCGTGAACGTGCTGCTCGGCCGAGATGCACTGGCAGCAACCTGGATCGCACGGGTTGCGGCCGATGAGAGCCTGTCGGCGGTGACGCTTGCGTCTCCGGCGGACCCTCCGTGCTCAGACAGTCCTCGCCGGGGGCCC
>JBASNZ010000074.1:0-6339 GCA_049657775.1 Coriobacteriia bacterium | reverse complement strand
GCCAGGGACCGTGCGGCAGCTGCAGAAGCGATCGCCCTGGAAGAGCAGTTGGCCGCCGAGGCCGAGGCGCGGCGCGTCGTGGCGGACCGTCCCGCGGCGGTCGTCGAGCCCGAGGCTGCGGCTCTCGCGGAGCCGGAGCCCTCACGCGCAGTTGTCGAGGAACCTGTCACTGGTGTGGGTCCTCAGGAGGTCCCCGAGTTCCTCTCGGTATCCAAGCCGACCCCCACCGCGGACGATATGGCGGTCTTTGAGCAGATGATGGAGGCGGTGCTTCAGCCTGCGCCTGCGGCCGCACCCGAGCCCATCCCGGAACCAGAGGCCGCACCCGGGTCCATCCCGGAACCAGAGCCTCTCCCGGCACCAGAGCCCGTTTTCGAACCTGAGTTGGTGGCGGAGCCCGGGGTGGCGACTGAGGCAGTGCCTCCGATCGCACCCGGATCCGAGTTCGAGATCCTGCCTGCGTTCGAGGTGTCGGAGTTGCTCGAGCCCCAGGTGCCGACCCAGGAGCCGGCAGCCGAGGTCGAGCAGTCCTCTCTTGAGCCTGACCTGGGGTTCGGGGCGATATCCGGCATTGACGCAGCCGAGATTCCCGCGCCGCCTGTCGCTGAGAAGATGGCGATCGACGAGTCGGCGATGACCGAGGAGACCCAGGGCGGCTACGTTCCTACCGGGGACCTGGAGACGGACCTACTGGCGCTCGGTCTGGGCGAACTGCCCCCCGAGGTCTCGGGGCTGCCCACCCCGGAGGAGCCGACGCTCGTCAGCGATCTCCTGGTTGAGGCGCTTGGAGTAGAAACGCAGGAGGAGCCGACGTTCGAGCCTGCCCCTGTCACCGAGGAAGGGCTCGAGGAACTCGATGTGCGCGAACCCATGTCATTGGCCGATCTCCAGGAAGCGGAGGTTGCCCAGGCACCGGAAGCCGGTGGGGACCTTGACGACCTCCTGAGGTCCCTCTCGGTGGAAGATGAGATCGCGGGGGTGGGAGCGGGGCAAGGATCCGCACCGTCCCAGGTTATCTCCACCGATGCGTATCTAGCCGAGTTCGAGTCGGACGTGGGCCTCTCGGGCGGGATGGGTGACGAGATCACCGCTCTCACCGGCGGCGGTTCCGGACGCTCGCGACCGGTGACGACGGTGAACAAGATCCCCGAGCCCGGTGACAGCCGCGTGATGCATCTCGATCAGATGGTCGACCGCGACCTCGTACGGCAGATCATCGACGGCATTCAGAAGCTGTAGGAACGGAGCAGGCGCATGCAGTCAGTCAAGGTCGTGGTGACGGGCCCGTTCAACGCGGGCAAGACCACGTTCATCAAGTCCGTGAGCGAGATCACCGTCCTGTCGACCGAGCGACAGGTGAGCGACGGGTCAGGTCAAGGCGGCGGCGAGACGACGGTCGCGATGGACTTCGGCCGCATCACCATCTCCGACGAGGTCGTGCTGTACCTCTTCGGGACACCTGGTCAGGAACGCTTCTCATTCATGTGGGAGACTCTGTCAGAAGGGATGCTCGGCTTCGTGGTGCTCGTTGACGCTACGTCCAACGAGTCCCTCAGTGACGCGGCCGGCATGATCGAGTTCTTCACCAACATGTCCGACGTGCCCTTCGTGGTGGCCGCTAACAAGGTCGCCGCGGATGACATTCCCGCGCTACAGCGCGTTCGCTCGGAGATCAAGCTGCTCGACGAGGTCCCGCTGCTGCCCTGCGATGCGCGTGACAAGGAGAGCGTCAAGGGCGTCTTGCTCGGTCTGCTCTACGGCATTCTCGACAGCATGAGCTGATAGTGGTGGATGCCCGGCTCTACATTCTCGGGGGACTCCTTCTCCTCTTCATCGTCCTGCTGGGCTATCTCTTCGTCGCGCTCGGCGCCTACCTGCGGGCGGTTCGCCACCGTCGGATCACCGAGGACGGTTCGGAGATACAGGAACCGGTGGGCATCATCCTTCCCCGGGAGGGCTCAGACGTCTTTACCCAGGCCGATGCGGGGGAGTCGATCTTCGGCGCCCCTCTCCGGACATCGGCCTGGCAGCCAGAGGAGCCGCAGGGAACATCGACTCCCGCCGAACCTGACGCTCGGTCGGTTCCGGATGTACAGCCGGCAATGGCCGCCACCTCCTCCGAGCAGGCGAACGCGGTCGAGTCGATCTTGCTCACGCTCGCCGAACCCCACGCATCAGCCCCGGCGGCTGAAGAAGTCGTCACGTCCCTAGATGCGACCATACCGGAGATGGCACCCACTGCCGTGGAACTCGACGAGGCATCCGTCACCGCGGGACCCGCGGAGCACGATGAGGTCTCGGATCTGATTGCGGCGTATGGCCTTGGCGGCGTATGGTCGGCATCGTCATCAGAACCGGTGCCCGCGCCCGAGATCCCGGCCCCGATGCCCGAACCCGAGCCGGCCCCGATGCCCGAACCCGAGCCGGCCCCGATGCCTCCCGTGATGGAGTCCAGGCTCCCGACCGGACAGGTGCTTTCTGCTGCGAGCGGGATGGCCAGCTCTGAGCGAGCGGTCATCGCGTCGGAGAACGAGTACCACATGGTCGCGCCCGTGGAGCTCGCATTCACCGTTGGAGAGGCGCGTGTTGGCGTGAAGCCTGGTACCCGCACGTACGCGGAGTTCCAGCGCCTTGCCGCGGTGCTCCTCGACGACCTGCACGTCGCCCGGCGCCAGCCGCCGCAGGGCTAGTATCCGCATTCCGCGAGGGCCGCGTATGACGTACCATTGAGGTGTGCGCGCCGCCAGGGGGCATCCACACGGGAGATTCGCGCTAGGAGCTAATCGCTTGGCTGAAGCGGGTCAGCGTCTCGGACAACTACTCATGCGTGCGGGCGTGATATCGGAGCGCCAGCTCAACGATGCCCTGGAAGTCCACAAAGCAACTGGCAGTCCGCTCGGGCGCGTTCTGGTAGACCTCGGGTATGCGACGCAGGGTGCGATCCTTGCCGTTATGGCGCGCCAGATCGGCATTCCGTACATCGACTTCAACACCAAGCGGCCGGATCCGTCGGCCATCGCCATCGTGCCCAAGGACCTGGCGACCAGGTACTCGCTCATGCCGGTCGAGTTCGACGAGAACAACCATCTTGTCGTTGCTATGGCGGACCCGCAAAACGTGCTCGCACTTGACGACCTGCGGATCATCACCGGCTACGAGATCCGTCCCGCGATCTCGACCAAGGACGACATCACCGCAGCAGTAGACGAGTACTACCGCGTCGCCGAGCAGTTGGACACGGACTTCCTCGGCACAGAAGACGTTGACATGGTCGACCTGGCTTCGATGACCGAAGTCGCCGATGAGGCGCCGATCGTGAAGCTGGTCAACTACATCATCAACAAGGCCGTCACCGACCGCGCGTCGGACATCCATATCGAGCCGCAAGAGAAGGACATGCGGGTCAGGTACCGCATCGACGGTGTGCTCCACGAGATGATGCGGAGCCCCAAAGCCACGCAGCAGTCCATCATCAGCCGCTTCAAGATCATGGCGGACATGGACATCGCGGAGTCGCGTAAGCCCCAGGATGGTCACGCCGCCCTTACCGTTAGCGGCCACCATATGGACCTCCGTGTCTCAACACTGCCCACTGTGTATGGGGAACGTGTCGTTCTGCGTATCCTTCGGAAAGACAGCATCATGCTCAAGCTTGACGACCTGGGCTTTATCGACACCGCGCTGGAAAGGTTCGAGTCTTCATTCAAGAAACCATACGGTACCATCCTCGTAACCGGGCCCACCGGCTCGGGCAAGTCAACGACGCTGTACGCCGCCGTCAACGTCCTGAACGATCCGGGCAGGCACATCATCACTGCCGAGGATCCGGTGGAGTATCGTCTGCCCGGAGTCAACCAGATACAGACCAACGTAAAGGCTGGCCTGACATTCGCCAGAGCGCTCCGGTCGTTCCTTCGGTGCTCGCCCGATGTCATCCTGGTCGGTGAGATTCGGGATCAGGAGACCGCGCAGATCGCCATCGAATCCGCCCTAACCGGACACCTCGTGCTCTCCACCCTGCACACCAACGACGCACCCGGCGCGATCACTCGTCTTGTCGAGATGGGCGTCGAGCCCTTCCTGGTCGCGTCCGCTGTCGACTGCGTGTTGGCCCAGCGGCTCGCCCGTAGGCTGTGCAAGGATTGCAAGGAGGAGTTCACGCCTCCCCGGCAAGCGCTTCTGGATGCAGGCTATCGTGAGGACAACTTGCCAGAGAAGCTGCAACGCGCGGTCGGCTGTAAGAAGTGCGGAGGTACGGGCTATCGCGGGCGAATGGGCGTTCACGAGGTTATGCTGATCAGCGAGGAGATATCCGATCTGACGGTTGCGGGCGCCAGGGCCGATGAGATCAAGGATGCGGCTGTGGAGCAGGGGATGCTCACGCTCAAGCAGGATGGTCTGGAGAAGGTGAGAATGGGCCTCACGTCGCTCGAAGAGATCGCGCGCGTGATCGCCTAGGGTCAACAGTCGCGGGGGAGGTGGCCTGTGGATCTGAACGAGCTATTGATGGAGTTGGTCGAGCGCGGAGGGTCCGACCTGCATCTTGCCGTTGGCATGCCGCCGGTGATGCGCATCAACGGGCGCCTGATACTTTCGGATCTGCCCAGACTATCCGCCAAGGACACAAAACAGCTCCTCTATGCGATCCTCACTCAAGATCAGCGCGAACGACTGGAACGGGAGTGGGAGTACGACTTCGCGTATGCGCTCCCCGGTTCTGGTCGCTTCCGTGTGAACGCTTATTACCAGCGTATGAGCCTGGGGGCCGCGTTCAGGCACATACCCGTGCAGATACGGTCTTTCGAACAACTTGGTCTCCCGAAGGTGATGGAGTCGCTGTGTGCGAAGCCACGAGGATTCGTGCTGGTGACGGGTCCAACCGGATCCGGCAAGTCCACGACTCTGGCTGCGATGGTCGACTACATCAACGAGCACCAAGAGGTCCATATCATGACCGTTGAGGATCCCATCGAGTATCTGCACCACCACAAGGCGGCGATGGTGAACCAGCGCGAGGTGGGATCCGACACCAAGTCCTTCTCCTGCGCCCTGAAGTACGTACTCCGCCAGGACCCTGATGTGATCCTGATCGGTGAGATGCGTGATCTTGAGACCGTCTCGGCCGCACTGACTGCTGCTGAGACGGGGCACCTGGTGCTCGCGACGCTTCACACGCAAGACGCCGCGCAGACGATCGACCGGATCATCGACGTCTTCCCGCCGTATCAGCAGCAGCAGGTTCGCGTTCAATTGGCAGGAACCCTGCAGGGCATCTTAAGTCAGCAGCTGCTTCCGACGATACAAGGTACTGGCCGGGTGGTCGCGTGCGAGGTCCTGATACCTACTGCCGGAATCAGGAACATGATCCGGGAGGGCAAGACACACCAGCTTATGAGCGCGATGCAGTCAGGGCACCAGTATGGTATGGTCACGATGGATCAGAGCCTCGCCGATCTGCAGCGTAGAGGCCTCGTGAGCCTTGAGGCTGCACTGCAGCGGGCGATCGACCCGAACATACTCATGACGTTGCTGGGCCGGACCCGTTAGCAGGGAACGAAAGAGGCGCACATCATGGCGACTACATTCAAGTACAGCGTTCGCGACAAGACCGGCAAGGTCGTCAGCGGCAGGCTCGAGGGCGAGAGTCGCGACTCCGTCGCCGCGAAGCTCCGCCAAATGGGCTACATCATCCTTGATCTGAACGAGGACCGCCTGGCGGCCCTCAGCAAGATCCAGTTCGGCAGCCCAGTGAAGATGAAGGACATCACCATCTTCGCCAGGCAGTTCGCCACGATGATCAACGCCGGTCTCTCGCTCACCAAGTGCTTGAGCATCCTCAGCGGCCAGTCCGAGAGCAAGGAACTCCGCGACATCATCTCCCAGGTGGGTCGCGACGTCGAAGCTGGTCAGTCGCTTTCGGAAGCGATGTCCAGGCACCCCAAGGTCTTTCCGCCGATCTTCATCAACATGGTCCGTGCGGGAGAGACCGGAGGTGTGCTCGACGAGGTGCTCGTTCGAGTCGCCGATCACTTCGAGCGCGACGCGCAGCTCAAAGCCAAGATCAAATCGGCCATGACCTACCCGATAGCGATGGGCGCTCTTGTACTGATAGTGCTGGTCGCGATGATGATCTTCGTGGTGCCCACGTTCCAGAAGATGTTCAGCGACATGGGGGGCACGCTTCCCCTGCCAACGCAGATTCTGGTTGCCGTTTCGGATGGCGCGCGCAGCTGGCCTGGGTTGGTGGTCGTTGCAGCCGTCATTGCGAGCGTCGTTGCGTTCAGGTCGTGGATCGCCACGACGTCGGGGCGCTTCATCTGGGATGGCATCAAACTGCGC